>NZ_JAXAFJ010000003.1:0-364001 GCF_033898525.1 Terrihabitans rhizophilus | reverse complement strand
GAGCCGGCCCCGGACTGGCCGAGTGCAAGCTGGTCGGTGCCGCCGGCACCGCCGCCGCCGCCGACGGCCTGTGCCACGATGCCATGCGAGCGGCTGCCTTCCGTGAACACTTCGCCCGTCTGGACGATGGTGACGGCGCCACCCGTGCCCGTGCCGCCTCCGGGTGTGTTGAATCCGATGGAATCGGGTCCATCTCCCTGCCCGCCCGTGGTGAAGCGGCCGAAGCCGGAACCGCCGAAGCCACCGCCGCCACCGACGGACTGCGCGATGATCGCGATCGAGTCCGCGCCATGGGTCACGATGGTGCCGCTGCGGATCACGGTGACGTCGCCGCCATCGCCGCCGGCACCGCCAAGGCCGCCGATGGCCAGGGCGGTGGAGGCATTGCCGCCCGCGTCGCCGCCATAGCCGCCGCCGCCGCCGACGGACTGCGCCACCACGCCGTGCGCCTGCCGGCCGAATGTTTCGATGCTGCCGGAGACGTTCACGAGAACATCGCCGCCATTGCCGCCGGCGCCCCCGACGCCGCCGAGGTCGAGCGCATAGGCACCGTCGGCCGATGACGAGGTCGACATGACGCCGCCATAGCCCCCGCCGCCGCCCACCGACTGGGCGAAGATGCCCAGCGCACCCGCCGACTGCGTGGTGATGCTGCCGCTGTTCAGCACGGTGACGGAGCCGCCATCGCCTCCGGCCGCCCCGCTGCCGCCATAGCCGCCGCCGATCGACATATCAGCGCTGGACGTGTTCGACCCGCCCGCGGCGGCCCCTCCACCACCGCCGACCGACTGCGCGAAGATGCCGTGCGACAGGGCGCCGAGGGTGCCGATGGCGCCTGCATTGTCCACCAGCACCGAACCGCCTGTGTTGCCGGCGCCGCCAAAGCCGCCGACGCTGAGCGCGATGCCAAGATCGCCTTCGCCGGTGGAGGAACTGCCGGCCCCGCCCGAGCCGCCACCGCCTCCGACCGATTGCGCGAACACGCCATAGGCGGCTTGGCCCTCGGTAAGGATGGTGCCGGTGGTGCGGTTGAGCACCTCGACGGCACCGCCCGCTCCGCCTTCGCCGCCGAAGCCGCCCAGCGTGAGCGCAACCTGCACGTCGGCGTCGCCGCCCGTCGTCGCGCCGGCGGAACCGCCATTGCCGCCGCCGCCACCAATGGACTGCGCGAGGATGGCGTGCGCCTGAGCCGCGCGCGTGTAGACGATGCCCGAATTGTCGACGCCAACGGCGCCACCCGTGGCGCCCGCTCCCGCAAAGCCGCCCACTGTGACGGCGACGGACACGCTTGCGCCTTCCGCCTTGGAATTACCGCCGCCGCCATTCCCGCCGCCGCCACCGATGGACTGGGCCAGGATGCCTACCGCGCCGACGCCGGACGTGGTCACGAAGCCGGAATTCAGGACATCGACCGCGCCGCCGATACCGCCGGAGGCGCCAAAGCCGCCGAGGCCGCCGCCGATCGCATATTCAGCCTCCGCCCCCGAAGTGGCAGAGCCGCCATTGCCGCCGCCGCCACCCACGGATTGGGCCAGGATGCCATGGGCCTGAAAGCCTTCGGTGCCGATCACGGCGGCGTTGTCTACCAGAACGGCGCCGCCGTCCGAACCCGCGCCAGCGAAGCCGCCAACTGCAAGGCTGACCCCGACCGTCTCACCCTCTGCCTGGGCCTCACCGCCCGCGCCGCTGCCGCCGCCGCCGCCGATGGACTGCGCGAGGATGCCGACGGAGCCGGCACCCGAGGTCAGGATCGTGCCGGCCGCCGCGTTGCGGACCGTCACGAGATCGCCCTTGCCGCCAGCCGCGCCGAAGCCGCCCAGCCCGCCGCCGATCGCGTATTCGCCCGATGCGCCCGTTGTCGCCGACCCACCGGAGCCGCCGCCGCCGCCGATGGAGCTGGCGCTGATGCCGAAGGCGTAATCGCCGATGGTCCGGATCAGCGCTGCATTGCCCACATCCACCACGCCGCCATCGCCCGCATCGGCACCAAAGCCGCCGACACCCACCGACACGCCGACGAGGACATCGCCGGCATCACCGGCATCGATCTTGCCCGCGCTCGTGCCGCCGGCGCCGCCGCCGCCGCCAACCGACATCGCCGTGATGCCGCTGGAGCCGAAGCCGCGCGTGGTGATGGTGCCGGAATTGTCGACATCCACCAGACGGCCGTCATTGCCGGTGCCGCCGAACCCGCCGACATTTGCCGTCGCCGTGACCGAACTGCTGCTCGTCGAAAACGAGTTGTCGACCTTGCCGGTCGTGTTCCCACCGAAGCCGCCGCCGCCGCCGATCGACTGGGCCAGTATTCCGCCCGAGAACGCTCCCGTGGTCTCGAGTGCGCCGGTGTTGGCCACCCGCACCTCGCCGCCGACATTGCCGTCACCGCCGAACCCGCCGACGCCGACCGAAGCCGTCAGCGTGAAGCTCGACGTGCTGCCTCCGATGATGCCGGAATCGCTGTTCGCGTAGCCGCCCGAGCCGCCGCCGCCGCCAATCGCCTGTGCAACCACCGCCGCGCTCTGATCGCCCAAGGTGGTGATCGCCATCGCGTTGGTGACGTCGACATTGCCGGCCGAGCCGCCATCGCCGCCGAAGCCGCCGACGGTCACCGCGATCGTGCCCGTGGGATAACCGTTGAAGGAGGGGACCGAGCCCGCCATCGCATAGCTCGCGCCGCCATTGCCGCCGCCGCCGCCAATGGACTGCGCCAGCACGCCAACGGACTGCGCACCGCCGGTGCGGATCGAGCCGCCCGTCGCATCCACGCCGGTGTTGACGGTGACGAGCCCGCCGTCGCCGCCGCCTCCACCCGTGCCGCCGACCGAGATCGACGCATTCAGGACGGAGTTGAGGCCGACCGACAGGGCATCGGAGCGCCCTCCATTGCCGCCGCCGCCACCGATGGACTGGGCCACGATGCCGCCCGACATCTCGGCCGATCCGGCGAGGATGTCGCCTCTCGCCGTGACGCTGACCTCTCCGCCATTGCCGCCGAGGCCGCCCGAGCCGCCGACCGCGACCGAGATGCCGGCGGACGGGATGGGATAGTAGATGATCGCGTTGGCAGAGCCGGCGAACGTGTCGCCGCCGCTGCCGCCGCCCCCGCCGACCGATTGGGCGATGATGCCCTTTGCGCCACGTCCCGCAACGGTGATGTCGCCGGAATGGTCCACCGACGCCTTCGCGCTGGTGCCGCCATTGCCGCCATCGCCGCCGACGGAGACGGAAACCGCGATGATGCTGGCCGTAAAGGTGCCGACGGAGCCGCCATTGCCGCCGCCGCCGCCGACGGACTGGGCCAGGATGCCGTGGGACAGGTTGCCCCCCGTAGTGATTGACTGCCGGTTGAGGACGTCGACCGTGCTGCCGGTGCCGCCATTGCCGCCGCTGCCGCCAACGCCGATCGTGACCGCCGTGGACAAGGCCGCCGAGAGGCCGCCATCGCCACCGCCGCCGCCGATGGACTGGGCCAGGATGCCGATGGCGTTCTGCCCGCTTGTCGAGATCAGAGTGTCGGGCGTGCCCGTCGTCTCGACGCGTACCGCTCCGGCATTGCCGCCGGAACTGCCGGAGCCGCCGACGGCCACCGCCGGCCCGCCAAGCGTCGCCCCCGTGGCGAAGCCGCCGTTGCCGCCGCCGCCACCGATGGATTGCGCGAAGACGGCATGGGCCAGGTCGCCCCGCGTCGCGACGGCGACATTGCTTGCGACCGTGACGTTCCCGCCATTGCCCGCCGCGCTGCCGGCGCCGCCCAGGACAACCGTGGCCGGACCACCGGAGATGCCGAAGGAGCCACCGCCATTGCCGCCACCGCCGCCGATGGACTGCCCGAGAATGCCGAAGGACCGCCGCCCCTCGGTGAAGATCGATCCGCCCGTGACACCCACCGTCACCGCGCCGCCATTGCCGCCGGCCGAGCCGCCGCCGCCAATGGCGATTGCGGGAAGCGACAGCCCGACCGAACCGGCGATGCCGCCATTGCCGCCGCCTCCGCCCACGGACTGGGCCAGCACACCGGCCGCCTCGGCTCCGAACGTCTCGATCTTGCCGGACGAGGACAGGCCGACATCGCCGCCATTGCTGGCCGTGCCGCCCTTGCCGCCCAGCGAGAGCGCGACGCCGACAGAACCCGCGACAGCGTAGCCGCCCTCGCCGCCACCGCCGCCAACCGATTGCGCAAAGAGTGCGTTGCTGCCGATGCCGCGCGTGATGATGTCGCCGGAATTCGCGAGCGACACGCCGCCGCCATCGCCGCCGCCGCCCGCAGTGCCGCCGACAGCGACGCTGACGATGCCGGGCGAGAACGCGAGCGAGCCGCCGCCATTGCCGCCGCCGCCGCCCACCGACTGGGCGAGGACGCCGTGCGCGAGACCGCCATTCGTGGTGATATCCAGCCCGGATGCCACACCGACGGCGCCACCCGTCCCGCCGCCGCCGCCGCTGGCACCCACCGCCACGCTGACCACCGCGCCGACCGAGGCGGCAAGGCCGCCATTGCCGCCGCCGCCACCGATGGATTGCGCCAGCAGGCCCGTCGAGCGCTCGCCGATGGTGTCGAGGGCACCCGCGCCAAGATTGACGGCGACCCCGCCGCCCGCCCCGCCGGAGCCGCCGGAACCGCCCAGATTGACGGCAACCGGCCCCACTCCCACGGCGAGGCCGCCATTGCCGCCGCCACCGCCAACCGACTGAGCGAGAATACCGATCGCGGTGCTGCCGGTGGTGTCTATGTCCAGAGCCGGGCCGGCCGCATTGACCGTGACCTGCCCGCCCGTTCCGCCCGTGCCTGCCGAGCCGCCCACCGAGACGACGCCGCCGGCAAAGCCGCCATTGCCGCCGCCGCCGCCGACCGACTGGATGAGCACGGCATGAGCGCCGATACCGGAGGTCGAGATCGTGCCGCCGAGATTGCCCGTGGCGCTTCCGGCATCGCCGCCACCGGCTCCGCTGCCGCCCACGGCCACGAGCCCGCCCGCACCGCCGCCATTGCCACCACCCCCGCCGAGCGTTTCCACGAACATGCCGATGGCATCGCGTCCGCTGGTTCGGATGGTCCCCGTGCTGGTGCCGATGGCCGTCCCGCCATCATTGCCGGAGGAGCCCGCGCCGCCGCCGCCATAGGCAAGGCCGAACGCTCCATCGCCGCTGCCGCCGCCGCCGCCGACCGACTGGACCAGCATTCCTGTGGCGAAATCTCCGCCGGTCTGGATCAGCCCCGAATTGATGCCCTCCGCCAGCCCGCCCAAGGTCGCCGCGCCGCCATTGCCGCCGAGGCCGACAAGACCGCCGCCACCGCCACCTTCGCCGCCGACACCTCCGGAGCTGCGCACCACCATGCCGCTGGAAAATGTTCCGCCGGTGATGATCTCGCCCGCGTTCTCGGCTCGTGCCGATCCGCCATAACCGCCGCTTCCGCCGTCGCCCGCATCGGCGCCGAGCCCGCCGACGCCGCCGCCCGTCCCGCCATTGCCGCCATCGGCGATGGACAGGATGCCGAACGCAACGTCCCCGGTGGTCGAAATCCTGCCGCCGGGCAGCACCACGGCGTTTGCGCTCCCGCCATTACCTCCGCGTGAGCCATTGCCGCCGATCGCCACCAGGCCGCCGGCGCTGCCGCCGTCACCGCCTCTGCCGCCCCGCGCCGTGGCCACCATCCCGTGAGCGCCCGGCCCGGACGTGGAGAGGGCAACCCCGCTCCGCAGGATCACCGAGCCGCCATTGCCGCCGACGCCGCCATTGCCGCCTTCGCCGTAGGTTCCGAAAAAAGCCGGCACGCCGAGGCCGCCCGTGCCCCCGTTCCCGCCATTGACCCTGCCGGTATAGGCCGCGTTGCCCGGCCCGCCGGTCAAGACATCGGCGCCGATCGTGTTGTCGATGTTCAGGCCGGGGTCGCCGTCACCGCCCGTGAATCCGACGACACTCGGCGCTCCAGTGCCACCATCGCCGCCGCTCTGGTCGATCAGCACCTGCGCCGTCGCCGGGGACAGGGGAGCTGCAATCGCTACCAAGGCCGTGGAGGCCAGAAGAGCGATCGCCAGGAGTTCGAGCCTTCTGCGCGAGGGCGAACCTGCACCGGGACGGCGCGGACGAGAGGGGGCGTTGCGAAATGCAGCCCGGGTTTCCGGTCGTAGCGAGTTCATGTCATCCCCCCGTCGATCCACCTGCATGGATCAGCGGGGTGAGCTTATGGACTCTTTTTGGACCCGTCCATTGGAGTTAGACGTTTGGCTAAGGGCCGCAGCATTTAAGCAACATCGCCCGCACCTCAGACATGGAGCTTCAGGCTGTAGACGTAGGCGTCTCCCCGGAACAGCCCCTCGACATATTCGATCATCCGGTGATCGGACGTATAGCTCCGCCGCTTGATGAGCAGGCAGGGTTGCGCGGACTGGAAGCCGAAAATCGCGCTTTCCTCCTCTGAGGAAGAGGCAGCCTCTATGCTCTGCTCGCAATGGGTCAACTGCACGCCGATCTTCTTCAGGACGTCGTAGACCGATCCCGTGAGGTCGGCTTTTGGAAGGTCGGGCGCCGCGGACAGATCGTACCAGGCGACCTCCCTCGACATGGGCGTGCTGTCGCCCCGGCGAATGCGGACGAGCTTCAACAATGGAGCGGTCGAAGGCAGTCCAAAGACCGATGCTATCGAGCGATCCTCGACCTGTTCGCATTGCAGGATTTCGGAGCTTGGCACCCGCCCGAGATCGCGCATCTCCTCGGTGAAGCCCTTCAACCGGTCCATGCCCGTGTTCAGGCGAAGCGGCTGGATGCTCGATCCGGAGCGGCCCTTCCCTCCCAGCAGGCCGCTGCGGCGCAGATTGTTGTAGCAGTGCTGGACCGTGGTCCTGCTGACCCCCAGTGCTTCGGCAAGCTGCCGCTCCGCCGGGAGAACCGATCCTGCCTCCAGAACTTCCGTCCGGATCAGGTGCACGATCCGCTGTTCGAGTTGCCGATAGATCGGTCCTGCGCGGTCATCGATCTGCAGGAGGCTGATGAGCGATCCCGGGCTGTACCTTGTTCCCGGCGCGCGATCCTGTGCGCCTTTTGCAAAAACGGCTTCGTCCATGAACAATGGTGGGGACCAGACGGTGAGCCGCTGTCAAGTACGAGGCCCCATGTCAGACCCACCTTGCGCATTCGTGATAGCGAGTTTTGTCGTCGCGTGTTGTGCGCGTGTTCCAAGGATGCCGACCGCCGGAGAAAGCGCAGCCGCGCTGTCCGTTCTGGTGGAGCCCGGCGGCAAGGGGTTCAATGTAGCCCTGGGTCTTCACCGCCTGGGAATCGCAGTGGCTGGAATTCTCGCCACGGGCAACGACGCCTTCGGGGACATGGCTACAAAAGCTCTGAGCGACTTCGGTCTGCCCGGCATCCGCGTTCTCGAGAAGGACGGCTCGACGGGCACGGGAGTGGGGATCAGCGATGAGGCGGGGGACAACCGGGTCGCGATCGGCCTTGGCGCCAATCTCCTGCTTGCCAAGGAGGACATGGCGCGCGGGCTTTACGGGGCGTCGCTTGTCATCGGGCAGTTCGAGACGTGCGACGAGGTGCTGATCGAAGCCTTCAGCATGGCACGGTCATCGGGGGTTGAGACGGTGCTCAATCCGTCGCCATTCCGGGCGATTTCAGGTCGCCTCCTGGGATTGGTCTCGACACTGATCGTCAACGAAGTGGAAGCGGAGCAGTTTGGCCGGCAATCAGGGCTCGATGTAGGTAACGGGGCGGAAGGCTACGGCGCACTTGCTGACGTCGTCCTCTCATCGGGACCCGGTACGCTGATCGTTACATGTGGGGACCGGGGGCTGATTGCGTTCCGCAGGTCTCATCCCCCCTGCCGGGTGCCGGCTTTTTCGGTGCCCTGCGTCGACCCTCTCGGCGCCGGAGACGCATTCACGGCAGCGTTCTGCGCATCACTCCTGAGAGGAGAGGACTTCGAAGACTGCTTGCGCGCAGGCTCGGCCTCGGGGGCATTCTGCGTGCAAAGGCACGGTGTGATCCAGGGTTTGCCGACCACGGCGGACCTGAGCACTTTACTCGATCAGCACAAAGCTCAGGTGCGCCGCCGGTAACTTAGCCGTAAGCTGCAAAAACCTGGCTGATCCTCTGTGCCGACGCGCCGCCTGCAATCAGGAAGGACAGCAGGATGCGGGCTTTCGTGGGGGGCAGAAGGCCGGCGGGAACGAGCCCCCGCGCGATCAGGTCCCGCTCCGATCCGGGAAAGCCATAGGTCTCGCGGTAGACCGGTCCGCCCGGCACTCGTGTGGCGAGAATGACGGGTATGCGCGATGCCGCCTCCGTCACGGCATCCAGAACGGCCATCGGAACATGCCCGGCTCCCATGGCTTCCACGACCAGACCCGAATAGCCAGCGCCTAGCGCCGCACCGATCAAGGAGCCATCATCACCAAGGGCAATCTTGATGATCGCCACGCGCCCCATTGGAGGCGACGTTCCCGCAAGGCCCGCATCCACGCGGCGGGGCATCAGCGGCACGCGGGCACGCCCTTCGATGACGTGGCCGATGGGGCCAAATCCCGGCGAGACGAACGCGGACGGCAAGGCCGTATGGCCCTTGGCCACGAAGCGCGCAGCATGAATTTCGTCGTTCAGCACCACGCAGGCCCCAAGATCCGGGGTACCGCTCGCGGCAAGCGTCACAGCCGCCAACAGGTTCGCTGGGCCGTCGGCACCTGCGGCGGCGGCTCCGCGCATCGCCCCTGTCACCACAAGGGGCTGGGAACCGGCATGCAGAAGGTCGAGCACGAAGGCCGTCTCGTCGATCGTGTCGGTGCCCTGCACCACGACAGCGCCAGCCGCTCCATGGTCAAGCGCATCGCGGACGACGCGATAGACCTCAGCCAAATCCTCGAACGACAATGAAGAGCCGGGCTTCAGAAAAGGCGTCGCGACGTCGATATCGGCCACGTCGGACAAGCCGGGCACGGCAGCGACAAGATCCTCGCCGCGCACGCTCGGCTGGATGCCGCCCTCCGCTGTGGGCATCATGGTGATCGTGCCGCCAAGCACGACCACCTTCACCTTCGGCTTTGTCATCGCTGGTTCCTACTGCGTGTCGCTGGAGCGCCAGAAGATCAGCCGGCGATCAAGCCATTCCAGAACGAAATAGCCTCCCGCGCCGATGCCGGCCAGCACGACGACGACTGCGAAAACCCGGTCGATGCGAAGCTGATGGTTGTAGAGGTCCACCAGATAGCCCAGCCCCTCGGACGCGCCGACGAATTCTCCGACGATGGCGCCGATCACCGCAAAGGTCAGGGCGGCCTTCACGCCCGCGAAGATCACCGGCAGCGCGTGCGGCAGCGAGACCTTGCGGAAGGTCTGCATGGGCGTGGCCTTCAACGAACGCATCAGCTTGCGGGCATCGTCCGGCACGCTTTCCAGCCCCACCATGGTGTTGAGCAGCACCGGGAAGAAGGAAATGACGACCGCCATCACGACCTTCGAGCTCTGGCCGAAGCCGAACCAGGCGATGAAAAGCGGTGCGAAGACAATCTTCGGGATGGCCTGAAAGCCGACGATGAACGGATAGGTGATCTTCTTCGCAGCCGGCCAGATCGCCAGAGCGGTGCCGAGCCCGAGCCCGATGAAGGTGCCGAGGAAGAAGCCGATGAGGATCTCGCTCAGCGTCACCTGGAAGTGGCGCATGAAGAAGCCGGTCGTCACCAGCGAGAACAGCGCGGACATGACGGCGCTGAAGGCCGGCAGGATGATCGGCGAGACAAGGCCGAGCCGGGGCGCCAGTTCCCACGCGGCGAGAACGGCCACGGCAATGCCGATGGAGTACAGCCGGTACTTCATCTTGCCGGCATCGGCCGGGCGGCGGACGGGAACGGCCTGGTCAGTGTGTGTCATGGCCCTGCCCGAGTAGTTTCCTGACGGTGAAGTTCAGTTCGGTGAAGCGCGGATCCTGCAACTGGGCGATCTCACGCGGACGGGGCAGATCCACGTACACGACGCCGGACACCTTGCCCGGGCGCGGCGTCATCACCACCACGCGGTCCGACATGAAGACGGCTTCGGAGATATTGTGGGTGACGAACAACACCGTGATTCCGGCGGCCTGCGTTATCCGCAGGAGTTCGAGGTTCATGGCCTCGCGCGTGAATTCGTCCAGCGCGCCGAACGGCTCGTCCATCAGCAGCACCTTGGGCTCATAGGTCAGCAGCCGCGCCAGCGAGACGCGCTGCTGCATGCCACCCGAGAGCTGCCGCGGATAGGCTTGGCGGAAGCTGCCCAGCCCCACCGCCTCGATGACGGAGCGGGCACGATCACGCAGCGTATTCTTGTCGATGCCGAACACCTCGGCGGGCATCAGCACGTTCTCTTCGACGGTCCGCCACGCCAGCAGCACCGGCGACTGGAACATGAAGCCGACCTGCCGTGAAGGCTCCAGGATGGGGCGGCCCTCGAAGAACGCCTCGCCGGCGGTCTGCGGAAGAAGGCCGGCAACCATGTTGAGAAGCGTGGACTTGCCGCAGCCGCTGGGGCCGACGAAGGAGATGAACTCGCCCTTCCGTATGGCGAGGTCGACACCCTTCAGGGCGGTGACCGGCACGCCATCGATGACGAAATCCTTCGCGAGGCCGCGCGCCTCGATGATCGGCATGACAGACGGCGCTGATGCGCCGCCCGCCGTTGTGGTGTCCGCCATGCTCATTTCGCAATGGCCGCCTTGTCGAAATCGTTGGCAGCCGGGATCAGCGAGGAATCGAGCACCTTTGCCAGATCCACATCCTTCGCGAGCCCGCCCTCCTGCTCGGAGCCCGTGCGCAGGAAGTCGTGGAAGGCCTTAAAGCCAGGCGTGAAGTGCGTGCCGATCGGCTGGTCCTTCAACTCGGCCGGCGGTGTCTTCAGGGTGTGGGCGGCTTCCCAGAAGTTCTTGGCGACGGCCTCGTCCTCGAACTCTTCGGGACGAATTTTCTTGGCCTCGGCGAAGGCTTCCGCATCATGCGCGGCCGTGTAGACCACGGCCTTCGCGACCGCACGCAGGAAAGCCTGATACTTCTCGCGGTTCTTCTCCAGCGCGGCGGCGGTCACGACGACGCCGTTGGCCGGGAAGTCCTGCGCTTCCTTGGGCAGGATGGTTACGAGGTCGATGCCCCGCGCGCGGATGGACGCGATGTCGAACAGGCTGGATGAATAGGCGTCGACCTGCTTGTTCTGCAGCGCCTGAACGGTCAGCGCCGAGCCGTCGCCCACAGGCACGATCTGCACGTCACCCTCGTTCAGCCCCGCTGCGGCAAGCACCGCCTGCACAAGCGGGACTTCGCCGCCGGCCAGATCGGACACGCCGACCTTCTTGCCCTTGAGATCGGCGATGGTGGCGATGCCGGACTCCTTCGTGGCCGCCAGCGTGAAGATGTTGGCGTACTGGTAGGAGTAGATCCAGCGCAGGTCGTGGCCGTTCGCCACCGCGTTCAGGAAGGCGCTCGGCGCGGGGAGCGCAGCGTCGGCATTGCCCGCAAGCACCTGCTGGATGGCCGCACTGGAACCGCCTGCATCCTGGTATTCGACCTTCAGGCCCTCTTCCTTGAAGTAGCCCTTTGTCTCGGCGATGAAGAATGGATGGTACTGGTTCACGCTCTCGACAGGAAACATCATCCGGAAGGTGCCGAGGTCCTTGGCCATCGCCATCCCTGCGGCGCCGATACAGCCGGCCGCAACGATTCCACCGAGGATCATCTTTTTCAGAACAGCTTGCATCATAGCCTCCATTTGGTGGCACAGTGTTATCGGCACCTGAGAAGTCGCTCGCGACGGCAGGTTGCGGAGCTCAGACTGATATATTAGATTTCAGTTTGCAAGGCTGATGATTATGCAGCGGGCATGATTATAAATCGTGCAATGGCAAGGGGGCGTGGATGAGGCTGACTGCGGAGGAACAGAAGCTCATCGGCACCCCGCTCAGCCGCAAGGATGCGGTTCTTCAGCTGCTGAAGGCCGCCATCGTCGACGGACGGCTGCCCCCGGGCGAGAAGCTCGACCAGAACGACATTGCCGCCCAGCTCGGCGTCAGCCGCATGCCGGTGCGGGAAGCCTTGAAGCAGCTCGAGTCCGAGGGCTTCGTGACGGTCTATCCCTATCGCGGGGTCGAAGTGTCACGGCTCGAACCCTCCGAGATCGTCGAGATGTTCGGCATTCGCATTGCCCTGGAAACGCTTGCCGTGGGGCGCGCCGTCGCCGGCCTCAAGCCCAGCCATCTGTCGCGCATGCGCAAGATCCTGGGGACCATGGACAACCTTGTCGCCGATCCCAGCGAAGGCGACGGCTGGATGGGCCTGAACCACGAATTCCACAGCATCGTCAACGAGGCCAGCGGGTGGCCGCGCCTCGTCGAGAGCATCGATCAGTTCCGCGGCAATGTGGAACGGTATGTGCGCTGCTACCTAGCATTCCGCGGCCGCGAACAGTCACAAGGCGAGCACTGGGAATTGCTGGCGGCCTGCGAGAAGCGTGATCCTGCAGCCGCGCAGGATGTGATCCGCCGGCATCTCGACAACACGGCCGGGGCCCTTGTTGCCGCCCTCGCCCATTCGCCCGACGCCCCGCAGCGCATTCCCACACCGGCTTGATAGCCCAACCACAGGTGCATCGGCACAATGGCCGCACTGTCCGCGTACCGGGCGACCACGCTCGACATTCATGCCCATTACTACCCCGAGCGCTTCATCCACGCCCTGGACCATGAGGGCTGCGCCTGCGGATGCAGCGTTCGGCACCATGAGAAAGGGCCCATCATCGATGCCGGCCCGCTGCACGCCGGTCCGTTGGCCCGCCGGTTCATCGACCTCGATCTGCGCATTGCGGACATGGACGCTCAAGGCGTGCAGGCGCAGGCCCTCTCGCTGACGCAGCCCATGGTGTACTGGGCCGAAGCCGGGCTGGCGCGCCGGCTCTCCGCCCTCTTCAACGATGAGCTGGTTTGCGCCAGCGAGCGCTACCCGGATCGGCTCTTCGGCCTCGCCATGCTGCCCGTGCATGCAGCAGCGGAAGCCGTGGCGGAGCTCCAGCGCATCCGCCGCGCCCCCGGCATCTGCGGCATCTATATGGGCACCGCCATCGGCGACATGGACCTGTCCGACGAGAGCCTGCTGCCGGTCTTCGAGGCCATCGAGGATGCAGGGCTCCCCGTTTTCCTGCACCCGCTCAAGGTTCTGGGGATGGGCGACCGGCTGAAGCCGTGGTTCCTGTCCAACCTGCTGGGCAATCCGTTCGACACCGCCGTCGCGGCCGCACATCTTGCGTTCAGCGGCGTCATGGACCGGTTCCCCGGCCTCGACGTGGTGCTGCCCCATGGCGGCGGCGCCCTGCCCTTCCTGATGGGGCGGCTCGACCACGGCAGCCGGATTCGGCCGGAGCTCAAGCATCTGGAGAACGGCGCCATGCCCTATCTGAAGCGCTTCTACTACGACACGATCACCCATTCCGATGAGGCTCTCGCCTTCCTGATCCGGGCGGTTGGCCCGGACCGGGTCTTGATGGGCAGCGACTACTGCTTCGACATGGGCTATGAGCGCCCCGCCTCTGTGCTCGACGCACTGGAGCTGAGCCATGAAGACCGTGCAGCCATCCTTGGCGGCACGGCGCGCCGCCTTCTCTCATTGCCCGTAACAGAGCCGGCCTGAGCACAGCTCGCCACGCGTCAGGAGACCCGTCATGACACCGCCCGAAACCGGAAGCACCCTCCGCAGCCGGCTGGATTATCAGCCGATACACCAGCGCCCGCGCCTCGAACTGCCGGGCGGCGCCCGCGTGGCGGTGTGGACCATCGTCAATGTCGAGAACTGGCGCCCCACCGGCCCCATGCCGCGCACCGTGCTGCCGCCGCCAATGGGCCAGCCGCTCCTGCCGGATGTGCCGAACTGGGCGTGGCACGAATATGGAATGCGTGTCGGCTTCTGGCGCTTCCTCAAGACCCTTTCGGATCGGGGCCTCAAGGCCAGCTTCGCGGTCAACGGCACCTGCTGCGAGCTTTATCCGCAGGCCTGCCAGGCGGCGCTGGATGCCGGCTGGGACTTCATGGGTCACGGCTTCGTGCAGCAGCCCATGCACCGCGCCGAGGACCAGAAGGCTGCGATCGCGCAGACCATCGAGGCCATCAGGCGCTTCACCGGAAAGCCGCCACGCGGCTGGGAAAGCCCGGGCCTGACCGAGACCGACGAGACGCTCGACCTGCTCAAGGAAGCCGGCATCGAATATGTCGCCGACTGGGTGCTGGACGACCAGCCGGTTTCGCTGCGCACCCGCGCGGGAGACATCGTATCCGTGCCCTATACGGTCGAGATCAACGACGTGGTGATGACCGCCATCCAGCAATCCCCCTCAGACGAGATCTTCCGGCGCGGCCGCGACCAGTTCGACCGGCTCTACCTGGAAGGCGCGGATATCCCGCGCGTCATGGCGATCTCGATCCACCCCTATCTGACCGGGGCGCCGCACCGCATCAAATATCTCGAAGCCCTCTACGACTACATCCTCGGCCATGAGGGCGTGGTGATGTCGACCGGCGCCGAGATCCTGGACTGGTACAAGGTTCAGACCTCCAAAGCGGCATAGCCCCAAGGGTGGCCCGCCAGATCCGACTCGAGCCTTACGGCAGGTCGGCCCCCTTGCGGGCGAGCGCCCACCCGCCATCAATTGGCGGCGGAAAGCCTTGGGATGCGCTTCGTGGTGGCGGGGTCGAAAAGATGCAGCTTCGCCGCATCGTAGTAGAGGGTAAGATCGCTTCCCATCACATAGATACGGGCGGCGGAGAGACGTGCAGCCAGTTCCTGCCCACCCGTCACGCTTAGCGTCAGCACGGTTTCCGGGCCAAGCGCTTCGACCGTCTCGATCCGGGTTCGGATCGGGCATGCCGCCGCGCCGGCGCGCTGCTCGGTCTCGTGCAGGTCCTCCGGGCGCAGGCCAAGAATGACGGGCTTGCCGGCATAGCCGAGATAATCTGCCCGGAACTGCGCAGGTATCCGCACCGAGACGCCGCCCGCGACCGCCACCAGATCGTCGCCGGCGGCCTCGATGCGCCCGGGCAGCAGGTTCATCGGCGGAGTGGCCAGGAAGCTGGCAACGAAGGTGTCGGCGGGATCGCGATACACGTCGAGCGGCGCACCGACCTGCACCACTTCGCCGTCGCGCATGATGCAGATGCGCTGGCCCATGGTCATGGCCTCCACCTGATCGTGCGTGACGTGGATCATGGTGGTGCCGAGGCGGCGGTGCAGCTTGATGAGTTCGGTGCGCATCACGGCGCGCAGCTTGGCGTCCAAATTGGACAGCGGCTCGTCGAGCAGGAAGGCGCGTGGCTCCCGCACCAGCGCCCGCCCCAGCGCGACGCGCTGGCGCTGCCCGCCGGAGAGATGCGCGGGACGGCGGTCGAGCAGCACGGTGACGCCCAGCATCTCGGCGATGCCGTCGATGCGGCGGGCGATCTCCGCCTTCGGCACACCGCGCAGCTTGAGGCCGAACCCCATATTGTCGCGCACCGTCATGTGCGGGTAGAGCGCGTAGTTCTGGAATACGATGGCGATGTCCCGCTCCGCCGGGTCGACATCGTTGACGCGCTTGCCGTCGATGATGAGATCGCCGGAGGTGATGGTCTCCAGCCCCGCGATCATGCGCAACGTGGTGGATTTCCCGCAGCCCGACGGCCCGAGGAAGATCATGAACTCGCCATCCGCGATCTCAAGGTTCACGTCGCGGACGGCGAGCGCACCACCCGCATAGGCCTTGGAGACCCCCCGCAGTTCGATCGAGGCCATTGATACTGTTCCTAGAGTGCGCGCATGGAGCGGTGGAGATAGGCGGTGATCGCCAGCACGGCGACGAGCAGCACGCCCGCCATGGCGCAGGCCTCGCCGAGATCGAGGCTGACGAAGGCGCGCCTGTAGATGAAATAGCTGACCAGGTCGGTGGCGATGCCCGGCCCGCCGCGCGTCATGATGTAGATGATGTCGTAGGTCTTGATGGCGAAGATGACGCGGATCAGCAGCGTGACCACGATGACGGGGCGCATCAGCGGCAGCGTGATGTGCCAGAAGCTTTGCAGCGCGCTGGCACCATCCACCCGCGCGGCCTCGTAGGGCTCCTTGGGCAGGGCGCTGAGGCCTGCCAGCAAGAGCACGATCATGAACGAGATCTGGTGCCAGATGTCGACGAACACCACGGTCCAGAACGCCATGGTGGCATCGCCCAGCCAGTTCACCGGGGAAATGCCGATGCGGCCGAGCAGGTAGTTCACGATGCCCAAGGTCGGGTGCAGGAACATGCGCCAGATGAGCCCCACGACCACGGGGTTCATCAGCAGCGGGCACAGCAGGATCAGGTAGTAGATGTTCTTGCCGCGCTCGGTATCGTTCAGCATCAGCGCGACGAGGAAGCCGACCGCGAATTCGATGACCACGACCGCGACCACGAAGAAGAAGGTCACCTTCGCCGCGTGCAGGAACTCGCCGTCTCCGACGGCAAGTGCGTAATTGGCGCCGCCGACGAAGTTCTCGTAGCCGGGGGCCAGCAGCGTGTAGTCGAACAGGCTGGTGAACAGCGCCCATCCCACCGGAAAGGCGATCACCGCCACCAGGAGCAACAGGCCCGGCGTCGTCAGCAGCCAGCCGAAACGCCGGTCATGTCTCTCTATGGCGGTGATCGCGGTCATCGGACTACTTCTGCTTGCCGTCTTTCTTGGCCAGTTCGTCGAATTCCTTCGCGATCTGGTCCAGCGCGGCATCCGGCGCCTTCTGCTTTGCGACGGCCAGCGAAAGCTCGCGGCCCAGCACTTCCACGAATTGCGGCGTGTAGGTGAAGGTCGGGAAGTTGTGGCTTTCCAGCAGCAGCTTCTTCAGCTCGGGCATGTAGGGCGACTTGGCGATCACGTCCGGATCGTCGAACACGTCGGTGCGGGTGGGCGAGCCGCCGGCCAGCGCCCGCTTCTTGGCGATGTCCTTGGACTCCACCCATTTCAGGAAGGTCCATGCGGCGTCCGGGTTCGGGCTCGACTTCGGAATGGCCCAACCCCAGGCGCCGTTCAGGCTGCCGCCCTTGCCGGGCCCCTGGCCGGGCACCGCTGCGATCTCGACCTTGCCGACGACCTGCGACTTGGCCGGGTCATCCGCCGCCGCGCGGAAGAAGTTGTAGGTGATGTAGCTGTACGCCTTGCCCTGCGCGAAGACGTTGAACGCCTCGTCGAAGCCGAAGCTGGCTGCGCCGACGGGGCCGAACTTCTCGATGTTGGTGGCGTATTGCTCGATCGCCTTCTTGCCGGCCTCGCCCTTTACCGTGCTCTTCCAGTCGGAGCCCGCGAATTCGCCGCCGTTCGCGAACAGGTAGTTGGACCATTCCATCGCGATGGGATCGGGGCGCAGGCCCTGGTTCACCACGCCATAATTGCCGTCCTTGGTGAAGAACTCGACCTGCTTCAGGTATTCATCCCAGGTCTCGGGCTTCTTCAGCTCGGCGCCGTACTTTGCCTTGAACGCGGCCTTGTTGGCCTCGTCTTCCAGCAGATCCTTTCGGTACAGCATGCCCATGGCATAGTTGTAGAAGGGCAGCATATAGGTCTTGCCGTCGACCTTGCCGACCAGATCCAGCATCTTGGGCACGTAGACCGAGGTGTCGAACTTGTCCTTCTCGATGTACTTGTCGAGCGGCTGCATCCAGCCGGCCTTGGCGAACTCGCCGACCCAGTAGAAGTCCACCACGATGGCGGAATAGCTGCCCTTGCGGGCGACCATCTGTGGAACGAGCTTCGTGTGCATCTCCGCGTAGTTGATGACTTCGAGATTGACGGTGATGCCCGTCTCCTTCTCGAACTCGGGGATCAGCGCCTTCACATATTCGGTGTCCGGCACGCCCTCCATGAGGATGGAGACGGTTTCCGCATGCGCGGCGCCTCCCGCCAGCAGTCCTGACAAACACAACGAATACAGCAGCGTCTTCATCGGCTTCATCGTGCTCTCCTGTTGGTCGAACCGCGCGGGTGCGGTGGTTTACTTCAAGGCGCCGAGGGACAGCCCCTTGATCAGGTACTTCTGGAGGAACGGCAGCAGCACCAGCACCGGCGCGAGCGCCAGCAAAGTGGCGGCGGCCAGCGGCGCGATATTGACGCCGGCATGGGTTTCAAGGCTGGCGAGCCCGACCGCCAGGGTCTGGCTGCCATGGTCGCTGAGGATCAGCGCGTAGAGGAACTCGTTCCAGCTGAGGATGAAGCCCAGCAGGCCAGCCGCCAGAATGCCCGGCACAGCGACCGGAATGGTGATGCGGGTGAAGGCCTGCCAGCGCGTCGCGCCATCGGTGCGGGCAGCTTCCTCGAGCGAGCGGGTTTCGCCCTCGAAGAAGCTCACCATCATCCACGCCATGAAGGGAAGGTTGATGGCGATGTGGGCGATGATGATGGAGACATGCCCGCTCACCGGCAGCAGCGTGGTGAAGACGAGGAACAGGGGCAGCACCAGCACGATGGGCGGCAGCATCTGGCTGGCCAGCACGGCGATCAGCAGCGGCGAGCCGCCTGTGCGGAAGCGGGCCGCCGAATAGGCCATCATGGTGGCGGCGGGCAGCGACAGCGCCGTGGAAACGAAGGCGATGAACAGGCTGTTGGAGAACCAGGAGGTGAAGTCGTAGTTCGTGAACACCTCGACGTAATTGTCGAAGCTCACGCGCCCGATCTCGGGTGGAATCTTGTAGGCCGTCAGCTTGTCCGTCAGGCTGACCCTCAGCACCCAGAGCAACGGCAGGACGATCGCGGCGGAAAAGCCGATCAGGATCGCGTGCCGGAGGATGGTGCCGAGCCTTGGCATGGGCCTAGTCCATCCTCACGCCGCCGGTGACGTTGACGCCCTGCCCGGTCATGAAGCGGGAGGCGTCCGAGGCGAGGAACAGGACGACATCGGCGACGTCCTCCGGCTCCTCTATGCGGCCCAGCGGCGTCAGGGAGACATACTCCGCGAACACCGCCTCCGGCGTCATGTTTCGCAGTTCCGCCTCCCAAAGGATTTCGCGGTCCTGCATGGAGGTGCGCACGAAGCCGGGGCAGACGGCGTTCACGCGGATGCCGTGCGGCGCCATCTCGCGGGCCAGTCCCTGCGTCCAGCCCAGCACGGCGAACTTGGACGCCGAATAATGTGCCAGCAGCGGCGCGCCCACCTTCGCCGCCAAGGAAGCCGTGTTGACGATGACGCCCTTGCGCCCGGCGGCGAGGAAGCCGCGGCAGGCGATCTGGTTGGTCAGGAACACGCCGCGCGCGTTGACGTCGAAGTTGAAGTCCCAGTCCGCGTCGGTCAGGTCCAGCGCCGGACGCATGGACGAGACGCCGGCATTGGCGATGACGATGTCCAGGCCGCCCAGCGCGGCCTCCGCCTCGGCGAAGGCAGACTCGACCGATTGGCGCTTCGTGACGTCGACGGTGATGCCGACCCCGTCGGTCAATTCGAGGGCCAGGGCATCTGCCTTGGCGCGATCGATATCCGCCACAGCCACCCGCACGCCGGCCTTGTTCAGGGCACGCGCGATGGCAGCGCCGATGCCGGTTGCGCCACCCGTCACGATGGCGGTTTTTCCTGAGAGATCGAATACGCCGGACGTCATCGGAACCCCATTTCGATGCCGGATGCTTCCACGAATATGACCAAACTGCAACACGAAATCTCACATTCTTGTTGCGAGTATGTGCGGCTTTGTGCGACTTTCTTGGGCAGGGTTGATCGGGAACAAGCGTGAAGCCACAGGAAATCCCCACCGAAGAAGCTGCATCGAGCCGTGTTCCGGCGCAGGTGCGCCGTGGCCAGATCCTGGAGATCGCCACCCGTAACGGCTTCGTTTCGGTGTCCGGCATCGCCGAGACCCTCGGCGTCTCGGAGATGACCGTGCGGCGCGATCTGGAAGCCCTGCAGGAGCAGGGCCTCGTGGACCGCACCTTCGGAGGCGCCGTGCGGCGCGAGGTCTATGAAGCCGAGGAACCGGCCTTCGACCGCCGCCGCCGGGACCATGGCTCAGCCAAGGCCGCAATTGCCCGCGCAGCCGCCGCTTTGGTGAAGCCGCGCGAGACGGTGGGCGTCGACGTCGGCACCACGGCCCTCGCACTGGCCGAGGAACTGACGAGCCGCGCCGACCTGCGCCTCTTCACCAACAATCTGCGCGCCGCCATGCAGCTCGGCTCGGGCCGCAGTCCGGTCTATGTGCCGGGCGGGCAGGTGCGCGATGTGGAGATGTCCATCGTCGGAGCCGCCGCCGTGGCGCAGCTCCGCACCTATTTCCTCGACCGCGTGTTCATCGGCGTCTCCGGCATCACGGAGAAGGGCCTCTACGACTATTCCGTCGAGGACACGGAGGTGAAGCGCACCTTCATCGAGCAGGCGGAAGCCGTCGTCGTGCTGTGCGACAGCAGCAAGTTCGACCGCCGTTCGCTGGCCTTTGTCGGCGCGCTCGACGAGGTCGACGTGCTCATCACCGACAAGGCTCCCCCACCCCATCTCGCGGCGGCTCTCGAGGCTGCCAAGGTCCAGATCATCGTTGCAGGCGCGGCTCCGGCCGCCGACAGGAGGTAATCCCATGCCATTCGACTTCTTCGGTTCGCGCAAGAAGGGCGTCATCTCCATGGCGCATATCGGAGCACTCCCCGGCTCCCCGCTCTATGACGCCGATGGCGGCATGGAGAAACTGATCGACGGCGTGGTCTCGGACATCGAGAAGCTGCAGGCCGGCGGCGTCCACGCGATCATGTTCGGCAACGAGAACGACCGTCCGTATCAGTTCAAGGCCCCGCCGGAAGCGCTGGCCGCCATGACGGCGGTGGTGATGGCGGTGAAGCCGATGCTGAAGGTGCCCTTCGGCGTCAATTATCTGTGGGATCCGCAGGCCAGCGTGGCTCTTGCCTGCGCCACCGGCGCCAGCTTCGCCCGCGAGATCTTCACGGGCCTGTTCGCCTCCGACATGGGGCTGTGGCAGCCGAACGCCGCCGACGCGCTGCGCCTGCGCCGCAATCTCGGCCGCGACGACCTCAAGCTGCTGTTCAACATCAACGCCGAGTTCGCCTCCTCCATCGACACGCGGCCCATCGAGCTGCGCGCCAAGAGCGCGGTGTTCTCCTCGCTGGCCGACGCCATCCTCGTCTCCGGCCCGCTGACGGGCCAGCCCGCAGAAACCTCCGACCTGCGCAAGGTGCGCGAGGCGGTGCCGGACGTTCCGGTGTTCGCCAATACGGGCGTGCGCATCGAGAATGTGCGCGATGTGCTGGGCATCGCGGACGGCTGCGTCATCGGCACCCATTTCAAGGTCGACGGCAACACCTGGAACGCCGTGGATGCGGACCGCGTGAAGCGCTTCATGGACGTGGTGGAGACGCTGTCCTGACATGAGCACGCCCGCTTACGTCATCGGCCTCGACATCGGCACCACCTCGACCATCGCGATCCTGGTGGCCCTGCCGGACCGCGTGGTGTCCGTGGCCTCGCGCCCGGTGGTCCTGTCGTCGCCGCATGTGGGCTGGGCGGAAGAGGACCCCGGCGAATGGTGGGCCAATGCCGGCGATGTGCTGCGCGAGGTCATGGCCGCGGCGCCCGAGGCCCGCGAAAGCCTTGCCGGGATTTGCGTCACCGGAATGCTGCCGGCTGTCGTGCTGCTCGATGATGATGGACAGGTTCTGCGTCCCAGCATCCAGCAGAGCGACGGCCGCTGCGGCGCCGAGGTGGCGGAGTTGGCGTCGGAAGTGCCGGAGCGGGATTTTCTCGCCCGCACCGGCAACGGCATCAACCAGCAGCTCGTCGCGGCCAAGCTGCGCTGGATCGAGCGGCACGAGCCCGATGTGTTCGGCCGCATCGCAACGGTGTTCGGCTCCTATGACTACGTGAACTGGCGGCTCACCGGCGTGCGCGCCGTGGAGCACAATTGGGCGCTGGAAGCCGGCTTCGTCGATCTGGCGGACCACCAGATCAGCGACAGCCTTGTAACGCTGGCGCACATCCCCCGCTCTGCGGTGCCGGAGAAATATGTCTCGCACGCCGCGTTGGGCCATGTGGCGGCGGAAGCCGCCGCGCACACGGGCCTGCCGGAGGGTCTTCCTGTGTTCGGTGGCGCGGCCGACCACATCGCCTCCGCCTTCGCGGCCGGTCTCGTGGCGCCGGGCGACGTGCTGCTGAAGTTCGGCGGCGCGGGCGACATCATCGTCGTGTCGGACACCGTGAAGCCGGACCCTCGCCTGTTCCTCGATTACCATCTGGTGCCCGGCCTCTACGCGCCGAACGGCTGCATGGCCTCCTCCGGCTCCGCGCTGAACTGGCTGGGCGCGTTGCTGCGGCCCGATGCGGCGGGCGAGCGCCCGCACAAGGAGCTCGACCGGCTGGCCGAAGCCGTGCCCGCCGGCAGCGACGGCATGCTGTGCCTTCCCTACTTCCTCGGCGAGAAGACGCCGATCCATGATCCGCTGGCGCGCGGCACCTTCACCGGCGTCAGCCTCAGCCACGGCACCGGCCATTTCTGGCGCGCGCTGCTGGAAGCCGTAGCCTATGCGTTCCGCCACCATCTCGACGTGCTGAACGAGATCGGCCACCGCACCGAGCGGCTGTTCGCCTCCGATGGCGGTAGCAACAGCCGGGTGTGGATGCAGATCATGGCGGATGTCGCGGGCCGCCCCGTGCACACGCTGAAGGACCATCACGGCTCCAGCGTCGGCGCCGCGTGGGTGGCGGCCATCGGCTCCGGCCAGGACGTGCGCTGGGACGAGATCGGCCGCCTCGTCGGTTACGGCGAGGTGTTCGAGCCGAACCCCGCCAATGTCGCTGTCTACGAGAAGGGCTACAGCGACTTTAGAGCGCTCTACGAGACCCTGAAGCCCTTCTTCCATCGGGATGCCGCGCAATGACCCCGCTTGCGGTGGCCTGGGATATCGACGGCACGCTGCTGGACAGCGAGCCGGTCCACCTGGCCGCCCTCGTCGCGGTCTCCCAGCGCTATGGCCTCGATCTTTCCGGCGATCCCCCGGACCGATTCCTTGGGCAGCATCTCGGATCGGTCTGGACCGCACTGAAGCCCTCCTACCCCACCTCCCTGACGCAGGAGATCTGGGTTCAGGACATTCTCGGCGAATATTCGAGTCGCGCGCGTGATCTTGTCGTTATCGCGGAGATGCTCGACGCCATGCACGCCCTGCACAGGCTCGGCGTTCCACAGGCCTGCGTCTCGAATTCGGAACGCTTCATCGTGGACACGAACATCGACGTTCTGGGGATCGGCGACCTGATCCAGTTCTCGATCAGCCGCGATGACGTGTCCGCGGGCAAGCCCGACCCGGAACCCTACAGGCAGGCGTGCCTGCGCTTCGGCCTCCTGCCCTCGCAAGTGATCGCCGTGGAAGATAGCGACACCGGCGCATCATCGGCGATGGCTGCCGGGCTGCACCTCGTGCGCTTTCACCCGGAACGCACCACGACAGTGGCAGAGGAACTGCTCGGTCGGTTCGCTGCGACAGCAGGCTAGACGCAGCCTACGCCATTCGCCCGATTGCGGCTTTCGCAACACGCGCCGCACCCTCCAGCCAGCAAAATGGGAGACGAGAGATGTGGCGTGACATGGAGCCGGACGAGGTCGTCGAGGTCACCATCGCCGGCGGGCATAAGGTGGTCGCCTATTCCTTCGGCTCGGGACCGGAGGTGGTGTTCTGCCTCAACGGCGGACCCGGCCTGCCCTGCGATTACCTGCGGGACTCGCACTCCTGTCTTGTCGATCAGGGCTTCCGCGTCGTCGCATTCGATCAGCTGGGCACCGGCCGCTCCGACCGCCCGACAGACACCGCGCTCTGGACGATCGGGCGCTATGTTGAGGAGACCGAAGCGGTGCGGCAGGCGCTGGGCCTTGGCGCGGTACATCTTGTCGGACAGTCCTGGGGCGGCTGGCTCGCCATCGAATACGCCCTCACCCATCCGCACGCGGTCAAGACGCTAATCCTCGAGAACACTGCCGCCGACCTGCCGCATCTCGCTCGGGAGCTCGACCGGCTGCGCGGGGCGCTGGGCTCCGAGACGGTGGCCATGATGCTCGCCCACGAGGCCGATGGCAGCATCGATCATCCCGAATATCAGGCCGCCGTCACACTCCTGAACTACCGCCATGTCTGCCGGCTGCAGGAATGGCCGGCGCCGCTGAAGCGTTCCCTCGACGACTGGAACATGGGGCCATACGGCACGATGCAGGGGCCGAACGAGTTCCTCTACATCGGCAACCTGAAAGACTGGGACCGCACGGCGGACCTGCACCGCATCACGGTGCCTGTGCTGATCACGGTGGGTCTTCACGACGAGATCACACCCGCCTGCGCGGCCCGCATGAAGGCCGGCATGCCGCAGGCCGAACTCCACGTTTTCCCCAATTCCAGCCACATGCCGTTCTACGAGGAGCCTCACCTCTTCTACCCCATCCTCACAAACTTCCTTGAGCGCCATCGCAGCTAGTAGCGCATCACGTCGGGTTTTTTTGTTGCACTTGCCACATTTTTCGCGGCATTTACCACGAAGACGGCGGGAGGTGGCGGATGCTGTATGACGATGCGTTCCTGAGCCGGCTTGAAGGGGGATTGCGTGAAAAGCTCCCGTCCTGGGGGCTGGACGAGGCCTCCCCGCTACGGCTGCTCACGATCTCGGAGAACGCCACCTATCTGGCAGAGGATGAAGCACGCGGGCGCAAGGTCGTGTTCCGGGTGCACCGGCCCGCCTATCACAGCGAAGCCGAAATCCGCTCGGAACTGGCGTGGACGGAAGCGCTGCGAGCAGACGGTGTCGTGGACACGCCCCACCTCGTTCCGGCTCTCGATGGCACGCAACTCTGTTCCTTCGTGGATGGCGGGCAGACTCGTTTCGTCGCCGCCTTCGAGTTCATGAGCGGGCGAGAGCCCGACACCACGGATGATCTGGTGAAATGGTATGGCCGGCTCGGCGCCATCAACGCCACGCTGCACCACCACAGCCGCGCCTGGACGAGACCCGCCGGTTTCACCCGCAAGATCTGGGACACCGCCACCACCATTGGACCGGACGCCTATTGGGGCGACTGGCGAGACGGGCTCGGCCTGACCGAAGACGGACGCGCAGTGCTGGCGCGGACGGGCGCGCTGCTGGAGCGGCAGATCGCCGGCTATGGCCGCACATCGGAGAACTTCGGCCTCATCCATGCCGATATGCGCCCCGCCAATCTGCTGGTGGACGGCGAGCGCCTCGGCGTAATCGACTTCGACGATTGCGGCGAGAGCTGGTTCATGTTCGACTTCGCGGCAGCCGTGTCGTTCCAGGAATCCGAAAGCTACATCCCTGACCTGATGGCCGCATGGGTGGAGAACTATCGCCGTGTGGCCCCCCTCAGCGCGGCCGACGAGGCCATGCTGCCGGTTTTCGTCATGCTGCGGCGCATGCACCTGACGGCCTGGATTGCCTCGCACGCGGAGACGCCCACCGCGCAGTCCATGGGTGAGCCCTATACGGCTGCGACCGTCGACCTTGCCGACAGCTATCTCTCCACTCACGCCTGACGCGTCCGAGGCACCTGTGACCCAGATCAGCGAAATCCTGTCGCTCAACCGGTTCGATTCCAGCAAGGCCGAAGGGCTGGAGCCGGATGTCGCTTCCCTCGTGGCGCGGCGCGCATCCAGCTTCGGCGCGTCCTCGGTGCTGTTCTACGAGCAGCCGTTGCACATCGTGCGGGCAGAGGGCGTGTGGATGCATGACGCGCACGGCCGCAAGTTCATGGACGTCTACAACAATGTGCCGTCCGTCGGGCACTGCCACCCGCATGTGGTCGAGGCCATCGCCCGCCAGGCGGCAAAGCTCGCGACCAACACCCGCTATCTCTACGACAACGTGCACGATTATGCGGAGCGCCTGCTGGCGACCTTCCCGGCGGCTTTGAGCAATGTTGTGTTCACCTGCACCGGCAGCGAGAGCAACGACCTTGCCCTCCGCATGGCGAAGAAGTTCACCTGCGGCGGCGGCTTCATCGTCACGAACACCGCCTATCACGGCAACACGGAAGCGGTGATGGCGATCTCGCCCTCCTCCTTCCGCGACCGCGTCGTGCCGGCCCATGTGCGCACCGTGGCACCGCCGGATGGCTACACCGATCCGACTGGCGATGTCGGCGCGCGGTTCGCCGCCGACGTCCAAGCCGCCATTGCCGACCTTGAGGCGAACGGCATCCGCTTCGCCGCCCTGATCGTGGACTCGATTTTCTCGAGCGACGGGATCTTCGCCGACCCGCCGGGCTTCCTGAAGCCTGCGGTGGACGCGGTGCACGCAGCCGGAGGCGTGTTCATCGCCGACGAGGTCCAGCCGGGCTTCGGCCGCACCGGGCTGAACATGTGGGGCCACCAGCACCATGGCGTGGAGGCAGACATCGTCACCATGGGCAAGCCGATGGGCAATGGATTTCCCATGGGCGGGGTCGTCACCCGGCGGGAGATCCTCGATCCGTTCTGTCAGGAGACAGGCTACTTCAACACGTTCGGCGGAAATCCGGTGGCCGCCGCCGCAGGCATGGCCGTGCTGGACGTCATCGAAGGCGAGGGCCTGATGCGGAACGCGCATGAGGTGGGCGGGCATCTTCGTGCAGGGTTGCGCGCGCTGATGGCCGACTTTCCGGGCGTGGGCGATGTCCGCGGCGCGGGCCTGTTCACGGGCATGGAATTCAGCCGCCCGGGAACGCGCGAGCCGGACCGCGACACCGCCACCTATGTGATCAACGCCATGAAGACGCACGGCGTGCTGATCGGTGCGGCGGGCGCGCACGGCAACACCCTGAAGGTGCGCCCGCCGCTGTGTTTCAGCCGCGACAATGCCGAGCATTTCGTGGACGTGATGCGAACCGTGCTGGCGGCGCGCTGAGGTCCGTCAGGCCAACGCAACGCGAAGGCTGCGGGGCTGCCGCTTCCCCTCACCCCATCGCGTCGAGCGCACCGGGCGATTCCGGCAGGATCTGGCCGCCATCGACCACGATGGTCTGGCCTGTGACGTAGTTCGCTTCCTCGGAGGCGAAGTAGAGCGCCGCATTGGCAATGTCTTCGACCGAGCCCATCCGCTTCATCGGCACGCACGCTGCGGTCTGGGCGATATATTCCTCGCCGATGAGCTCCATGCCCTCGGTCAGGATATTGCCGGGCAGGACCGCATTCACCGTGATGCCGTAGGGCGCGAGTTCGATGGCCGCGGTGCGCATGAAGCCGAGTTGCCCCGCTTTGCTGGCCCCGTAATGCGACCAGCCGGGATAGCCTGTGATCGGCCCGGTGATGGATGAGGTGATGACGATGCGGCCCGCCGGGCTGCGCTTCAGGGCCGCAAGGCAGGCCTGAACCGCCAGGAACGTGCCCTTCAGATTGGTGTTCATCACGAGGTCGAAATCGGCCTCGGTCATGTCGGCCAGCTTGGCGGCGGGGAAGATGCCAGCATTGGCGCACAGCACATCCACGCTGCCATAGCGATCAAGCGCCGCGGCTGCCATGGCCGCGCACCCGTCCGCGCTCGACACATCGGCCGCGAAGCCGGAGGCATGCGGCCCGATCTCGGCCGCCACCAGATTGGCCTCGTCCAGCTTTCGCGACACGACAAGGACGTTCAGCCCCGCCTCTCCGAAACGCCGGGCGATGCCGCGCCCGATGCCCTTGCTGCCGCCCGTGACGATGACGGTGCGGCCCTGTAGCGACTTCAACATGTGACCCTCGGCGGTTTGGCACGATTTAAGCAAGGAGGCGGATGCAGCACGCACAAAGGCGCCTGACCACGCCCGACCATGCCGTACCAACAAAATGTTGTAAACCTGGCATCTTGATGCAAGACTTACAACATCGTGGGCGGAGCCGATGCTGGCCTGCACGGATCGGACTTGGAGACAGGCGATGAGAGGCTATTCCCGACGTAATGTCCTTCAGCTGATGGGTGCAGGCGCCGTCGCGCTCGGCGCGCCGCTGGCCGCCACGGGATCCGCCTTCGCAGCCCGCGAGAAGGAGCTGAACATCCTGTGCTGGGAAGGCTACAATTCGGCCGAGGTGCTCGACCCCTTCCGCAAGACTACGGGCGCCACCGTCAAGGCGGAGAGCCTGACCAACGATCCCACCATGATCAACCGCCTGCGCGCGGGTGAGACCGCCGTCTGGGATCTGATCAATGTGAACAATCCGTGGGCACGAAAGGTCATGCACCCGGCAGGCCTCATCAAGCCGCTGCCCAAGGCCGAGTTCGAGCCCTACTTCGAAAAGATGCTGCCGCAGTTCAAGCCGCCCTACCGCTGGGCCATGAGCGACGACGGCAAGGACCTGCTGGGCATGGCGCAGCGCTTCGGGCCCTACAGCTTCGTGGTGAACACCAAGAAGATCAGCCGCTCCACCGCCGAGGAGCAGGGCTGGGACCTGTTCAACGATCCCTCGCTTGCCGGCAAATACGGCATCCAGGAATCCGACGACTGGAACGTCTTCAACATCTTCCTCGTGGCGGGCATCGACCCGTTCAAGGAGCACACCCCCGAGGAGATGCAGAAGTTCAGCGACACGGCGGTGCGCATCTTCAAGGGCGCCAAGCTCGTGGGCGACATCGCCAGCATGAACCAGGCGCTGGTGGCCGGCGAAATCGACCTCCAGTTCACCGGCGGCACCTATTCCGTCTCCCCGGCGCGGGCCGATGGCTATCCCGAACTGCGCGCCATCACACCGCTGAAGGGGCCTCTCAACGGCAAGGGCGGACTGTCCTGGATCGAGATCACCTCCACGGTCAACAATCCCAATCTGTCGCCGATGGCTGTGGAGTTTCTGAAATACGTCCAGGCTCCCGATATCGCGCACAAGGTCGCCTTCGCGGAGGGCACCTTCAACCCGGTGTCGCAGATGGGCGATCCGAAGTGCTTCGGGCTGTTCACCAAGGAGGAGCTCGACGCCATCCAGTGGGACAGCCTGGAGGAGGAGATGTCCCGGTGCGCCGAGTACGACATCGTTCCCGACTACGACAAGGCACTCGACCTGATGACGGCCGCAAAGCGCCAGCGCGGCTGACGCGCCAAGGCCGGGGCAGCATGCGCCGCCCCGGCTCCCCGGAAGAGCAGTGGAACAGTCCAGTATGACCCTAGCCATGGCCGCACCGGATCCCGCCACCGTTGAGGCGGTGCCGGTCCCCACGCCGCGCCCCGTGCTGCAACTCGTCGGCGTGCGCAAGACCTTCGGCGCCTTCTCCGCGGTGGAGCGCATCGACCTCGACATCCGCGAGGGCGAGTTCCTGACGATCGTGGGGCCTTCCGGTTCCGGCAAGACCACGCTGCTGCGGATGCTGGCCGGCATGGAGGCGCCGAGCGAAGGCAACATTACCCTGCGCGGCGAGCTCATCAACGACCTGCCCGCCAACAAGCGCCCGACCTGCCTCGTCTTCCAGTCGCTGGCGCTGTTCCCCCACAAGACCGTGGGCCAGAACATCGAGTTTCCGCTGAAGGTGAAGGGCGTGCCGCCGGCGCAGCGCAAGGAGCGTGCGCTGGAACTGCTGCGCATGGTGCGGCTGCCGGAGGCCTATTACGGAAAGAACGTCATGAAATGCTCGGGCGGCGAGCGGCAGCGGGTCGCACTGGCACGCGCCTTCGCCTACGACCCGGACGTCCTGTTCTTCGACGAGCCTCTTTCCGCACTCGACTACAAGCTCAAGAAGGTGCTGGAGAAGGAGCTGAAGGATCTCCACAAGGAGAGCGGCAAGACCTTCATCTACATCACGCACTCCCTCGAGGAGGCCATGGTGATGTCGGACCGCATCGGGGTCATGCAGGCCGGGCGGCTGGTCCAGGTCGGCACGCCCGAGGAGATCTACACCCGTCCCGCCAACCGCTTCGTCTCGGAGTTCGTCGGCGAGGTGAACGTCGTCGGCGTCTCGCGTGAGGGCATGCGTTGGACCGCGGACGACAGCGGGCAGGAGATCAGGCTCGCTCTGCCCCGGCAGATGGCAGACGCCGCACGGGCGGCCGTGGTGATCCGTCCCGAGTTCATGCGCTTCGTGGACGCCGCCTCCACTGCCGACAACGTGCTTCGCGGCCGCATCTACAACGAATACTCGCTGGGCTCCCGCATCCAGTACCAGGTGCGTGTGGGCGAACGCACGGTGCTGCTGGAGCTCTCGCGTGCACAGGCCTGGCGCGGAGCCCCGGACGCCGACGTGCTTGTCGGCTGGGACGCCGCCGATGCCATCGTGGTCGAGGCCTGAAATGGCCGACATCGCGCTCGTGGATCACGCCTCGGCCGCCGGGGAGCAGCCGCCACGCTCGTTCGCCATCCCCGCGGGGCTGCGCTGCGCGAGCCCCGTCATCCTGTTCCTGCTGCTGGGCTTCGTGGCGCCGCTCGTCACCGTCGCGGCCTATGCATTCGCCACCCCGCGCAGCTTTGATGTCTTCCGCTCCTTCACCCTCGCCAACTTCGCCGAGATCCTCGACCCGGCGAACACCGTGTGGATGTCGTTCGCATGGGCGCTGGCCTTCGCCTTCGCCACCGTCGTGGTGCTGGCGGTGGTGGCGTATCCCATCGCCTATGGACTGAACCGGGTGTTCGGGCGCTGGGCAGGCTTCGTCAGCGTGCTGTTCGTCTTCCCGCTTTTCGTTTCGGAGAATGTGCGGCTCTACGGCTGGGTTCTGTTCTTCCTCAAGAACGGGGTGCTGGACGGCACGCTGAAGCTGCTCGGCTTCGCCGGCGGTCCCGAGGTGCTCTACACACCCGGCATCATCCTGTTCGGCATGGCCTATGTTTACCTGCCCTTCATGCTGTTCCCGATGACGCTTGGCCTCGCGATGGTGCCGCGCGACCTCGTGGACGCGGCGCGCGATCTCGGCGCGTCCCGCACGATGATCTGGCGCGAGATCGAACTGCCGCTCGCCATGCCGGGCATCCTCATCGGCATGCTGCTCACCTTCGTACTGGCGGCGGGTGCGGTGGCCGAGAGCAAGATCCTGGGCGGGCAGTCCGTCATCATGATCACGCACGATATCGAGATCGCCTTCACCTACGCGCAGAACTGGCCGCTCGGCTCGGCGCTGGCCGTCCTGCTGATGATCATCGTGAGCGGGCTGGCCTTGCTGGTGATGTCGAAGCTCGATCTCGACCGCATCCTCGGGCGCAGGTAACGACGATGGACACGCCCGGCGCACGCCGCACCCGCTTCTTCATCGCAGCCTGGACCGCCTTCGTCGTGCTGGTGGTCTATCTTCCCATTGTCTGCGGCGCGCTGGCGGGACTGTCGAAAGGCCGGTATTTCGCCTTTCCCGTCCGCGCCTTCACCGTGGAGTGGTGGCAGAAGACGAAGGACAGCTTCGAGATCGGCGTCCTGGTCCAGAACTCGCTGACGATCGCCGCCATCGTTACCGTGATCTCGGTGCTGCTCGCCTTCTTCGGCGCGCTGGCCTTCGCCCGCTACGACTGGAAGGGCCGGCGGCTCTACCAGAAGCTGATCCTGCTGCCGATCTTCTTCCCTCAGCCGGTGCTCGGGCTGGCATTGCTGCTGTGGTTCAACGCCATCGGCGTGATGCCAAGCTGGCAGACCGCCGCCATCGCGCATCTGGTCTGGATCGTGCCCGTGGTGACGCTCGTCATCGCCATCCAGGTCTACAGCTTCGATCCGGTGCTGGAGGAAGCGGCGTTCGATCTTGGCGCCAGCCGCCTGTTCATCCTCCGTGAGATCACGCTGCCCATCCTGTGGCCGGGAATCTGGTCGGGCGCCTTGTTCGCCTTCCTGCTCTCGTGGGGCAATTTCCCGCTCTCGCTCTACACGGCCGGCGCAGACTCCACGGTGCCGAAATGGCTCTATTCCAAGATGGTGGCGGGCTACTCGCCGATGGTGCCCGCGCTGGGAACGATGAGCACGCTGGCCGCCGCCGTCCTGCTCCTGACTGGCGGATTGGTCGTCATGCTGCTGCGGCGCCGCTCCGCCGCCACGCAGTAGGGTTCAGGCCACCACCACGTCCACGCCTTTCGGCACGATGCTGCGCGACAGGCCCTCGCTGAGCGGCCGATCCGTGACGAGATGGCCGATCTCGCGCCAGCCGGCGTAGCGCGCGGGGAAGATGCGGTCGAACTTGGAATGGTCAGCCACGATCACGGTGGTCGCCGCACGCTGGGTCATCGCCGCGTAGACGGCGCCGGCCTCGATCAGCGCGTCGGTCGGACCTTCTCCCGTCAGTCCGCTCGCGCCGAGGATGGCGAAATCGGCATAGAAGCTGCTGAGGAATGTAACGGTCTGCACGCCCACCGTCGCGCCTTCGGTCGCGTGGTAGTCGCCGGGCAGCATCAGGATCTTGATGGTGGGATTGATCGCCAGCACCGTCGCCACCCCGAAGGAATGCGTGATCACGGTGATGTTCTTGGTGATCGCCGCAATGCGCCGCGCCGTGTGCACCGTGGTGGAGCCGGAGCCGATCATCAGCACGTTGCCGGCCTTCACGAGATCGGCCGCCACCCGCCCGATGCGCTCGCGCTCCGCCACCAGCAGGCTGTGACGTTCCGTGACGTTCGGCTCGGTGGAGAGCGTCCGCACCGCGCCGCCATAGGTGCGGCTCAACAACCCCTGCCCCGTCATCTCGTCGAGGTCGCGCCGTATCGTTTCCGTCGAGACCTGCATTCGCGCTGCCAGTTCGGCGATGCGGAGGCTTGGGCTGCCATTGAGCTCGGCAAGGATCAGCGCCTGCCGCCGTGACTTGGCGGCCGTCATGCTGCGTCGGCGTTCTGTGTCGTCATCGCGCAAGGATAAGCCCTACCTTCTTCAGAGGGTAGGTGGAGCCTGTCACTTCGGTCAGCGGCCCGTCCCCGCACACGGTATATGGCGCGTCGCTCAGGCCCTGAGCGGCGCCAGCACGTCGAGATCAAGAGCCGAATGGCGGTCGAGCCGTCCTTCGGCGGGCGGAAGCGGGTATTTCAGGCCCGTCGCGCAATTGAAGAGAACGACCCGTTCCCCGCGCTCGACGAGGCCGTCGGTAACAGCCTTGCGATAGGCTGCCAGCGTCGCCCCGCCTTCAGGGCAGAGCAGCAGCCCGTCCTGGCGCGCGGTGTCATCGACCGCGTTGAGGATCGCGTCGTCGTCGACGGCCAGGGCACGACCGCCCGAGGCGCGCACCGCCCGCAGGATCAGGAAATCGCCGACTGCGCGGGGCACGCGGATGCCCGCCGCCACCGTGGCCGCATTCTCCCAGCGCTCGGCATGCTCCTCGCCTGCCTCGAAGGCCCGCACAATGGGTGCGCAGCCGGAGGCCTGCACCGCATACATGCGCGGCCGTGCCGAGCCGATCCAGCCAAGGGCTTCCAGCTCATCGAAGGCCTTCCACATGCCGATCAGCCCCGTGCCGCCGCCGGTGGGATAGAAGATCGCGTCCGGCAACTGCCAGCCGAACTGCGCCGCCAGTTCGAGGCCCATCGTCTTCTTGCCCTCGATGCGGTAGGGCTCCTTCAGGGTCGAGAAATCGAACCACCGCCCTTCCGCCGCACCGCGCCCGACGATGGCTCCGCAGTCGTCGATCTGGCCGTTGACGCGCCAGACACGAGCGCCCTGCGCAGCAATCTCGCGAACGTTCACCTCGGGCGTTTCCTCCGGGCAGAGCACGATGGTCTCGATGCCCGCGCGCGAGGCGTAAGCCGCCAGCGCGCCGCCGGCATTGCCGTTGGTCGGCATGGCGATGCGCTTTACGCCAAGCTCGCGAGCCATCGCCACGGCCAGCGCAAGACCGCGCGCCTTGAAGGAGCCGGTCGGCAGGCGTCCCTCATCCTTGACCAGAACCCCCGCGCCTCCCGAGACGGGGATCGGGATGAGGGGCGTCTCGATCTCGCCCAGCGCGATGATGTTCTCCGCATGGCGCACCGGCAGGAGTTCGCGCCAGCGCCACAGATCCGTCTGGCGGGAGGAGAGCTCTTCACGCTTGAGCGTGCGGGCAAGGGCCTCAAGGTCGTAGCGCACGAGAAGAGGGCGTCCGGCTCGCGACAGGCCATGCAATTGGCCGGCCTCGTAGCGCTCGCCTGTCAGGGAGCATTCCAGATGGCTGACGAAGTTGGGCCGCTCGGCCGTCACGTTCTGGTTGATCGTCATATGCGTCTCCCTGCCCTACCGTATCTGCGGTTCAGCTCTTCGCGGCCAGTTGCGCATCCATGAGAATGGGAGCGCGCTGTGAGACGATGGCGCGCTCAAGAAGATCGAGGCGGTCCTGCCCCCAGAACGGCTCGTCACGATAGAAATAGTAAGGGGCCCCGAACATCTGCCGATCCTTGGCCTCCCGCGTCAGCGCAAGTTCACGGGCGCGGAGGTCCTCGTCGCCCTCAGCCGCCAGAAGGTCGCGCCCCGGGAGGCCGCTCCTGTCCGCAAGCTGCACGAGCGTGTCGGGGTCCGCGATATCCAGTTCGTCGCCCCACACGGCCTTGAGGCCGGCATGCGCAAAGGCTGCCACATCCAGCCCCTCGCGCAGGGCGGCCAGTAGCATCCGATGACCCAAGGAAGGGTCTGCCGGGTAGAATCTTGGATGAAGGTTGAGCGGAATACCCCGGATCTCGCGCCAGCGCTGCATCTCGACAAGCCTGTAGGCCTGCCGCTGCAGCGGCCTTTCCTTCACCGGCTTGCCGCCTGCATGGGCGAACACCTCCATCAGATTGATGGGGCGGTACGACACCTCGACGCCGTGCCGCGTCACGAGATCCTGAAAGGCAAGGCTGCCGACATAGGACCACAGCGAGATGAAGCTGAAATAGTAGTCGATCCGGGGGTGCTGCGGGTCGGTCATGGCATTAGCTCCCGATATAGGCTTCGCGGATGCTCGGCTCGTTCGCGATCAGGGCCGAGGGGCCGTCGAGCACGGTACGGCCCTGGTCTATCACATAGACATGGTCCGCCAGTTCGAGCGCGATCTCCACATCCTGCTCGACGAGGAGAAGGCTGGTGCCGCCGTTGCGGACGGTCTTCAGGGTTTCGGCCAGCTGGTCCACGATCGCGGGCGCAAGACCCAGCGACAATTCATCGATCATCAGCAGGCGGGGAGCGGCCATCAGCCCACGCGCGATGGCGCACATCTGCTGCTCGCCGCCCGACATGGTGGTGGCGTCCTGCCGCCGCCGTTCCGCGAGGCGCGGGAACAGCTCGTACATGCGTTCGATATCGGCCCGGATCGCCGCGCGGCCGTCGCGGCGCAGATAGGCGCCGAGCATCAGATTGTCCTCGACATTGAGGCCCGTGATGAGGCGGCGGCCTTCCGGCACGTGGGACAAGCCCAGCTGCACCGCAGTTGCAGGCGGCGAGTCCGCAATGTCCTCGCCGCCGAACGTGATGCGCCCCGCAAGGGGTCGCAGCAGCCCGGACAGGGTGCGCAGGATCGTGGTCTTGCCCGCACCGTTGGAGCCTATCAGGGCCACGGCCGCACCGGGCTGGACGGCGAGGTCCACGTTCCAAACCACCTGAACGTCGCCGTATCCGGATTGCAGGCCGGAGACCTGGAGCAGCGGAGCGCTCATATCCCGGCTCCTGCGAGGCGGGCGGCATAGCGGCGGCCAAGATAAGCCTCCACCACCGCCTCGTCGGCCATCACCTCGCGCGTGGCGCCGTCGGCGATCAGACGGCCATGATGCAGCACGACGATGCGGCTGGCCGCACGGGTGACGACTTTCATCAGGTGTTCGATTAGCAGGACCGTGACCCCTCGTGCCGCGATGGACAGGATGAGCTCCAGCGCATGGTCGATCTCGGCGGTGTTAAGCCCTGCATTCACCTCGTCCAGCAGCAGGAGGGTGGGGTTCAGGGCAAGGCTCTTCGCCAGCTCGAGCCGCTTGCGGCCGGCGAGCGTCAGGGAGGCGGCCGGCTTGTCCGCCTGATCCGACAAGCCGCAGAAATGGAGATGCTCGGCGGCCTTGCCGCGTGCGGAGGCCAGGCTTGTCTCGCCGCCCGCGAACAGGGCGGCGGCCGCAACGTTCTCCAGCACCGTCATGGCGGGAAAAGGCTGCACGATCTGGAAGGTGCGGGCGATGCCGCGCCGTGCGATGCGGTCCGGCCGCATGCCGGCGATGGATTCCCCCCGGAAGTGGATGGTGCCGGCGCTTGGCTTGTGCACGCCGGTAATGACGTTGATCAGGGTCGTCTTGCCGGCGCCGTTCGGACCGATCAGGCCGACGACCTCGCCCTGCTTCAGTTCCAGCGTCACGTCGTCCAGAGCCTGAAGGCCGCGGAAGCGCTTGCCGAGATGCTCGATGCTGAGAAGCGGCTCGGTCATCGTGCAAACCTCCCCTTGAGCCAGCCGACGAGCCCGCGCCCGCGCAGTTGCCGAAGGCCGCCCGGCAGGAACAGGACCAGCAGGACCACGAGCAGCCCGAGAATGCCGGCGTGAAAGTCGAGAAGATTGCGCCAGAGCAGCTCTTCCAGCCCCAGATAGACCAGCGCGCCCAGCACAGGCCCGGACACGGTGCCGACGCCGCCCAGCAGCGCCATCAAGATCGGCTTCACGGAAAGTGCGCCGTCGTAGACATCGGTCGGGTCGATATAGGTCACCCAGGATGCATAGGCTCCGCCGGCCAAGCCTGCGAACAGGCTGGACAGGACCAGAGCGATGGTCTTCGCCCGGCGTGTATCGATGCCGATGATCTGTGCGGCGTCCTCGTTCTGCGCGATGCAGCGCAGGGCGACGCCCAGCTTCGAGCGATCGAGCCAGAGGCTTGTGCCGAATGTCGCGGCGGCCAAGATGAGCATGGCGGCCAGGTAGACATAGGCATCGTCGACGACCGAGCCTCCGATCAGCGGCAGGTTCATGCCCATGCCGCCGCCGGTCACATCGGTCCAGGAATTGGTGAGTTCGCGCAGCACGTCGGCCACGACAAGGCTTGCGATGGCGAAGTAGCGTCCCCGCAGGTGGAGGATGGCCGATCCAAGAAGCGCCGCGAAGCCTGCGGCGAGCAGGCCCGCGCAGCCCCAGGCGAGAAGCAGCGGCACGCCATTGGTTTGCGCCACGCCCGTGGCATAGGCGCCAAGGCCGAAGAAAGCGGCCGTCGCGAAGGATGGATAGCCCGCGAAACCGCCGATGATGTTCCATGCCATCGCGAGCGTGGCGTACATGCCGAACATGGTGGCGAGGCGCAGCACGTAATTGTCGGCCTGCAGCGCGACGAGCGCGAGCACCGCCAGCGCAGCAATGGCAAGGACGGCGTTGCGCGGGTTCATGCGAAGCCCCTCCGGCCCAGCAGGCCCGAAGGGCGCACCATCAGCAGCACGATCAGCAGCATGAAGGCCACCGTGACGGCGTGCTCGGGTCCGAGGAACAGCGCGCCGTAGCTTTCGATGACACCCAGGGCGAACCCGCCAAGCACCACGCCGGGAATGCTGCCGAGACCGCCCAGCACGCAGATGGCGAACGCCTTGCCGAGATAGCCGGCCGATGCCAGCGGCGAGATGGGGAAGATGGCGCTCAGCAGGGCGCCGGCGCTGCCGGCCATGAAGGCGCCGAGCCCGAAGGCGATGGCGTAGGTTCCCGAGACGTTGATGCCCAGCAAGGCGGCCGCGTCACGGTCCATGCGAACGGCAATGATGGCGCGGCCAAGCTGGGTCGAGCGCAGCCAGATCCAGAGCGCACCCACGATGACGAGCCCAGTGAGCGTCGCGTAGACGCGGTCCACAGGCAGGATGATGCCGCCAAGCTCGAAGACGCCGAGCGGCGGATCGAGGATGACCTTGCGGAAGTCCGCGCTGAACAGCGCGATCATCGCGTTGTCGAGAAACAGGTTGAGGCCGAAGGTCAGCAGCAGCGTGATGAGGAAGGGCCGCGACATCACGGGATTGATGGCGAGGCGCTGCAGGGCGTAGCCGAAGACGAAGAGCACGAGACCCGCGACCGGCGCGAACAGGAAGGGGTTGATGCCCCATTGCTGGTGCGCGAAGAAGGCGAGGTAGCCGCCCAGCACGATCATGGAACCGTGCAGGATGTTGATGACGTTCAGCACGCCCCAGACAAGGGAGAACCCGGCGGCGATGCAGGCGTAAAGCCCCCCGATCGCAAGCCCGTTGACGAGAACCTGTAGCCAGAGCATGCGGGACATATCCTGCGGCCGCGATCCAGGGGATCACGGCCGCGACCTGATTGTTGATGGTTACTGGGCCAGCCCGGCCTTGAATTCGCCGGTGGCAATCTCCGCCGGATAGATCACCTGCACCTTGCCGCCCTGGAGCTGGAGAACCGGCGGGACATAGGAGTTGGCGATGCCGGAGGGCGCGAAGGAGATGGGACCGAAGAAGGTCTTGAACCCGCCCTTCTTCAGCTCAGCGCGCACCGCGTCACGATCCGTGGACCCCGCGCGCTCGATGGCAAGCTGCAGAACGACACCGACAGCCGAACCCGAAGCCTGGGTGAAGTCGGGATCGCCGTTGTACTTGGCCCGGAAAAGCTCGACGAATTTGGCCGACGATCCGAACACGTCCTCGCTCTGGTACTTCACCACCGGGTGGAACCAGCTTGCGGTGGTTACATTCTCGGCCAGCGGACCGACAGCGTTGATCCATTCCTGGTAGGCCGGGCCGTTGATGAGCGTCAGCGCCTTGCCGGTGACGCGCAGCTCGGCCGCCTGCTTTCGGACGGTGATGAGGTCGTTGATGTAACCCGTCACCACGATCCAGTCCGGGTTTGTGGCGCGCAGCTGCGTCAGCGCGGAAGAATGGTCGAGCGTCCCGATGGCGTACTTCTCGAAGAAGACCACCTCGAGGCCGCGCTTCTTGGCGCTCTTCTCGAATTCGTTCGCCAGCGAGAGCGGATAGAGGTCGTTGCGGGCCAGGATGGCCACACGCTTCACATCCGGGATCTTGGAGGTGATGACATCGGCCAGCGGCTCGCTGAAGGTGCTGTTGTCGGTGTAGACGCCGTAGAGGTTCTGATAGCCCTGGTTGAACACCTCGGCCGACGAGGCGGAGGAGGCGATCATCGGCACCCCGTACTTCTCGGCCACCGCGCTCGTCGCCTTCGCGGCTCCGGAGCCGAACGGCGAGAACAAGAAGTCCACCTTATCGTCGGTGATCAGCTTCTCGGCCAGCTGCACGGCGCGTGGCGTCTGCGACTGGTAGTCGTAATAGCGCAGCTCGACCTTCAGCTGCTTGTCGCCGACCTTGATGCCGCCGGCATCGTTCACCTGCTGCTGCCAAAGCTCATAGCCCTGCTTCAGCTTGGTGCCTTCCGGCGAGAGCGCGCCGGTCACCGGCAGCGGTGCTCCGATTTTCAGAACATCCTGGGCCTGTGCCACCGAAAGACCGCCGACGAGGCCAATGGCCATCAGCAGGTTACCTAGCAAGAGCTTCATCACGCATAATCCCCGCAATTTCAGGGCCCTTCCGTATACCCACAGACAACGTATGTGAAGTCTTGATAATATCATTTTTGATCTGTGTTTTTTCGTTGCGAGCATGTCGCGTCGGTCATCGAGCGTTACGTCCGTCCCACATTGGTGACGTGCACAACGACCGGCAGCATCGCCACCACGAAAATGAACCGGACGATGTGGTGCACAGAGATGAAAGCCGGGTCCAGGCCAAGGATAAAGCCCAGGATCGTCATGCCTTCCATCGCGCCCGGCAGATAAGCGAGGAGCACAAGCTCCAGCGGCTGGTCGAAGAGCGCCGAAGCTGCCGCCGCGGACACCAACGAGACCGCCACGCCTATGCCGAACACGACGGTGACCGCACGCATCGAGCCGACGAGTTCTCGCAGGGTAAGCCTCGAAACCTGCGCACCGATCATGATGCCGACCACCAACATCGCGGCGTTCAGGATCACGGCGGGGATTTCGCCTTGCACGCTCGCCGTCGCGTAAAGCCCGCCGCTTGCCGCGAGAGATCCCACCATGAGGCCGGCCGGCAACCGGCACAGCAAGGCCAGCACCCCACCCATTGTGGAGACCGCTGCCAGCAGGGCGAGATCACCCGGCGTGATCGACGCATGGTAGGTCGGCAGGGCATCCAGCCCGGCAGGTGGATGAGGGAAGATCAACGGCACCGTGGCCATCAGCGTGACCAGCCGGACGGTCTGCGAGAGGATGATCTTCTTGTGATCGACAGGGAAGTCTGCCGCCGTCGCGATCACTGCCGGCAGCGCACCGGGAGCCGTCGCGAAGAAGGCGGTGCGGACGTCCCACTTCTCGACGCGCCACAGATACCATGTGGCCCCCACCATCATCACACCGAGCGAGATGATCGAGACGGAGATCGTGCCGAGCCACACCGCAGCATGCCCGACGACCTCGGCGGTGATCGCCGAGCCGAAGGTCATGCCGAGAATGACATAGGACGTGTTGATCGCCGCTGATGGCAGTGCGAACCGCCCTCCAAAGGCAGCGACCAGCGCCGCTCCGGCGAGGCCGCCGTTGAGCCATGCGGCCGGAAAGGCCACGAGGTCCAACGCAAGGCTGATCGCACAGGACACGAGTACAGCCGCAGCAAGCCAGAGCCATCTCCGCACCGAAACCGCATCCATGCCGTTCAACCGGCGCGTACAGGCGAGGACCGGCTGGTCCGGATCATCCGACGAGCAGCTTTGGATTGTTCATCAGGCAAGTGCCGCACCCATCGACTCGATCAATTTCTGACACGCCGCGAGTTCATCGACATAGACGAATTCGTTCGGCTTGTGCGCTCGCCCGATATCTCCGGGTCCGCAGATGATCGAGGGTAGGCCGGCCTTCTGGTAGAGCCCCGCCTCCGTCCCGAAGCTGACGGCACCAAGCGTCGGCAGACCCGTGAGTTGCTCTATGAGGGTCGCGAGCGGAGCGTCGGACGGAAGCGACAGCGCGGGGTAATCGCTCAAGGGCTCCCAGGTCACGTCGATCTTGTCCGTTCTGAGGGCATCCGCGACAGCACGAACCTGCTCAAGAAGCGATGCCGGATCGATGCCGGGAATGGCGCGGGCCTCGATCTCGGCCACGCAGAGGTCCGGGACGATGTTGAGCGCCTGCCCTCCCCTCAAGGTGCCGATCTGCATGGACGAGTAAGGCGGCTCGAAGACTGGATCGAAAGGCCCTTCGGCGAGGCTTTCCGCAGTCGCAACGGCACGCGAGAGCACCTGCACCATCGCGTGGATCGCGTTGGCCGCCTGGTCGGGACGCGCCGAATGACCCGACTGGCCGTGCACGACAACGCGCGCCGCCGCCTTGCCCTTGTGGGCGCGCACGCCCCTCATTCCGGTCGGCTCGCCGATGAGCGCGCCGAGGGGCGGTGCGCAAAGCTCCGGCAGGTGGCGGATGAGATGAGGCACGCCGCGGCAGCCCGCCTCCTCGTCATAGGAGAAGGCGAGGTGGATGGGCCGCTCCAGCCGCTGTGCGCGCAAAGCGGGGACGCTGGCGAGAACCGCTGCCAGGAAGCCCTTCATGTCCGACGTGCCGCGCCCGTACAGCGTCCCGCCGTCCTGCCGTAGCTGGAACGGGTCGGAAAGCCAGCCCTCTTCGCCGGCTGGAACGACGTCCACATGGCCTGAGAGGATGTAGCCCGGGCGCTCAGCCGGCCCGATCGTGGCGAACAGATTGGCACGGTCGCCTTCGGGCCCCGGCAGCACCGAAGCCGCGACCCCATGGCTTGCAAGGTACCCGACAATCCAGTCCAGGATTTCGCCATTTGGCGTTCCGACAACAGAGGGAAAGCCAATCAGGCGTTCCAGGATCTGGACCACGTTCATCTGCAAGCTTCCCCAAAGTCGAAGATGAAGGGGACGAACAAGACGTCGCCCCTCCCGGACGGCGGCTCTGCTATCGTGCCGCCTTGCCCTCGAAATAGTCGGCGCGCACAGCGGCGCCGATCAGGTTCACGATCAGCCGTCCTGCCGTGATACAGGTAATTTGGTTAACGTCGGTCGCCGGCGTGATTTCGACGACGTCCATTCCCAGCACGCGCCCCTTCTTCACCAGCCCATGGATGAGGCTGCGGGCCTGCATGAAGGTCATCCCGCCGGCACACGGCGCCGCGACGCCCGGCGCGATGCCCGGCTCGAACGCATCGAGATCGACCGTGATGTAGTAGCGGCCGCCGTCCGGGATCATGTCCAGCACATGCTGGATGCCGCGTTCATGGAGATCGTAGGCCGAGATCAGGTGCGCACCATAGGCCTTCGCCGCATCGAACTCCTCCTGACGGCCGCTGCCGCTCGCGTGGAGGCCGATCTGGAAGATCTCGCCGACATGGCTCATTTCCGATGCGCGGCGGATGGGGCTGGACAGCCCGTGCGTCACCCCGTTCACCTCCTCCCGCCAGTCGAGATGCTGGTCGATCTGGATGAGCGTGATCGGGCCCTGATCGTCCAGTGCCTGGATGATCGGAATGGGGATCGAATGATCGCCGCCAAGCACGATGGGCATGGCACCGGATGCCACGATCTTGCGCACCGCCGCCTCGGCCCGCGGAATGTGGCTCTTCAGCTCGCGCGGATCGGCATAGACGTCGCCACAATCGACCGCACGGATCGGCCGGTTGTCGTAGAGCGGGCCGCCCACGTCGAAGTCGTAGCGTTCGATGGAGCGAAGGATGCGGTCGGTGGCCCGGCGCATCGCAAGCGCTCCACGGCTCTGGTCATTGGCGATGTCGGCGAAGGTGTAGGACTCGCCATAGGGAATGCCGAGGAACGCGATGTCCGCGTTGATGGTGTCCAGGTCCGCGCACGGCTCCGAGTACAGGAACGTCGTGTGTTCGGGCCTGGCGGGGATCGTCAGTGGCATCTTTGCCTCCTTGAACAAGTGCGGATTTCGTCGCGCGCGAACGCCGACTGCGGTTTCGGAGAGTTGAGAGGGCCTTCGGCTGTGATGCGAGCTTCAAGGCTCGTCAGTGGCCGAGCACCTGGGACAGGAACAGCTTGGTGCGTTCATGCTGCGGATTGCGGAAGAACTCTTCCGGCGGCGCCCGCTCCACGATCTGACCGGCATCCATGAAGATCACCTGGTCGGCCACCTGACGGGCAAAGCCCATCTCGTGCGACACGCAGATCATCGTCATGCCCTCTTCCGCGAGGCCGACCATGACGTCGAGGACTTCCTTGATCATCTCCGGGTCGAGCGCCGAGGTGGGCTCGTCGAAGAGCATGACCTTCGGGTTCATGCAGAGCGAGCGAGCAATGGCCACGCGCTGCTGCTGACCGCCCGAGATCTGGCTGGGATATTTGTTCGCCTGCTCGGGGATCTTGACGCGGGTGAGATAGTGCATCGCGATCTCTTCCGCTTCCTTCTTCTTCATCTTGCGCACCCAGATCGGCGCAAGCGTGCAGTTCTCGAGAATGGTGAGATGCGGGAACAGGTTGAAGTGCTGGAACACCATGCCGACTTCGCGCCGCACGACATCGATGTTCTTGGTGTCTCCAGTCAGTTCGGTGCCATCGACGACGATCCGGCCCTTCTGGTGCTCTTCGAGCCTGTTGATGCAGCGGATCATCGTCGACTTGCCCGAGCCTGACGGTCCGCACACCACGATACGCTCACCGCGCCTGACGCTGAGGTTGATGTCGCGCAGGACGTGGAAATCGCCGTACCACTTGTTGACGTCGACGAGTTCGATGATCTCCCGAGCGTCCTCGGAAGAAAGCTGGCGTTCTGTGCCCGGCAGGGATGGAGAAGGATGTGGCATCTTCAGACTAGAGCCTTCCTGTGGCGGGCATGAACCCGGACGATGGTGAAGCGTGGCACGCCACGCGCAATGTCGGCACGGTCAAACCACCAGCCTGCGCTCGAGCCAGCGGCCGCCCAGCGAAATCGAGAAACAGATCACGAAGTAGATGAGCGCCACCGCGCCGTAGGCGACGAAGGGCTGGAACGTCGCATTGGCGATGACCTGGCTGGCCCGTGTCAGTTCGACGAAGCCGACAATGCTTGCCAGCGAGGTGTTCTTGACGATCTGCACCATGAGGCCGATCGTCGGCGGCACCGAAAGCCTCAACGCCTGCGGCAGGATGACCAGCCGCAACTGATGCCAGCGGTGAAGGCCGACGCTCGACGAGGCCTCCCACTGGCCGCGAGGCACGGCCAGAACGCAGCCATACCAGGTCTCCGTGAGATAGGCGCTGCTGTAGACGGACAGGCACAGGCTGGCAGCCACGAGCGGCGATGTCTGGAAGCCGACAAGCGCCAGGCCGAAATAGACAAGGAAGAGCTGCATGAGCAGCGGCGTTCCCTGGAACACCTGCACATAGACCCGGATCGGCCCGGCGGCGAAACGCGGGAAGAACAGCCGGAGAACCAGCAGAAGGAGGCTGACGCTTGCGCCGCCCGCGAACGCGATCAGCGAAAGATAGATCGTCCACGGAACGGCATAGAGCAGGTTCCGGAACACGTCCCATGTCGTGAAGTCGTTCATGCCCGGCCCGCCGCTGCAAAGTTCCCGAACAGGAAACGACGGCCCATCCAGACCAGCATTTCGCGGAACAGGATGGCCAGGAAGAGATAGAGGATCGTCACGACGATATAGGCTTCGAAGTTCCTGAACGTGCGGCTGGCGATGACGTTCGCCGCATAGGAAAGCTCGGCCACGGAGATCTGGCTGCAGAGCGCCGAAGCGAGAAGGATGATGACCAGCTGGCTGGTCATGGCCGGCCAGACGCGCTGGAAGGCCGGCGGTATGATGACGAGGAAGAAGGCGTGCGCCGGCTTCAGGCCCAAGGCGCCCGCCGCCTCATACTGTCCGCGAGGCGTCGCCTCGATGCCGGCACGGATGATCTCGCAGGCATAGGCGGTCAGGTTGATTGTCAGCGCCACGATGGCCGCCGTGAAGCTGTCCATCCGCAGGCCGAGAGTCGGCAGGCCGAAGAAGACGAAGAAGATCTGGCCGAGGAACGGTGTGTTCCGGAAGAACTCGACATAGGACCGGATGATCCAGCGCAGCCATCTGGGCGCACGCAGGCTTCCCCATGCGCACAAGGTGCCGAGACCTACGCCGAGGAAGGACGAGATGAGCGTGAGGGTCACGGTCATCATCAGGCCGTTCAGCAGGCTCGGCCAGGCGGCAAACACGTCCTGAAACGCGGCTAGGGTCATGGGCGGATCATCCCAGCGTTCGGCATGTCAGGTGACACGGGTCAGGAGATCGCGGACCGGCTTGTCCGCATCCACTGCGTCCAGGGAGTCCAGCAGCCTCCGGGCGCCGTCGCTTCCAAGCGAAGGCTCCGCGCACGCCATGAACTTGGCACGCAGACCTTCCGGCGTCAGCGGATTGGCCGCGGCGCCAACCGCATGCGAGAGATAGTCGGTGTGAGCGCGCCCATCGCGGGTCAGCACAGCCACGGCGGCGCCTTCAGGTGCCGCGGCACATCTCTCGGCGTCCCACATCGGCCCGCTGACCATGCGCACGCGCTCCATCATCGCGCGCAGAGACGCGCTGTTGACCACCTCGTCGCCGAGTTGGTCGAGGCCCGGCGCGCCGCAGCAGATCGTCGCCGCGATGGCGAACTCCATGCTGAACTGAGCTTCCCGCGACGTTGCCGGCCGAGAGTGCTTCAGATTCGCCACCACCACGGGGGGCACGTCGCACAACACGGACTCGATGTCGTCCGCCGACAGTCCTTCGCGCCTGACGATGGCGGCCACGGCATCGACGGCCGCATGCGAGGACAGGCATATCGGGTACTTCTTGACGTCGATGCCGGGATGCTCGAGCCGCCAGGCGCGGCCCAGATCGCGGAAGGCGGTCTCGTCGAAGACGCCTTCGGTGTGAAGGGCGGCAAAGCCGGTCGGGTGCGAGAATACATTGCCGGGGCCGGTTGCACCCGCCGCAGCGAGGCAGGCCCATTTCACGCCGGCTTCGGCGGCTCCGCCCGCGTGCAGCGCCTTGGCGTCGGTGCCGAAGCAGGCCTTGCTTCCGCCCGCTCCCACTGTGACGAGGCCGATGCAGGAGCGCATCTGCGCAGGCGACATCTTGAGAAGATAGCCGGCTGCAACGCCAGCACCGATGGGTCCGAGCAGGCCGGTCGTCCACCAGCCCTTCTGGTAAAGGTCGAGCCCTGCTGCGGCGCCGACGGCGTATTCGCACTCCGCCCCGACGGTGATCGCCGTGATGAGGTCGGCGCCGGTGGCGTCCAGTTCCTGGGCCAGCGCCAGAGCGGCTGGAATGATGACGGCCGAGCCATGCACGAAGCCGGCATAGCAATTGTCGTCGAAGTCCAGCGCGTGGGCCGCCACGGCATTGCAGAATGCCGCAGGGGCGGCGGACAGCTTGGCGCCCGATCCCAGCACGTCGGCTGGGCCGGGACGTCCCGCCCGTTCGACATAGCTTCGGGCGGTGCCGGCGACATTGGTGCCGGCACCGGCCACGGCGACACCCAACGTGTCGATCACGCAGGCCTTTACGATCTCCCGGATGCGGGCGGGAACGTCGTCATGGGCCAGATTTCCTGCCCATTCCGACAACGCCGCCGACCCGTCCTGCACATCGTGCTTCATCGCTGATTGCCTGTATCTTCCACGCAGGACCTGCCGCGACGTTACTCGGGAAGATCGCCGGCAGGTGCGCCCAGCCACTTGCGGGACAAGCGGTCGATCTCGTTGCTGGCCTTCGCCTCGCGGATGATCTCGTTCACCTTCGCCAGCAGCCTGGTCTCGCCCTTCACCACGCCGACATAGCAAGGCGCGTTCGCCAGAACGATCTTCAGTTCCAGATCGAGGTTCGGGTTGCGCTGCTTGATGGCGGCCGCGACTGCGGTGCCCGATGCGAACATCTCCGCCTGGCCCGACATGAATGACGCGATGGTGCTGTTGTTGTCCTCGAACCGCTGGATCTTGGCAGCGGGCGCAAGGGTCTGCAGTTCCTGATCCTGCATCGAGCCGCGGGTCACGGCGATCGTCTTGCCGCCGAGGTCCGAATGCTCCTTCACCGGCGGCTCCTTCTTGCCGAACACGGCGTCGAAGAACGGCGAATAAGCGATGCTGAAGTCGATGACCTTGGCGCGTTCCTCGGTCTTGCCGAGCGAGGAGATCGTCAGGTCGGTCTTGCCGGACTGCAGGTAGGCGACGCGGTTCGGCGCCGTCACCGGCACCAGCTCGAGCTTCACGCCGAGCTTGTCGGCGATCAGCTTGGCGACATCGATGTCCATGCCGCGCGGCTGCATGTCCGGGCCGACGGATCCGAAGGGCGGATAATCCGTCGGCACCGCGACGCGAATGGTGTTGCGGCTGGTGATGGTGTCCAGCGCATCCGCCAGAGCGGGAGCAGCTGCCGCGAACGAGGTCATAAGCCCAATGGCCGCGGCGAAAAGAAGACGTGCTTTCATGACTGCATCCTCGTCGTTGTCTGATGGATCTGCTGGAACTGCACCGTGAATTAAGCGGCCTAGTCGGGGATCACCGCCGTTGCGTCGACCTCGACCAGGTACTCCGTGCGAGCGAAGGCCGTGACGACGATGCCCGTGGAGACGGGGTACACGCCCTTCAGCCAACGGCCGACGACGCGGTAGACGTCCTCGCGATAGCGGGGATCGGAAATGTAGATCGTCAGCTTGCAGATGTGGTCGAGCTGGCTGCCGCATTCCTTCAGCAGCATGTCGATGTTCTGCATCGCCTGCTCGGTCTGGCCGGCCACGTCGCCGATGCAGACGCACTCCGACGTATCAAGATTCTGACCGATCTGGCCACGCAAATAGACCGTCGTCCCACGCGCAATAACAGCCTGGCAGAGATCGTTGTCGATGCTCTGCTCCGGATACGTTTCCTTGGTGTTGAACTTGCGTATTCTCGTATGGGCCATGTCACCGATCCTGGGGGCAGACGTCATGAGCGATCCAGTGCTTGCCGAGGCCCGCTATTAGCTCGCTGCTCCAAAAATGTTACGGAAGGTTCAAACTTCCGAAAAGCGCTTTTTTTGCCACGGAGGTTTCGTTTTTTGATACCTTTAGGCCATGCTCAAGCTCGACTTCGATGAACGTGATCTTCGCTCGCTCCGCGTGTTCTGCGCTGTCGCGGAGGCTGGAGGCTTTACGGCCGCCGAGAAAAAGCTCGCGATGTCCAAGCCCTCGATCAGCCGCCACGTCCGCGACGTCGAGAAGAGGCTGGGGGTAAGGCTCTGTGAACGGGGACCAGGCGGTTTTAGCCTGACGCCGGAAGGCGTCGTGGCCCTCGACCTGGCATCGGCAGCCTTCCAGGCTCTAGGGCGAATTCGGCCCGAGATCGACGCCGTTCACGGTGTCCTGTCGGGGAAATTGGCTATCGGGATTGGGGAACACACGCTCACCCATCCCGACTGCAAGCTGCCCGAGGCGCTGACGGAGATCAGGCGTCTGGCTCCCGGAGTGGAGCCGCAGGTGCTGGTGATGACTTTTGCTGAACTTCGGCAGTCCTTGAACGACGGTCGGGTCGATCTCGTCATCAGAGGGCGGTATCCGGATGACCGCAACGTCTTCCACATACCGTTGTACCGCGAAACCCACAAAATATACGTCAAGGCGGGCCTGAAGGATGCAGATACCACCAAGCTGCCTCTGGTCTACAGGCAGCATCCCTACGTGGAGCGTGCGATACAATCGGGCCGTTACTATCGCGGCCCCAGCGTAATGGGCCTGGACTCTGTCGCGGCAATGGTCGCAACAGGTTTCTACCAGGGCTTACTGCCCACCCATTACGGCGACTCGATCAGCAAGAGGTTCGATATCATGATCGATTCAAAAGGGCCGGTCTACGAACATACGGGATGCGCGATCTTTTCAACCTCGCGCCCCCTCACCCAGCGAACCAACGCGTTCATCCGAATACTGAAGAAGCTTCATCCTTTCAGTGAAGTTTCCTGAGACTTCGGCACGGTTAACGGCTTCCAGGGCGGTATCGGAAGAGGATGTAGAAGCGGCGCCGCTTGACGATCGCCCCACCGATGAAGGGGGTTGCGGTCCTGCCGTGGTGCAGGCATCGATTTTCGGAAATGATGGCTCTGTTCAGCGTACTCCATCTTATCCAAGCATCGTGAGCAAACACCTGAAACATATCTTCGGCATCGAGAACGGCGCCTTTGCCGCCGCAGAACCCAACCTGATCGTGCTGCAACCATGAGCGTTCGATCGGACGGGCCGTGGCGGATCGGCGTGCTGTTTTCCAGCACGGGCGTGACGGCCGGAGTCGAAACGGCGCAGCTGCGCGCGACCTTGCTTGCCGTCGATGAGATCAATGCTGCGGGCGGCGTGCTCGGCCGTTCCGTGGAAGCCGTCGTTCGCGATCCGGGATCGGACCCCAAGCGCTTTCGCGCGCTGGCCGAACAGCTCCTGACGCGAGACGGCGTCCGCCTGATTTTCGGCTGCTACATGTCGAGCGCGCGCAAGCTCGTCCTGCCGGTCGTGGAGCAGCACCATGGGCTGCTGTTCTACCCCACGTTGTACGAGGGGTTCGAGTTCTCGGCGTCCTGCATCTACACCGGCGCGGCACCGAACCAGAACGCCCTGCAGCTTGCCCGCTACCTGCTCGACACCGGGCGGCGGCGGCTGCTCCTGATCGGCTCGAACTACGTCTATCCCTACGAGTCGAACCGCATCATGACCGATCTGGTGACCGGCGCGGGCGGCACGGTGGTGGACGAGATCTATGTGCCGGTGGACGCAACCGCCCGCCACTTCGAGCGCGCCGTGCAGCGCATGCGCGACACCGCTCCCGACGCCGTGTTCTCGACCGTCGTCGGGGCGCCGACCACCCTGCTCTATCGCGCCCACCGCGATGCCGGCTTCGATCCCGCCGCCATGCCGATCGCCAGCCTGACGACCGGCGAGGCGGAAGTCGCCGACATGGGCGCAGCCTCTGCGGAAGGGCACATCACCGCCGCGCCGTTCTTCGAAACCTTGACCAGCCCGGCCGCGCAGGCCTTCGTCTCCGCATTCAAGGCGCGGCACGGCGCAGAGGCTCCAGTACCCGCAGCCGCAGAAGCCGCATATCTCCAGGTGCATGTCGCGGCCGACGCGCTGCTCCGCGCCGGCAGCGACGATCCGCAGGCGCTGCTGCCGCAACTCCGCGATCGCGATTTCCCCGCGCCGCAGGGCCGAATCCGCATCAGCGGCGAGAACAACCATACGCATCTCTGGCCGCGGGTCGCGAAGGTCGACGCCGCCGGGCGCTTCCGGGTGGTGTGGGACCCCGGCGTGCGCGTGAAACCCGACCCCTATTGCGTGGTCCAGACGCTCAACGACTGGTCCGCCGACGCCTTGCCGGCAACCTAGGGGCTCCGCGGTGGCACTCGAGATCCTCAAGGAGTTGCGGGGCCTCAAAGTGGCCGTCATCCACCCGCCCGACGAGGACGGTGTCGGACTTGTCGATCACCTGCGCCGGATCGGCTGCGCGGCCGAGGCGCAATGGCCGCTTCCCTCCAGCTTTGCGCCGGGCACGGACGTGGCCCTGCTCGCCATCGACGCGGACAACCGGCTTGCGGTGGAAAGACTGCTGAAGAGCCACGATGCAGGTGGTCCGACACTCATCGCCATCGTGTCCTATGAGGATCCGCGCACGCTGCAGATGGTGATCGAGAGCGGCGCGCAGGCTGTCGTGGAGCGGCCGGTACGCCCTTTCGGCGTGCTGACGAGCCTGATCCTCGCCCGCAGCCTGTGGCTGAAGCGCGCCGAGGCCGAGAAGCGGATCCGCCAGTTGGAGCGCAAGATCGCGGGCATGCAGAAGACGCAGAAGGCCAAGACCATCCTGATGACGAGCCAGGGCCTGAGCGAGGATGAGGCCTACGCCACCATCCGCCGTCAGGCCATGACCAAGCGCGTCTCCATCGAGGACATGGCCGCGTCGATCATCAACGCATATGAGCTGTTGAACGGCCGCCCGAAAAATGATTAGGCTTTAGCCATGCTCAAGCCGCGTGCACTTGCATGCGGCGGGCGTCGGCCCACCAGAGTTGTTGGCCCGACCCGCGCTCCGGCGCGTGCACGTTTCCGGCGACAGAGCGGTCTGCCCTTTTCCAAACCATCGGGACGGTGATCCCGCCCAATCCATGCCGCTGCGCATGGTGGGCCATGACCGCTGTTCCATGTCTTCAACGCCTGAGAAGAGACGAGGACAAGCATGTTTCACGGAGACGTTTCGTCCAGCAAGGACACAGTCGGCGTCGCGGTCGTCAACTACAAGATGCCAAGCCTGCATACGAGGGCGGAAGTTCTTGCGAACGCCAAGAACATCGCCAAGATGATGAAGGGCATGAAGCGCGGCCTGCCGGGCATGGACCTGTGCATCTTCCCGGAATACTCGACCCACGGCATCATGTACGATGCGGGCGAGATGTATGAGACGGCCTCCACCATTCCCGGTGACGAGACCGAGGTCTTCGCGGAAGCCTGCCGCGAGACAAAGTGCTGGGGCGTGTTCTCGCTGACGGGCGAACGCCACGAGGAGCACCCCCACAAGGCGCCCTACAACACCCTCATCCTGATGAACGACAAGGGTGAGATCGTCCAGAAGTACCGCAAGATCATGCCGTGGGTGCCCATCGAGGGCTGGTATCCCGGCAATTGCACCTATGTCTCGGAAGGCCCCAAGGGCCTCAAGATCAGCCTCATCATCTGCGACGACGGCAACTACCCGGAGATCTGGCGCGACTGCGCCATGAAAGGCGCCGAGCTCATCGTCCGCTGCCAGGGCTACATGTACCCGGCCAAGGAGCAGCAGATCATCATGTCGAAAGCCATGGCCTTCGCCAACAACTCCTATGTGGCCGTGGCCAACGCCACCGGCTTCGACGGCGTCTATTCCTACTTTGGCCATTCCGCGATCATCGGCTTCGACGGCCGCACGCTGGGCGAATGCGGCGAGGAGGAGATGGGCGTGAACTATGCCCAGCTCTCGACCTCGCTGATCCGCGACGCCCGCAAGAACATGCAGTCCGAGAACCACCTCTTCAAGCTGGTCCACCGCGGCTACACCGGCATGATCAACTCCGGGGACGGCGACAAGGGCCAGGTGGCCTGCCCCTACGACTTCTACCAGAAGTGGATCAACGATCCCGAGGGCACCCGCGAGATGGTGGAAAGCTTCACCCGCAAGACCGTGGGCACCGAGGAATGCCCGATCGACGGCATTCCGAACGAGTCGACCAGCCACCGATGAGGATGAGGCGGCGCGGGAGCGATCCCGCGCCGCTCCCCTATCGCCGCGCCAGCCGGAAGTAGAGGTCGGACAGCCGCGCCGGCAGGTCGGCGATGCGGCGCACCGGCATGTGGCGGGCACGGCCAAACACGGCATCGCCCGCTCCTTCCGCGCCACCGAGCGTGACGCCGAACACATCCACGCCGGCAGACTTCAGCCCGAGAATGGCGTGGCGCGCATCGGCCACCAGGTCGAGCGGGTCCGGCACGTCCACGTCGGAAGGTTCGCCGTCGGTCAGCACGAGGACGAGCTTGCGATGGGTGCGCAGAGCGGTCATCTCAGCCCCCGCATGGCGGATGGCGGCGCCCAGCCGCGTCGAGAGGCCGGGCGTCAGGCCGGCCAGACGGGCGCGCGCGGCGGCATCGTAGCGGGTGCCGAAGTCCTTCAGCCGCATCACGCGCACATCGTCGCGCCCGGATGACGTGAAGGCCCGCACCGCGAAGGGGTCACCCAGCGCCTCCAGCGCTTCCGACAACAGCCCGACGGCGAGCCGCTCCACATCCAGAACCGACTGTCCGGACGGGGTACGGTCCCCTGTCGAGCGCGATACATCGACAAGGATGAGAACACCGAGGTCACGCGTGAGCTGGGCGCTGGTGCGGAACACGCGCTCGTCTGGCATCAGTTTTCCGCGCAGAAGGATCGCGGCGTCCAGCGCGGCATCGAGGTCGAGCTCCGGCCCCTCAGCCTGGCGGCGCAGGCGGGTGGGACGGCCAAGCTTGGCCGCCTTCACCAGCCGCAGGATATTCGCCCGCAGGGGTGCCGCACGCTCCAGTTCGGTATCGAAGGCACGGCAATTCGCGGCGGCGGTCTCGACTTCGCGCACCGACGTCCAGTCCGGGCGCTCCAGCCCCGCCGCGCGGTCCCACTCCGGATATATCGCGATGACGGGCGCCCGGTCGCCTGCCGGTGCCGTGCGGGCACGGCCGACATCCTGCCGCTCAGGCGGCGCATCGCGGTTTTCCGGGCCAAGCTCTTCCTCGCGCTGATCCCGGCGCGAGGCATCGACAGGAAGATCGATCTCGGTGGGCGGGGCATCGGCACGGTCGCCAAAGTCCCACAGACCAAGCGTGTCGTCGCGATAGACGGGCTCGACCACGTGATCGACTGCATTGAGTCCGATGCGCATCTGGCCAAGATCGCGGCCGAGGATTTGCCCAAGTTCGTGGCTGATTGCGGGATCGTTCATGCGCGGCGCCGCTTCCGCGAAAAGGCGGCGGCCCTTCGCCACCCAGTAATCACCGTCGTCATAGGCGGGATCGATGAGCGCGCGGGCAAGGCGCGCCATCAGGCTTGCTGCGTTGGACATGCCGTCGGCCGCGCGCGCGGTGTGAAACGGCAGCCAGAGGCGGCACAGACCGGGCATGGATCGGATGGCCAGCGTCTCCACGCGGGCATCCTCAATGACCGAGATCAGCGCGATGGCCAGCGGCTTGTACTTGCCCACCGGGAAGCGCGGACCTCCGAAGGCGATGTGCGCACCGGCATGGGCCACTGCCGCGCGGTACACAGCGGGAGCATCCTCCGCGCTGACCCCGGGATAAATCTCCGGCAGGCGGATGACGTGGCCTGCGAGATTGCTGCGCCGCATGGGAGGCCCGTCGTCCGCCGGCACGCCTCGCAAATCCGGCACGCCGCCCCAGAGGGCCGTGGCATAGGCCTTCACCCCGCGCTCGACGTCGGAAAACGCCTTCGCACCACCGGCGCGGGCGATGAGGTGACGGGCACGCGGGTCCGCAAGGCTGAAGAAGGCGATCTGTTTCCGGGCGTCCCGTCCGCTGGCGCGCAGCCCGGCGGCGATGAAATCGTCGAAGCCCTGCGCTCCGGTACCATCCAGGATTGCGGCGGTGTTCTCCACGATGGGGCTGATCGCGCCGGGTGCGACGCGGGCCAGCTTCACCAGCCCGGGAAGCCAGAGCGCAAGGCTGCCGGGCACCAGAAGCGCGGCGGCCGGCAAACGCTCGGCAGCCGCCTGCGCCGGCTTCGCGCCCGCCTCCCGACAGATCTCCGCCAGCAGCACGCCGGCCTCGGCAAGCTGGGCGACCGGCACGCGCCCGGCGCACTCCAGACAGGCGCGCCAGTATGCGCCGAGGCAGGCCGTGCCGGCATTGACGTTCAGCAGCCGCAGCGAGGCCGAAGTCCACGCGCCAAGTGCCGCGGCATCGGCCTGGCGTGCGAACACGTCCTCGATACGGTCCAGCAGAGGCGGGAGGCCGGCGCGCTGTGCCACCATCCGCCTCAGTTCGGGCATATCCGACGAGGAGCGCAGAACAGGCGCCGCCAGCGTCATATCAGGCGATGCATGCCGCGACGGCACCCGACAGGGCCTCACGCATATCGGCGTCATCGGTGATGGGCAGCACGATGGCCGAGCGTGTGGCGGTCTCGATGGGCATGCCCGCCCGCACCAGCCGCCCGGCATGGATCAGCATGCGTGTGGAGGCGCCTTCATCGAGCCCCTGCCCGCGCAGGTTCCGCGAGCGCGCGCCGATCGCCACCAGCACATCGGCCAGCCCGCTTTCGACACCCGCCTCGCGCGCCACGATGGCGGCCTCCACGTCCCTTTCGGGATAGCTGAACTCGATGGCGACGAAACGCTGCTTGGTGCTCTCCTTGAGATCCTTCACGGCGCTCTGGTAGCCGGGATTGTAGGAGATGGTCAGCGCGAAATCCGAGTGCGCCTGGATGACCTCGTTGTGCTTGTCGAGCGGCAGGACGCGGCGGGCATCGGTCAGCGGGTGGATGACGACCGTGGTGTCCTGCCGCGCCTCCACGATCTCGTCGAGATAGCAGATGGCCCCGTGCCGCACGGCGGTGGTCAGGGGGCCGTCGTGCCAGACCGTGCCCTCGGGCGAGAGCAGGAAGCGGCCCGCGAGGTCCGATGCCGTCATGTCCTCGTGGCAGGCGACCGTGATGAGCGGGCGACCGAGCCGCCACGCCATATGCTCCACGAAGCGCGTCTTGCCGCAGCCGGTCGGCCCCTTCAGCATCACGGGCAGACGATCGCCGTAAGCTGCCTCGAACAGGGCGATCTCGTCCGCGACGGGCCGGTAGAAGGGCTCATCAGCTATGCGGTAGTCGTCAAGGTTCATCACGCGCACCCATCGCAGCAGGCAGAAACGCAAAAGGACGCCCGGCCCTTGCGGGCCGATGGCGTCCTTGCCAATCCTCGGGACGGCGCGACATCCTCGGCGCGCCGTCATTTCCCGTAAGTTCCGCCTTATTCCCCGCCGCCGTCAAGCCTGCCGGGCCCGGCGCTCCACTACCCTGAGCAGCCGGCTTCTGTGGTAGTGTCGACACCAGCCTTGATGACGACCGGGTTCCGGCGAAGCCGTAGAACCGCTCGCCGGGTCAGGATCCAGTCGCAGAGGGCTGGCGGCGACCCTCTCACGCGGAAGGCTGGTCCTCGCGCGAGCGGCTGCAAGGCCGAATGAACTTCTTTCGACGATCGGGGAAAAGATGCGTATTTTAGTCGGCTGCGAGATGACCTACGAGTTCACGCAGGCCACGCCGATGATCGCGATGCTCAATGTGCATGCATCCCGGTTCTCCGACCTTGAGCGGCCGGACTATATCGTCACCACTCCGTCCGTTCCTCTTGAGGGCTATCGCGACATCTTCGGCAATTGGTGCACGCGCATGACGGCACCTGCCGGTCGCTTCACGCTCCGCACGGAAACTGTGGTCCGCGATTCCGGAACCTGGGATCCCACCAGTCCCAATGCCGAACAGGTATCGGTCGAAAGGCTTCCGACCGATACCCTGCTCTACCTTCTGGGCAGCCGCTACTGCGAGACGGATCGCCTGTCGGACACGGCATGGACCCTGTTCGCCAACACGCCTCCCGGCTGGGCTCGGGTGCAGGCGATCTGCGACTTCGTGCATGACCACATCACTTTTGGCTACGCGCACTCACGTCCCACCAGGACGGCAGCCGAAGCATTTGATGAAAAGATCGGGGTCTGCCGCGATTTCGCGCATCTGGCGCTGACCTTCTGCCGGTGCCTCAACATCCCGGCCCGCTATTGCACGGGATATGTCAGCGATATCGGCCTACCCCTGCCCCACGCACCTGGTGACTTCGCCGCCTGGATAGAGGTGTTCCTGGACGGTGCATGGCACATGTTCGACCCGCGGAATAACGATCCCCGGATCGGACGCATCCTGATGGCATATGGCAGGGACGCCGCCGATGTCCCACTGACCCTGACCTTCGGGCCGAACGCGCTGGTGGAGTTTCGCGTCACCACGGAGGAAGCGGCGGATGCCATGTGAAAGGCGCGGCTGCGCTCCGCGAACCAGCCTCGCTTCCTTGCAACATGAGCGCATTGCCGCGAGACTCCCGGCGACCCGCGCCGCTTGACGCCTGCCTCGCGAAGGCAGATGCGGCACAGCACAGGATGAAGCGATGAAGATCTGCAGGTTCGGCGAGGCTGGCCTTGAGAAGCCGGGGTTGATCGACGCCGAAGGGGCCGTTCGGGATCTTTCCGGCATCCTGGAGGACATCACACCCGGCACCCTCTCAGCCGCCGGGCTCGCCGCTCTGCGTCAGGTGGATCCGGCAAGTCTGCCCGTCGTCGTCGGATCTCCCCGCCTCGGCGTTCCCTTCACGGGAACACAGAAATATGTCGGCATCGGCCTGAACTATCGCGATCACGCCCGCGAAGCGGGTCTGGCCGTGCCGAGCGAGCCGATCATCTTTCTCAAGGCTCCCAGCGCAATCTGCGGGCCGAACGACGACACCCTGATGCCGGTCGGCGGAGAGAAGCTGGACTGGGAGGTGGAACTCGGCGTCGTCATCGGCACCACGGCCCGAAACGTCGCGGAGGACGACGCCCTCGACCATGTGGCGGGTTATTGCGTGCTGAACGACGTCTCCGAACGCGCTTTCCAGATGCAGTCCGCCCAATGGGACAAGGGCAAGGGCTGCGACACGTTCGGCCCCACCGGCCCGTGGCTTGTCACGCGCGACGAGGTGGAGGACCCGCAGGATCTGGAGCTTTGGCTTGAGGTGAACGGACAGCGGATGCAATCGAGCTCCACCGCGCAGATGATCTTCGGCGTGGCGGCCCTGATCTCCTATGCGAGCCGCTACATGACCCTCGTTCCCGGTGACATTATCGCCACCGGCACGCCGTCGGGTGTTGCCTTGGGCAGGCCGGATGCCTGGCTGAAGCCCGGTGATATTGTGCGGCTCGGCGTTGCCGGGCTCGGGGAACAATGCCAGCGGGTGATCGGCTGACGCGATGCGGCTGGCCGGCTGCCAGCCGGCCAGCCTCGGTTACCTCGGTCACCGCTCCGTTTCCAGAAGATCACCGAGGCGCCATCGGGTGATCGTGGCGATCTGGCGAAGCGCCTCCGCAATCTCTTCGTCGCGGCTTGCCGTCATGCGCCGCCGCAAGGCCTCGATGATACTGTCGATGGTGTTCTCGCGCGCGGCGATGATGAACGGGAACCCGAACCGCTCTTCATACTGCCGGTTCAGGAGGTCGAGCAGCTCGCCCTTCTCCTCTTCCACCCCATCGAGGCCGGCAGCCTTTTGCTCGGCCTGCGATTCCACTGCCAAGGCGGCCTCGCGCCTGCTGCGCGAGGCGAGCCTGGGATGGGCGCGCAAGAATGCGATCTGGTCGTCCACAGAACGGGCCAGCACCACACTCATCATCGCAGCATGGGCCGCGTCGAAGTCGGCAAAAGGACGTGCGGCACCTGCTCCTTCGGCCACCCACGGCGAGTGCTCGAACACGGAGCCGAGCCGCCGCACCAGTTCGTCGCCCGGCAAGGCGTTCAGTTCTGTCAGGGACATACGGCGCCCATCAGAAACGCTCATGCCTCCCTCTTCGTCTTGCGGCGCCGGCCTTGTGGCGCCTCTGCCGCCGAGATGCGGGCGAGCGCACGCGCCATCGCTTCCCCCGTGAGCCTGTTGTGGTCTTCCAGACGCTCCGCGAGGTCGAGCCGGGTCCGCGCCCGCAGGGCGATCATGATGCGCTCGTGCTCGCGGTAGGATTCGGCGAGCCGGTCGGTCACCTCGTTCACCGCGAAGCGATAGCGCCAGATCTTGTGCTGGAGCGCCTCATAGCTTTGCGCCAGCACCGGATTTCCCGCCGCCTGCGCAAGCCTCTGGTGGAACGAGAAATTCAGACGGGTATAGGCTGCGTGATCGTCTCGCTGAAGGGCCGCGCCGAGCGCCGCATGCAGGGCATCGAGCTCCGCCACGTCGGAATCGCTCGCCCTTTCACCGGCCAGAAGCCCGATCAGGCGTTCCAGCGCACCCTTGGTCTCGAAGATCGGCCCAAGTGCGCCCCGGTCCACCGGCGCCACCACCGCCCCCCTGTTGGGGCGAAGGGTGACGAAGCCCTCGGCCGCCATGACCTTGAGGGCTTCGCGCAGGGGGGTGCGCGACACACCGAACCGGGCGCATAGCTCCGCTTCGGGTATGCGGGCGCCGGCGGGTAATTCGCCGTCCAGGAGAATCGCCCGTAGCTGGGGCACCACGATGTCGTGCAGCGTGGCCGCCGACCTTTCGTCGTCGAAACCGGTGGCGTCCGATGTATCCGTGGTCGGAAGGCGTTCCATGGCTTGTCAGTCCCGGACGCGCGGCGCGGCATCCCCTCCCGGTATGGAGAACATGCGGCCGTACTGCGCAAGCGGCTCCATCGGGATGCCGAGCTTCCTCAGGCAAGCCCAGAGCGTGAAGGCCACGGAGTCGAGGACCGGGATGCCAAGACGCTGCTCCAGCGCCGGCGCGATCAGCGGCCCCCGCATATTGGTGCAGACAATGGCGATGGCGTCCGGCTTCGCTGCGCCGACTTCCAGGCACATGGTCTCGATCTCCGCTTCGGACACCTCTGCGAAGGAGTGGTTGTCCGACCGGCCGCTGTGCCGCTCCGCAACTGTCTCGATGCCGATGGCCTGGTAGTTCGCGATGATCTTGCGCTGAACGTCCTCGGTATAGGGGGTCACGAGACCGAGCCGGCGGACGCCGGTTTCCTGCAGCAGCTCGTTCAGGCCAAGGATCGCGCTCGTCGCCGGGATCCCGGTGCGTTCGGTGATCGCGGCGCAAAGGCGCCGGTCGGTCTCGAACCCCAGCCAGCTTGCCGAAGTCCCGTTCCAGGCGATGACGTCCGGCCGGGCATCGGCGAGCAGATCCGCTGCCTGAAGGATCGGCTCAAGGGCGAACTGCTGGTTCGAGTGGGCATCGAGCGCGATCTTCGTGACCTGGAAGCGGCCGAAGTGGACGCTGACGTCCGGGAAGAGCGGCCAGGCCATGGCGCTGGTGAAGGGCTCCACCACCGTGTTGGACGACGGCGTGAGCATGGCGATGACGCCGCGCGCCCGATTCTCGCTGTTTTGCATTCAAAATGTCTCTGCTTAGAAGAGATTCATGTGATGGATCGATGATCGTCTGATCAGCTTTATGCGCCCGCGCCTTGTGTCCTGACAAGCCGAAGATCGTGTACGCAAAGCCGGATTTAACGGGTACACCACTCTTGAAAGTGCCTAAAGATGCATCTGTCGGCAAAACTTTTAGTCACGCGTCCTGAGCCGGCACCTCGGCGGGCCGTGCTTAAATTTTCCTGTTTCAGTCCGTGCAAAGCTCTGCAAGTATGCAGCCATTATGAATTCAAAAAGCGCGAGGTCTGATTGATGAGAAGGGCTATACCGTTCGCCGCGGCTGCCGTGGCCTTGCTTGCTGCCACCACATTCGCCTCGGCCCAGACGCCGTTGCGCGTTGCCGGCAATTTCTCCCAGAACAACAAGCAGGTGGACATCGAGCGCGCCTTCTTCGGTGAGCTCGGCGAGAAGTCCGGCGTGCCGATCCAGATGAACTACAACCCCATGGACGTCGTGGGCGTGAAGGCTCCGGATGCGCTGCGCATGCTGCGGGGCGGATCCTTCGATGTCATGTCGGTGCAGATCGGCATGGCCTCGCGCGACGATCCCTTCTTCGAAGGTGTGGACCTCATCGGCGTGGCTCCCGACATGGCCTCGCTGCGCAAGGTCGTGGACGCCTATCGCGAGGCGTTCGACGAGCGGCTCCAGAAGCGCTTCAACGCCAAGGTGCTCACCCTGTGGCCGTTCGGACCGCAGGTGTTCTACTGCAATCACCCCATCACGACCTTGGCAGACCTCAAGGGCCTGAAGGTGCGCTCCTTCACCCCGTCCATGTCGGCGATGCTCGAAAATCTCGGCGCCACGCCTGTCACCCTGCAGTTCTCGGAGGTCTATCCGGCCCTGCAGCGCGGCGTCGCCTCCTGCGGCGTGACTTCGCCGACATCCGGCAACACCGGCAACTGGCCGGAAGTGACCACGCATCTCCTGCCGCTGGCCGTGTCCGGCTCCGTGCAGGGACACTTCATCAACCTGAACACCTGGAAGAAGTTCTCGCCTGAGCAGCAGCAGAAGCTGACCGAGCAGTTCAAGGCGCTCGAGGACCAGTTCTGGCAGCTCGCAACATCTGCGAACGACGATGCAATTGCCTGCAATACGGGGCAGGACAGCTGCTCCGGCCACAAGAAGTTCTCGATGAAGCTTGTCGAGATCTCCGACGCCGACCGCCAGAAGATCAAGGAAGTGGCGGAGAGCACGGTCCTCCCGATCTGGAAGAAGACCTGCGACGCAGTCGACCCGCAGTGCTCAGAGAACTGGAACAAGACGGCCGGCGCAGCCGCGGGCCTGACCATCAAGTGACATGGGGGGCGCCGCCCAAGAAGCGGCGCCCCTTTTTTCCGCGGGACGAGCCATGAACGCAGACAATCCTGTCCTGAAGACCCTGACGCCGATTGCCCGGCTTCTGGCCCTGCTCGCCGGCTACCTCCTGCTGGGACTGGCCATCCTCGTCACCGCCGAGATCCTTCTGCGGCGCTTCATGAACATCTCGCTTCAGGGCGGCGACGAGTTCGGCGGCTATGTGCTGGCGATCCTCGCGGCCTTCGGCTTCTCCTACGCCCTGATCGAGCGGGCCCACACCCGCGTCGAGATCCTGGTGGAGCGCGTCGGCTGGCGCACGCAGTCGCTGCTGAACCTTGTCTCCTCGTGGTGCATCGCCGTGATGGCCGCGTTCATGGCGTGGCGCGCCTATGCGACGCTGGACGAGAGCCTCGAGTTTCAGTCGCTCTCGGGCACCCCGCTGATGACGCCCCTGTGGCAGCCGCAGGGGATCTGGTTCGTCGGCCTTCTGTTTTTCGGCGTGGTCGCCACGGCCATCGCGGTGCACAGCACCCTTCTGATCCTGCGCGATCCCCGCCGCCTCAACCGCCTCTACGGCATCAAGACGCTCGACGAGATCATCGAGGAAGAAACCGTGATCACCGAGGACAACACGGGAGCGATCAAGCCATGATCGGCGTGACCGGAGCCGGCATCGGCTTCCTGATGATGCTCGGATTGATGATGATCGGCCTTCCGGTCGCCATCTCCCTGTTCCTCACCGCCTTCGTCGGAGCCTGGGCATTCCTGGGCTGGCCGACCCTCATGGGGTTCGGCAACCAGATGTGGAGCGGGCAGAACGACTTCATCCTGACGGCCATCCCGCTCTTCGTGTTCCTCGGCGAAATCCTGGTGCGTTCCGGCGTCGCCAACGGCCTCTACCGCTGCCTGTCCGACTGGCTGAACCGGCTGCCGGGCGGGCTGCTGCACTCCAATATCGGCGCCAGCGCCATCTTCGCCGCGGTCTCCGGCTCGTCGGTCGCCACCGCCGCCACGATCGGCACGGTCGCCCTGCCGATCATGAAGGAGCGCGGATACGATGCGCGCCTGACCACCGGCTCCATCGCCGCCGGCGCCACGCTCGGCATCCTCATCCCGCCTTCGATCAACATGATCATCTATGGCTCGATGACGAACACCTCCATCGGCCAGCTGTTCGCGGCCGGCGTCGTTCCGGGCCTGCTGCTGACCGCGCTGTTCATGATGCTGATCGCCGTGATGTGCGTTCTGCGGCCGGAACTCGCGGGTCCTGCCCTCCCCTCGCGGTCCTGGTCGGAGAAGATCGCGAGCCTCGGCGACATCTTCCCGCCCTTCGTGATCTTCGTCGTCGTCATGGGCACGATCTATCTTGGCTGGGCCACGCCCACCGAGTCGGCGGCCATCGGCGTCATCTGCTCGCTGCTGGTCGCGGTCGCGAAGCGCCGCTTCTCCATGGCGCTGCTGCACGAGAGCATGATCGCCACCGTGCGCATCTCCTCCATGATCCTGCTGATCATGGTGGGCGCGCAGTTCCTGAACTTCGTGATCGGCGTGCTGGGGATTCCGCAGGCGCTGACCACTATGGTCTCGCAAACCGGCGCAGGGCCCATCGAGATCATCCTGCTGCTGATCGTGTTCTACCTGATCCTCGGCTGCTTCATGGAAACCCTTTCCATGATGATCGCAACCTTGCCGGTGGTGTTCCCGCTGGTCGTGCATCTCGGAATCGATCCGGTCTGGTTCGGCATCTTCCTGGTGCTGATGATGGAAGTCGGCCTCATCACGCCACCCATCGGCATGAACCTCTATGTGGTGCAGGGCGTGCGCGGCACCGGCTCGATCATGGACGTGATCTACGGCTCGATCCCCTTCGTCGTCCTGATGCTGGCTTTCACCGGCCTGCTGATCGTCTGGCCGCAGATCGCGCTCTGGCTGCCGCAGCAGTTGTTCCAGTAAAGCGATGCACATCCTGGAAGCCGCATTCCTGATCACCGACGCGGATGCGCCGGTGATTGAGAACGGGGCCGTAGCCGTGGAGCACGGACGGGTCGTGGAGACCGGGTCCGTCGACCATCTACGCCGGCTTTATCCAGACAGCACCCGCACCCTGCTCGGCGATGCCCTGATCCTGCCCGGCTTCGTCAACGCCCACCAGCACGGACGTGGCCTTAGCCAGATCCAGCTCGGCTATCCGGACGACGCGCTGGAGCCGTGGATCGCACGCCGCCGTGGCCGCGGGAGCCCCGATAGCTATGCCCTCACAAGGCTGGCGGCGCTGGAGATGCTGGCGAACGGCGTCACGGCGACCCTCCATGCCAATTACAGCTACGCCACGGGTGACTACGAGGCCGAACTCAGGGGCTCCATCCGGGCCTATGAGGAAACGGGCCTGCGGGCCACGATCTGCGTCGGCTATGCCGACCGTGGCGGACTGGTCTATCCGCCGGCTGATGAAGCAGCTTTCGCGGCGGGGCTGAGCCATGACGCCCGGTCCCTGCTGCAGGCGGCGCCCCCGGCCTATCTGCCGCTGCCCGAAACGCTGGACCTGATGGCCCGGCTGCGCGCCGAATATCGCGGCCATCCCACACTGCGCTTCGCCTACGGCCCTGCGGGACCGCAATGGGTCAGCGACGAGGCGTGGCGTGCGCTGGCACGCGACGCGGCCGAGATCGGGGTCGGCCTGCATTTTCATCTGCTGGAATCTCCGGTGCAGTCCGCCTGTGCCGGGAGGCTGTACCCCGGCGGCTCCCTCGCCCACCTCAAAACGCTTGGTGTCTTCACGGCTCCGGCAAGTGCGGCGCACTTCGTACACGCGGGCCCACGCGACATCGCAGATGCAGCGAGGCTCGGGCTTGTCGTGGTGACCAATCCCGGTTCGAACATGCGGCTCTTCAATGGTGGGCCGCCTCTCGGCGCCATGCTGGACGCCGGCGTCGAACTCGCGCTCGGCACCGACAATTGCGCGCTGGACGACAACGAGGACTACCTTTCGGAACTGCGGCTTGGTGGGCTCTTGATGCGGAGACCGGGAGCCGATGCCAAGCACGCAGCCCGGCGGCTCCTGCGCACCGGGACCGAGGCAGGAGCGGCAGCTGCGTTCCTGAAGGAGGAGATCGGCGCTCTCCGGCCAGGCATGAAAGCGGACCTGATCGCTCTCGACCTCGCCAATGTGCGCGGTGCCTATCTCGAAGCCGAGGCCGATGTGCTGGATGCGGTTCTGGCACGCGGTTGCGGACGCGACATCGCTCTGACGATGGTCGAGGGTCAGGTCTGCTACCGGCGCGGTGCATCCAGCGAACAACTAGACGCCGCACGCACCGATGCCGCCGTCACGGCCATGCGTGCACGAAGCCGGCACCCAACCGCCAGCAGCGCGGCCGAGACCATCGTCGATGCGGTCCGCAAGCATTACGCGGCAGAGACGTGATGGGCCGCGTCCTCGTCACCGGCGCGTCCGGCTTTGTCGGGCTTGCAACCTGCGAGGCGCTGGTCGCCGAAGGCCACGGGGTCATCGGCTATGACCGCGCCCGGCCACCTTTCCATGCGGATTGGATGGACGGCGTCACATTTGTCGAGGGAGACATCCGGGATGCGGACGCCTTGAAGCGCGCGTTCTCGGACCACGATGTCACGCATGCCGTGCATGGTGCCGCCGTCACGCCGGATGCGCTGAGGGAGCGAACCTCCCCGGGCGAGATCCTCGAGATCAACGTCATTGGCTCCTGCCGGCTGATGGAAGCGGCGGCGGGGCACGACCTTCGCCGCATCGTCTATCTGTCCTCCATCTCGGCCTACGGAGACGCCGCGCCGGCAGCCAATGGGCGCTTCGATGAGGCCGAAAACGCCATGCAGCCCTCGGCGCTGTACGGCATCAGCAAACTGTCCGCAGAACTCGCAATGCGCAGGCTGGCCGTGCTGAACCAGCAGGATCTGCGCATCCTGCGCCTTGGTCCCTTGTTCGGACCCTGGGAACGCGCGTCCGGCACACGCGACGTGCTGAGCCCACACCACCAGATCGCCCGGGCAGCCCGGACGGGAGCACCCTGCGTGCTGCCGCGCGAGATGCGCGGGGACTGGCTCTATGCGCCGGACGCTGCCCGCCGCATCGCCGGCGTCCTGTCCTGCCCCGATCTCGCTGGCGATGTCTTCAACCTTGGCGGCGGCGACATCAGCACGCTCGTTGACTGGTGCCGGGCTTTGCAGGATCTGATCCCCGGCTTCGCGTGGTCTATCGATCCAGAACGCTCCACCCTGCGCACCAACTACGCAACCGACCGGCCGGCGCTCGACAATGCCCGCCTCGACGCGGCCTGTCCGGCACACCGCACCCCGATCCTGCGCGCCGCACGCGAAACCTTGACCTGGCTCGATGCCTTCGAGCCCATCTGAGCTGAAAGCACATCACCATGACCAAGCGTCTTGAAGGCCGTAGCGCGATCATCACGGGAGGATCCTCCGGCATCGGGCGCGCCATGGCCCGCCGCTTCGCCCGGGAAGGGGCTCATGTCGTCGTGGCGGACATCACCACCGAGGCCGTCGAGGGAGGTGCGCCGGTCTGCGACGTGATCGTGGAGGAAGGCGGCAGCGCGCTCTTCCTCAAGACCGACGTCTCCAGCAAGGCCGAGGTGGACGCGCTCGTTGGTGAAACCGTCGGGCGCTTCGGCCGACTCGACATCCTCGTCAACAACGCCGTGCTGCGTGCCGGCAAGCCGCTCGCGGAAACCGAGGAAGAGGACTGGGACCGCGTGATGGATGTCAGCCTGAAGGGCGCCTATCTGTGCGCCCGTGCCGCCGTGCGGCAGATGCTGACGCAGGAGATCGTCGGCGAAGCGCGCGGGCGGCTGATCAACATCTCATCGCAGCATGGCCATATCAGCGCGCCCGAAGACTTTGCGTATGGCGTGAGCAAGGCCGGCAATGCCTATATGACCCGCCAGATCGCAGCCGATTACGCCCGCGATTACATCATCTGCAATGCGGTTGCGCCGGGCAAGATCCTGACCGGCAAGGGCGGCCGTGCCGTAGAGCCCAAGTGGATCGAGTATTCCCATCAACGCACGCCCTGGCCCCGGCTGGGAACGCCCGAAGATGTTGCGAATGCCGCACTGTTCCTGGCCAGCGACGAGGCGACCTTCCTGACGGGCCACACGCTGTTCGTCGACGGCGGATGGATGGCTGCCTGACCATCCTGCTTTTCAGGCGCGAGCGTTTAGCCAGCGTTCTCGCATCCGACCTCTCCCGGGCGCCAACTCGAAGAAGGCTCATTCCTGCAGCCTTCCTAACTGCGCTCGAATTGCATACATATCGAACACGGGCCGCTAGGGAGTTTTGAACGTGTATGATCTCGTCATCAGCAACGGTGTGGTTGTCACAGCAGGAGATCGCACCCGGTGTGACGTCGGGATCCTGAACGGCAAGGTCGCTGCGCTGGGCACGGACCTCAAGGGTCGCGAGATGATCGACGCGGAGGGCAAGTTCGTGCTGCCCGGCGGCGTCGATTCCCATGTCCACATCGCCCAGCCCAGCGGCGGCGGCATTGTCATGGCGGATGACTTCGAGACCGCCACTCGCTCGGCGGCAGCCGGCGGCACGACGACCGTGATGCCCTTCTGCATGCAGGAAAAGGGAACGCCGCTCCGGGAAACGCTGAAGGCCTATCACGCCAAGGCCGATGGCCAGTCCTATGTGGATGTCAGCTTCCACCTGATCATCAGCGAGCCGGACGAGCAGCTCCTGGGGCAGGATCTGCCGGCTTTGGTCGAGGACGGCTATACCAGCTTCAAGATCTTCATGACCTACGACGATCTGAAGCTCAACGACCGCGAGATCCTCGACGTCATGGGCGTGGCACGCGAAACCGGCGCGCTCGTCATGGTGCATGCCGAGAACCATGATGCCATCCGCTACATGACGGAGCAGTTGGAGAAGGCGGGCCGGACGGCTCCTAAATATCACGCGACCTCGCGCCCCTCCGTCGTCGAGCGCGAGGCGACCCACCGGGCGATCTCGCTGGCGGAACTGGTCGACGTGCCGGTCATGATCGTCCACGTCTCCAACCGCGAGGCCATGGAGCAGATCCGCTGGGCGCAGCAGAAGGGCCTGCGGGTCCTTGGCGAGACCTGCACGCAATACCTCGTGCTCACCGAAGACGATCTCGACGGTCTCGGCATGGAGGGCGCCAAATATGTCTGCTCGCCACCGCCGCGCGATGTCGCAAGCCAGGAAGCGTGTTGGGAAGGCCTTCGCACCGGCGTGTTCTCGGTGTTCTCATCGGATCACTGCCCCTTTCGCTATGACGACGAGCAGGGAAAGCTGACGCCGAAGGGACGGACGAGCTTCCGCTGGGTGCCGAACGGCATTCCCGGCGTGGGCGCTCGCCTTCCCGTCCTGTTCTCGGAGGGCGTGATGAAGGGGCGCATGACGCTGGAGCAGTTCGTGGCCGTCACCGCCGCGAACCCCGCGAAGACTTACGGGCTCTATCCTCGCAAGGGCACCATCGCGGTCGGAGCGGACGCGGACATCGCGATCTGGGATCCCGAACAGCGCGCGACGCTGCGCCACGAAATGCTGCAGGATGGCGCGGACTACACGCCGTATGAAGGACGTGAAATCGTGGGCTGGCCTGTCACCACGTTGGTGCGCGGACGTGTGGTCATGCAGGGCGGTGAGCTTGTAGGCGACAAGGCGCACGGCCAGTATCTTCCGCGTGAGCGTTCGCCCTTCGCCGTCCGCCCGGATGAAAGTTCAGCCCGATGACGGAGGCGCCCGGCGACTGGAGTGCCGGAGGCCGCACCGAGAACCTCTCGAACCTCGCCTACAAGTCGGTGGCCGAGCTTATCCGCGGGCGCCGGCTGCGCGGCGGCGAGACCATCGTGGAGTCCCGGCTGGCCGACCAGCTGAACATCTCGCGCACGCCCTTGAGAGAGGCCCTGCAGCGGCTGGAGGGCGAAGGTCTTGTCGTGAAAGGCAATGGGCGCTCCTTCAAGGTGCGCCATGTCGACCTCGGCGAATACCTGCAGAGCCTGCGGGTCCGTGAGATCCTGGAACCCGAGGCTGCGTCCATGGCCGCCGGGCACATTCCGCTTCAGCAACTGGCCGAAGTGCGCGCCGAGATCAATTCACTGCGCGACGCGACCGGCTACCACACCGATGCCCATTGGCGCTCCGACGACAACCTGCACGAATTGTTCAACAGGCACAGCGGAAACGAAGTTCTCGCCGGAGTCGTGCGCAGCCTGCGGGTGACCACGCGCCTCTTCGAGATCGCCCGCCTCGCCGATCGTGTCGAGCCGGACTCGGCCGAGCATCTTGCGATCCTCGAGGCGCTGGAGGCGGAAGACGCGAAGGCTGCCCGCCGCGCCGTGCAGAACCACATCCGCAGCATCGGCGACTTCGCCATCGCCACCGTGCGCTGAGCGCGCAACGCGGAGGTGCGGCGCTCCTCAGTGCCGCAGGATCTTGGAGACGAAGTCCTGGGTGCGGGGCTGCGTCGGTGCATCGAAAATCTGCGCTGCGGGCCCGGTTTCGACGATCTTGCCGCTGGCCATGAACACCACCCGAGATGCCACTTCGCGGATGAAGCCCATCTCGTGCGAGACGATCATCATCGTCATGCCCTCGTTCGCCAGCACGCGGATCGAGTCCAGCACTTCGGAGACGAGCTCCGGGTCGAGCGCCGCCGTCACCTCGTCGAGCAGCAGGATTTCAGGGCGCAGCGCCAAGGCGCGCGCGATGGCGACGCGCTGCTGCTGGCCGCCTGAAAGCTGGTCGGGATAAGAGTCGAGCTTGTCGCCGAGGCCGACCTTCGCCAGCAGCACCCTCGCCTCCTCCTCGACCTCGGCCTTCGGCCGCTTCTTGATCTTGGTCGGCGTGATCGTGACGTTCTGCAACACGCTCATGTTCTGGAACAGGTTGTACTGCTGGAACACGATGGCGATGCGGTCGCGCAGGCGGCGCACATCCGCGGCCTTTGCATAGTCCACCGGCTGACCGTCGAGCTTCACCGAGCCGCTGACGGGCGGCAGAAGCCCCATCACCACCCGCAGGATCGTGCTCTTGCCGGAGCCGGAGGGCCCGATGAGCCCGATCACATCCCCACGGGCGACACTGAGATCGATGCCGGAAAGAACGGTGTTCTTGCCGTAGCGGGCTTCAAGGCCGGTGATGTCGAGATGGTGCAAGGCGGATCTCCAGCGCAGCGCCGAGGCGCGCGAGCGGATAGGAAATGGCGAAGTAGATGAGCAGCACCACCCCGAAGGCGAGCGCGGCGGAGAAGCCCTTGTTGTTCAGCACCTTGGCCGCATAGGTCAGCTCCACCACGCCGATCTGCGACGCAAGTGCCGTGTCCTTGATGAACATGACGAAGAAGCCGAAGGCCGGTGGCAGGATCACGCGCCATGCCTGGGGAAGGATCACGTGGCGGATGGTCTGAAGCTGCGAGAAGTTCATGGCTTCCGCCGCTTCCCACTGATTGCGGTGCACGGAATTCAGCCCGCCGCGGATGATCTCGGACAGGAAGGCGGACGCGATGAACGTGGTCGTCACCGCCGCCACCACGAAGAGCGGCACATCGCTGAAGAAGATCTGAAAGCCGAAGAACGCCAGCATCAAGGTCACGAGGAACGGGACGCGGCGGAAGATCTCGGTGAAGGCAAAGGCCAGCACGCGCAGCGGCAGCAACAGCCGCCCATCAGAGATGCGCGCCACGGCCAAGAGCAGGCCGAACACGCTTCCGAGGATGACGCCCAGCGCGGAGAGCGCGAGCGTGGTGCCGGCCGCCCCCGCCAGGAACACCCAGTTGTAGTAGGTGGCAAATTCCGGCCACTCATAGGCAATCTGCGACAGCATCAGATCAGCTTTGTCCGTGCGCGGAAGGCGAACCGTCCGAACGCCGCCAGGAGGACCGAGGCGATCAGCGTGAGAACCACATAGATCCCGGCCGTCACGGTGAAGACCTCGATGGACCGGAACGTCATCGAATTGATGTTCAATGCCTGCCCCGTCAGTTCCTCGACGCCGAAGACGGCGGCCATGGAGGTGCCGAGCGTCATGATGATGAAGTGGTTCGACAAAGGAGGGAACAGCACCTGCGCCACATGGGGCAGGATGACGTAGCGGATCTGCTGGAGCCGGGAGAAGCCAAGCACTTCCGAGGCTTCAAGTTCCGAGCGGCGGGAGCTTTCGAAGCCGGCGCGCTGGATCTCTGTGAGGTAGGCGCCGGCGTTCAGCGTCATGCCAAGCAGGACGGCATTGAACGAGGACAGCAGGATGCCCGCGTCCGGCAGCGCGAAATAGAGGAAGAAGATCTGGACGAGCTGCGGCGTGTTCGTGAAGAAGGTCACGTAGGCGCCCACGATCATGGACAGCCAGCGCGGCCCGAAACTCTTGATCGCCGCGCCCAGCGTGCCGATGAGCAGTCCGCCGCAGAAGGCCAGCACGGCGATCTGAAGAGCAAGCCATGCCCCGTCCAGCAGGCGGGGCAGGTAGGGCCATATCTGGCCATATTGCAGGACATAGCCCATCACGCGGTCCGCTCAGCTTGAGACGTGCCGGCCAGTACGACCGGCCGGCACGCATCCACCATCCAGGGATCAGAAGTACGGGGAGACCTGGACGGGCTCGATCATGTCCATGCCGAACCACTTCTTCCACATCTCGGCCGTCTTGCCGCGCCGATGCATCTCGAACACCGCGACGTTCAGCCAGTCCTTCAGGCCCGTCGAGTTCTTCGCGACGCCGAGACCGCAATAGTAGACGTCGACAGGCGTCTCCACGATCTTCCACTTCGTGTTGCGGTGCTTCTCCATGTGCTCGCCCATGAAGTCCATGACGTCGATCATCGCCGTGCCACGGCCCTGCGCCAGCGCACGGACCGCATCGGGATAATTGTCGAGCAGCGTAACCTTTGCGTTCTTGAGGTTTTCCTCGATGAACTTGACCGGGGTGGAGCCGCGGACCTGCACGAAGGTGACCTCCGGCTTATCCATCTCCTTCCACTCTTTGTATTCCTGACCTTCGGTCGTCAGGATGCCGAGAACTTCCGTGTGCGCGGGCACCGTGAAGTCGATGACCTTGGCGCGCTCCGGATTGCGCGTCATCGCGCCCATCACGAAGTCGATCTTGCCTGAGACCACGAAGGGGATGCGGTCCGGCGACCCGACCTGCACGACCTCGAGTTTCACACCGAGCATCTTTGCGATCTCGGTGGCGAAATCCACATCGAAGCCGACGATCTGGTTCTTCTCGTCGAACTTGCCGAGCGGCGGCAGCGTGGGGTTCACGCCCACGCGGATGGTGCCGGAGGAGATCACTTCATCCAGCGTGCGGGCGGAGGCTGGCGCCAGTGTGGTGGCGAACGCCGTGAGGGCAATAGCGCCGAAAAGGGCAAGCTTCTTCAGCATCGGTCCGGTTCTCCTCGCCACACAGTGGTGGGCACGCCATCCAAAGTTCAAGCTCAGGCCGTTGCCTGACCGTCCACAATCTGTATACATATTGCCGCCGTGTAAAGTGCAAAAGAAATGCGCGCCGCCGCTTTCCTGGGCAGTCCGCCTCTGGCTGGCCATGCATCTTGCACCTTCTTCGAGGACCTGACCCACATGCCGCAACCGTTTACGGACCGCATCACAGGCATTCACGCAGCGACAATCGTGCCGATGCGCCCCGACTTCTCGCTGGACGAGGAAGGCCTTGCCCGGCACATCGCGGATGTGACGCAGGTGAAGGGCATGAACGGCCTTCTGCTCAATGGTCATGCGGGCGAGAACTTCGTGCTCACGCGCGCCGAGAAGCGCCGGGTGGTGGAGATCGCGCGCGAGATCGCGCCCGGCACGCTGATCGTCTCGGGCGTAAACCAGGAATCGAGCCTTGAGGCGGCCCATGAGGCACGCGAACTGGAAGACGCCGGTGCCGACGGGCTCCTGGTGTTCCCGCCGAACAGCTGGGCGCTCGGGCACGACGAAGACTGCGTCATCCTCCATCATCAGCACGTCCGCGACGCCAGCACTCTGCCCCTGATGCTTTACGGCGCCCCGGTGGGGGCCGGTGCCCTCGCTTATTCGGCCGGGCTTCTCTCCCGCCTCTCCGAGGATCCGCGCATCGTGGCGATCAAGGACGGCAGCTGGGAGGTCGCGGCCTACGAGGCCAATCTGCGCCTTCTCCACGCCCAGAGGCCGGATTTCAAGGTGCTGGGCTCCGGCGATGAGCACCTGCTGACCTGCTACATGATCGGGAGCGCGGGCAGCCAGGTCTCGCTTGCCGCCGTCATCCCTGAGCTGACGATCGCCCTTTGGACAGCGGCACAGGCCGGCGACTGGGCGGAAGCCCGCCGCGTGCATGAGCGGCTGTACCCGCTATCGGTCGCGATCTATCGGGATGCTCCGGGCGGACGCGCGACCGCACGCCTGAAGACCTGCCTGAAATTGCTCGGCAAGCTGGACAACGACGTGCTCCGCCCTCCCCAGTTCGTATCGACCAGGCGTGAAGTCGACGCACTCGAAAAAGCGCTCGATCACGCACTCGCGTGACCTCCATGCCCGCATACGGAGAATGAAGATGACCCAGATCCGCATCACTGCAGGCCCCTTCGAGTTCGAGGGACGGCTTGAGGAAGAGGCCGCGCCGAAGACCTGCGCGCTGTTCCTGAGCCTGCTGCCCTACAAAGAGCGCATCATCCATGTGCGCTGGAGCGGCGAAGGCTGCTGGATTCCCCTCGGCGAGACTGATTTCGGTCTTGGCTTCGAGAACGCGACCAGCTTCCCGGCCCCCGGCCAGTTCATCCTCTATCCCGGCGGCTTCAGCGAGACGGAACTGCTGCTCGCCTATGGCGGCGTCTGCTTCGCGAGCAAGATGGGCCAGCTCGCCGGCAACCACTTCCTGACCATCACCAAGGGCGGGGAAAATCTCGAGAAGCTCGGCAAGATGACGCTCTGGAACGGCGCGCAGGATATCCTGTTCGAGCGCATAGGCTGATCGTCACTTCAGAAAGAACCGGCGTGTCCAAGATCCACGACGTCATCATCGTTGGCGGCGGCATAGGCGGCCTCAGCGCCGCCTGGCGGCTGCGGCACCGCGACGTGCTGCTGCTGGAGGCCGACAGCCGGGTCGGCGGACGCCTGAAGTCCGAACAGCGCGGCGAGTACTGGCTCAACTTCGGGGGACATCTGTTCGGCGAGGCGTCCTCACCGGCTGGCGGACTTGCCGATGAACTGGGCCTTGACGCGCGGCCGATCCCGGGCGACCGGATGGGCATCGCCATGCACGGCAAGCTGGTGGCTGGCGGGCGCTCCGAGACCTTTCCGTTGCGGCTGCCTCTGGGGCTCCGCTCCCGGCTATCCTTCATCAAGATGGGCTTGAAGCTGCGCACGGGGGTGATGCGCCTTCTGGCGGTTCAGCAGAAGGTCCCCGGCGAGGATCCCGCCGCCCGCCGTGTCCGGCAGTTGTCCTTCGACAATGCCCGCACGCTTGCGGATTATGTCGGGACGCTGACGCCCGAGGTGGATCTCATGCTGCGCACCATCACGGAGCGCACGGCCGCCGATCCCACCGTCATGGCCGCCGGATATGGCCTCACCAGTTTCGGGCAGGTCTGGTCCAAGCATTCCTTCGGCCGCAACCTGTTCGGCGGATCGTCGCGTCTGCCTGAAGCCATCGCGCGAGAGCTCGGCGACAGGATCGTCACCTCAGCCGAAGTCACGTGCATTGAAGCCCACGGCGGACACGTCGTTGTCGATTATGTACGCGGCAGCGAAACCTGCAGGGCCATGGCGCGCCATGTGATCGTCGCGACCACCGCGAACGTCACGCACCGCATTGTGCGCGGCCTTCCGGAAGACACCCGAAGCGCTCTCGGCCAAATCCGCTACGGCGCCTTCCTCTCGGCCGCCGTCCTGACCGATGAAACCGGCCCCATGCCGTGGGACAACAGCTACGCCATCGCCACGCCCGGCCTGTCCTTCGGGGTCTTCTTCAACATGGCGAGCACGCTGCGCATAGGCACCCGCAAGAGGGGCGGCAGCCTGATGCTGTTCCGGGGCGCGCGCGGCGCCGAGGAACTGATGAAGGGCAGCGACGAGGACATCGCGGCCGCATTCCTCACCGATCTCGACCGCCTCTTCCCCGGCACGCGTGCGGTGGTGCGCGAGATAAAGGTGCAACGCTGGCCCCTCGGCGCCCCTTACTCGTTCCCGGGGCGCGCCGAACTGCAGCCCGCCCTCACCCGTGATCTCGGCCCCGTGCATCTGGCAGGCGACTATCTCGAATTCCCATGCATGGACGCGGCGATCGCAACAGCAGGTGAGTGCGCCGATCGCATTCTTGCGCTCCTCCGCGAGGACGCGGGCGCCTTAGCCCCTTAAGAATGGCAGGAGCCCATCGGCGTCCGTTGTTCAACCCGCTTCGCGCCAGCTATATTCACCCTGTTCAAGGAGTTCGATATGGCGAAGTTTGCGGGACTGCGGATCATCGAGGACGATGATGAAGGATTCATCTTCATGTTCGAAACCGATGACGGAAAGACGCTTCGCTTTAGCGCCTCCCCGGAAGATGTCGACACCATCGTCGATGCGATCGACGAGCTTTACGAAGATGAAGACGATGCGGCTGTGGGCGACGAGACTGAGCCCGACGACACCAACAACTAGCGCTCGTCGGGGCGTTGCTGAGAGCGATCGCCCATAAACCATACCGGGTCAGGAACGGCGAGGCTTCGAGGTCCAAGCTGAGCGTTCCTGACCCCAGGCCATGGGTCGCAGACCATTCCACGCAGAAGCAATGGTCATTTGCAGCCGCGAATTGCTATTTGTTATGGGCTTTTACTCCACCAGCCCTCTATCATCCCCTCATCGCCGCGCCCTTCCCCAAGCGTATGCGGCGACTGAGTGACAGGCGCACTCCCGCTAACAGGAGTGCGGTGATGGCTGCCAGTTCCGTCACGGATGTCCTGATCCGCAGGCTCGAGACGATCGTCAAGCTCCCGCAAGACGAACGTGACGCCCTTGCCACGCTGCCCTTCATGACCAGAGAAATAGGGGCCGGGCACGACGTCTTTCGGGAGCACGACAGCCCCATTCAATGCTGCCTGATCCTCGAAGGTCATGCCTTTCGCTACAAGATGCTGGATGAAGGGAAACGACAGATCCTCTCGTTCCACATCGCAGGCGACATACCCGACCTGCAGAGTCTTCATCTCGACGTGATGGATCATGGCCTGATGACCCTTTGTGCAAGCAAGGCGGCGTTCATTCCCCACAAGGTCCTGCGCCCGTTCCTCCACGCCCATCCTCGGATTGCCGACGCTTTCTGGCGCGACACGCTTGTCGACGCAGCGATCTTTCGGGAGTGGGTTGCGAATGTCGGGCGCCGGACGGCTTTCGGCCGGCTGGCCCACCTGCTGTGCGAAAGCTTTACGCGGATGAAGAGTGTCGGGCTTGCGGAAGCCCAATCCTTCGACATGCCGGTCACTCAGGAGCAACTTGGAGACGCGACCGGCCTTTCCGCCGTCCACGTCAACCGGACGCTGACAGATCTTCGCGACCAAGGTCTGGTCGAGTTGTCGCGACACCGGGTGATCGTAAAGGACTGGCAAGGCCTGCAGGATGCGGCAGGTTTCGACCCGGCCTATCTTCATCTACAAGGCGGATGAGGGGATGGGCTTCCAACATTCGTGGCCGGATACCTTGGGGACGGCCAGGTTTTTCTGAAAGCGTTCGCGCGAGGTGGAGCGCACCTTTGGCGGCGGTGAGACACCCCCGCTCCTGCGGGGATGTCTGATCTTTCGAGGACTCAGTCTTAGTTGGTACCGCCCGCTGCCGGTCCGGGCGGCGTAGCGCTGGTGGTGGCATCCTGATCGACGCCGCCGACCTCACCCGGAATCGTGCACCCACCGGAGCCGGCGGTGCACACGGTGCCCTGGCTGCCTGCTTCAGTCGCGGTCGACGCACGGCCCTGTTCCGTGACGGTTCCCGCACGACCCTGTTCCGAAGACGCCCGGGCGCCATCCTTGGTGGTCTGGCTGCGGCCGATATCGGAGTTGGCCGGGTTAGCGGCCGACGGGTTCTGCGCAAGGGCCGGAGCCGCTGCGAACATGGCAAGAGCAGGAATGAGGAGGAACTTCTTCATGGTCTGTCTCCTTGGAGGGTAGCTGGACAATCCCGTTAAGGAAGAGGAGTTCCCCAGGGTGCGAGCTGGCCGCAAGGCGTACAGAGGCGGCAGCGCGAACGGCATCCTGGAAGCAAACACCTCCACCCTCAGAGAGGTATCAGCATGAACAAGGGGGATCTGCTTCAGCCGGGCTGGCGTGAAAGCCTCCGGCGCGTGAACGATGTTGAACTACATGTGATCGAGGCGGGCACAGCGGGGGCGCCGCTGGTGATCCTGCTGCACGGCTTTCCCGAGTTCTGGTGGGCGTGGAGACATCAGATCACGCCCCTGGCGGAGGCCGGCTACCATGTGGTTGTTCCGGACATGCGGGGCTACAACAAGAGCGAGGCGCCACAGGACATCGCTTCCTACGATCTCGACACGCTGGCCGCGGATGTGATCGCCCTCGCCGAGGCTTACGGAGCCCGGCGCTTCCACCTCGTCGGCCATGATTGGGGTGCGGTGATAGGGTGGTGGACGGCTGCGCGATATCCCGACCGGCTGGACCGTGTCGTGCTGATGAACGGTCCGCACCCGGACGTCTTGGGAAAGCAGGCTCTTAGGCATCCGACGCAGGCGCTCAGGAGCAGCTATGTGGCGTTCTTCCAGCTGCCATGGCTGCCCGAGGCCATGCTGGGCCGCTTCGGCTTCGCCGGCCTTCTCTTGGCGATGAAGAGAAGCGCCAGAGCGGATACGTTCGAGCCGGGCGCCCTGAACCATTACGCCGAAGCCTGGGCGCATCCCGGTTCGCTGACGGCCATGCTCAACTACTACCGTGCGTTACGCAAACGGCCGCGCGCCCGCGAGCCCGCCCGTCTCGCTCCACCCACCCTGATCCTCTGGGCAGATCATGATCGCTTTCTGGAGCGGCATCTCGCGGAAGCAGGCCTGGCGATTTGCGACAACGGCAGGCTGGAAATCGTGGAAGACGCGAGCCACTGGCTTCACCTCGACCAGCCGCAGCGCGTCAACGCTCGCCTCATCCGTTGGCTGCGGGACGAGAACTGAAGAGATGCCTGATTCCAGTCGTGTACATTGCCGGACGGGCGTGCAATCTCGGCAAAAGCCGGTTTAACCCTGCCCGCGCAATCCGCCCTAGCTGGCAATATCCGGAGGGTCCGTGGCCGATACTTTCCCGAATGGCACGGTTCACCAGGCGCCTGAGGACCTTCAGGTCGCCGTGCGGGCAAACCGGGGCGCATTCCTCCTTTGGGACGGGCTGACGCCACTCGGCCGCAACGAATTCATCTGCTGGGTCGAAGATGCGAAACAGCCTGCGACACGCCAGCGCCGCATCCAGCGAACTTGCGAGGAGTTGCTGGAGGGAAAGAAACGGCCCTGCTGCTGGGCGGGCTGCATCCATCGAACGGACAAGCCGCCGAGCCGATGGCAGCAGGCGGTCTTGGTAGATCGGAAAAAGGGAAGCGGCGGCTAAATCGGGCTTGCTGACGTGCTCCATGGCGCGTGGGGCACGTCAGAAGATGCTCCCGACGAGCCAAGGCTTCGGCAGGCGAAGCACCGGGCCGAGCGCAAGAGGCCGCGGAGCTTACCGGCAGGGCAGCCGCTTCGGCACCCAGTTCCGGGCGAGATCCTGGGCGATGGCGATCTGCGCGCCGTTCATCTTCGTGGAAACGGAGTTCCGGATCCTGGAATAGGCGTCTCGCTCGTCACGTCCTGCGCCGGCTGCGGCAAGGTTCAGCCATTTGTACGACATGATCACGTCGGGGGGCACGCCTCGACCCTTGTCGAAGAGCAGGCCGAGCAGGTACTGCGCCGTCGGCTCGCTGGCCTCGGCGGCACAGGTGTACCAGTGCGCGGCGAGCACGAAGTCCTGCGGCACGCCCCTTCCATATTCGTGGAAGTAGCCGAGCAGCCCCTGCGCGCGCGCATCTCCCGCCTTGGCCAGGACCACCGTCTCGGCAACCGTTACGGCAAGCTCGCGCGCCTCGTAGGGGATGAACACGCGGGCAGCGGGGTCGGCCGCCCGCGCCGCACCGAGCGTGGAGCAGGCCGCAAGCACGGCAAGCAGGAGCAATCGGCAAAGCCGCGCGCGAGCGGGGGCAGGCAAGGACATGTTGTTGGCTGCGGCTGTCATGACAGTGGAAACCAGTTCTGCAGGCACCAGCCCGCCCAGATGGCCGGCGCGAGAAAAAGGCCGAAGGGCAACCGTCCGGCACGGCGCAGCCGCCGCCCGCCCAGCTTCTGGCGCAGCACATAGGCGACCAGCGCGGAACCAGCGGCGAGGTCGATGGCCCACGGCATCGCCGGCCAGTCGAGCCAGACGCCCATTGCGAAGGCGAGCTTCACGTCGCCAAGCCCAAGCCCCTCCCGGCCGCGCCAGGCGCGGTATCCCACGCGGAGGGCCAGGAACATCGTCGCCAGCACCGCGCCACGCAGCACTGCGAGCGCGATGCCCTCGCCTGCCGTCCAGCCCGTCGCCCCCGCATGGATCAAGCCGAGCACGACAGCGGCGAGCGTCAGTTCATCGGGGATGATGAAGCGCCGCCCATCGACAAGGGCGATGGCCGCGAGCACCGGAACGAGGCAAGCCGCCAGAAGGCCGGGCAGCCCGCTCGCCGTCGCGAGGCTCGCGCCCATCGCCACCAGGACGACGGCGGCCACCGGGCTCCAACGCAGAAATTCCTCCGCCGGCAGCCGCGGCAGGCGCACACCTGATGTGCCCGGCAGATAGGTCATCAGAAGCGCCCCGGGCCGCCGGCGTTCATCGTGCCGCGCAGCTTCGTCCTCAGTTCCTCGGCGACCGTGCTGGCATCGAACGCGTCGCGGATGATCTGCGGCCGGATGAAGATGATCAATTCGGTGCGCTGGCCCGAGCGGCTCTTGTGCGAGAAGGCGCTGCCGATGCCCGGCAGGCTGCCAAGCACGGGAATACCGCTGCGGCCGGAATTCTGGCGCTCGCTGATCAGGCCCGCGAGCAGCACCGTCTGTCCGTCGGTCACAGCCACCGTGCTCTTGACCTTCCGCTGCGAGACGGTCGGCGTCAGCGTGGATGTGCGCCCGCCATTGGCGACATTGCTGATCTCCTGCTCGATCTCCAGACGGACCTGGCCGTTCACGTTCACGCGCGGGACGACCTTCAGGATGATGCCGGTGTTCTTGTACTCGATGGTGCTGACGACGGTATTGTTGCCCGAGAGCACTGTGGCGCTGCCGGTGGAGACCGGCACCTCGTCGCCCACCTGAAGCACGGCGGTCTGGTTGTCGACGACCACGAGCGACGGGTTGGAAAGCACCTTCACGTCGGTGACGTCGTGCAGCGCATCCAGGATGAAGCGCGGCTGGCCGCGCGGCCCGGCCAGCAGGTTGAAGCCCGGCACGACCTGGCTGATGAACGAGCCCGAGACATCGCTCGCAAGCGTATTGCCGACGGAACCGTTGTTGCGCCCGAGCCCGAGATCCTTGCTGGTGAGGTAGAACTGCACGCCGTAGCTGAGATCGTCGTTCAGCGTCACCTCGGCGACCGTGGCTTCGATGGCTACCTGCAGCTGTGGCTGGTCGAGTTGCAGCAGCGTGCGCTCGATGGTGCGGTACTGCTCCTGGCTGGCATAGACCAGCAGGCTGTTATTGGCCGTGTCGGCCGTGATCCGCACGCCCGGCAGGGCTCCCGGGCCGCTTCCGCCGCCGTCGCCGAGATCGGCTTCCGCTTCCTCCGCCTCCGGAGCCACGCTGGCGCCGGAAGATTTCTTGCCCACGCCCAGCTTGTCCTCGGTCGTGAGCGGTCCGTCGCCGGATGCGCCGCTGGTGGTGACGTCCTCGCCCGAGCCCGGCGCGAACTGGTTCTCGGCCGTGTCGAGACCGCCGCTTCCGCCGACGAACAGGTTGCTCAAGAGCCTCGCCGTCTGCTTGGCGTCGCCATATTTCATGCGGTAGACGCGCACGCCGGTCGTGGCGTCGGCGCGGTCCAGCCGGCTGATCCATGTCGCGGCGGTGCGCAGCAGATCCGGCCTCTTGCTGACCACGAGGATGGAGTTCAGCCGCCCGATCGCCTGGAACTTGACGAGGCTCTGGCTCAGCCCGCCTTCGCGGGCATCGAGCAGGTTCTCCAGTTCCTTGACGATGGGGTCGGGCGCGCTGTTGCGCACGGGATAGATGCCGACCGATTGACCCCGCATCCAGTCGGCGTCGAACTGCAGCACGGTGTCGATGGCCGTGCGCCTCTCGGCTGCGGTGCCCTGGACGAGAAGAAGGTTGCGCGCCGGATCGGATCGCACGGCGCCGCTGCGGGTGGCGAAGGTGTCGAGCAGCGGCATGAGCGCCTGCGCAGAGGTGTAGCGCAGGGGAATGACGGACATGCCATGCCCTGGCTCCACTCGCGTTCCGTAATCGGTGGATCCGCTGCCGCTGGCTTCCGCCAAGGGCACGATACGGTAACCCGTCGCGTCGCTCAGCAAGGCGGCATTGCTGGTGCGGAGCGCGTTTTCGAGCACAAAGGGAAGATCCTGCTTCCGCATCGGGCGGCCGGAGCCGAGGCTGATCGTGCCCTGCACACGCGGGTCGATCATGTAGGCGGTGCCCATGATGTCGCCGAGCACCACCTTCACGACGGCAGTCAGGGGCGCGTTCTCGAAGGCAAGATTGTAGCCTTCGCCTTCAGCGCCGCTCGCGGGAGAGATGCCCTTGAAGACGGGCCCGCCCGAACCTGCATAGGCAAGGCTGGACGACTGGTATTCCACGGCCGTGCGATCGTCGCCTGGAGCGGACTGGACAGCGCCTCCACGCACCTCCCGTGGAGACAGATCGAGCGAGCGGATGCTGCCGAGAACTCCTTGGCCACTGGGTTCGCTGGCTTTGTGGGCGGTGCAGCCCCCCAACGCGAAGAGCGCAACGGCCAGGCAACCAAAGGTTAATGCCCCAGGCACTTGCCGGGGCCTGCTCGGCCACTGCTTCCCCATTTCAAGCCCGGCACCTGTCGTTCCCGGCATCTAGCCAGGGTCAGGCGCCGCCCCCCATACGCGAACGATCCATCTCCTTACCCGCGCTGTGTGACACATTTATTGGATCGAGCGCTCGCGTCCCCCGCAGGGCATTTGTGCTGAATCTGCAACGGAATGCGTTGTTGCCCGGGTGTCATCGATACGCCGCAAAAGCTTCATCGACGGAGCGGATTATGCCGGGCGTGGCACACCTCGCGAGTCCCGGAGCCTCTCCGGACACGCGGTACGGGCCCCATCTGTTTAGCGGGTCCGGCTTCGGCAGCACCCGGCTAATTAGTTAACGCACATCGCGTGGAAGCATCCGCGCCGGGCTGTCCAGACCGATGACGATCCACAGTGCCGGCACTTTCATGAGCTTCCTCGCTCAGACTGGCGGCTTGTCATCCGGGCAAGCTGGCACGTCGGAGGTACAGAGCCTGCGGGCGGCGTGGGAAGCGACGGAACTCCCGGCCGGCGACTTCGCCGATCTCGTTGCGCTCTTCTATGGCCTGCCCAGGATAACGCTGCCCCAGTTGATGGCGGCTACTCCGCAACTCGCGGGGTTTTCCACGCGCTTCCTGCGCGAAATGGGTGTGATGCCGTACCGCGCCGCGAACGGCACGCTCTGCCTTGCGACGGGTGATCCCAGCGATCTGGCCGCGACGCGCGCGGCAGAACTCGTGCTCGACTCCACGATTGCCCTGACAATCGCCTCCTTTGAGGACATCGCCTCGGTTCTTGCCCAGCGGCTGGGCGAGGCTGACGCCCCGCTGGAGGAGGCTGCGCCCTCCACGGTGGAGCCGCTGGTCGAGGATCTGGAAAACCTGCGGGACCTCGCAAGCGGCGCTCCCGTGGTCCGCGCCGTCAACGACATCTTCGAGAAAGCCATCGAACTTCGCGCCAGCGACATCCACATCGGGCCCTTCCGCAACGGCATCGAAGTCCGGATGCGGGTCGACGGCCTCTTGCGCACGGTGACGGCTCCTGCCGGCGTGCTACCGCGCGCCATCATCTCGCGCATCAAGATCCTGGCCGGCCTCGACATCGCCGAGCGTCGCCTGCCGCAGGACGGCGCGGCGCGCCTCAAGCTCAGCCGCGACGAGCTTGACGTGCGCGTGGCCATCATGCCGACCCAGCACGGCGAGGCCGCCGTCATCCGCCTCCTGCCCCGGGATCGCGGCCAGCTGTCCGTCGAGAAGCTTGGCCTCGCCGCGCACGACCAGGCCAAGCTGACGGACCTGATGACCCTGCCCCACGGCATGATCGTGGTGACCGGGCCGACCGGCAGCGGCAAGACGACGACTTTGGCCACCATCCTGTCCGCGCTGAACGAGCCCAGCCGCAAGATCCTGACCATCGAGGACCCCGTAGAATACGAGATCCGGGGCATCCACCAGTCGCAGGTGAAGCCCTCGATCGGCCTGACCTTCGCCACCGCCTTGCGCGCCTTCGTGCGCCATGACCCCGACGTCATCATGGTGGGCGAGGTGCGCGATGCCGAGACGGCCCATGTTGCGGTGCACGCCGCGCTGACGGGGCATCTCGTCCTGACGACGCTGCACACCGAGACCGCCGCGGCCGCCGTGCCGCGCATGCTGGATCTCGGCGTCGAAGCCTTCCTGCTGAAGTCGGTCCTCCGGGCCGTCATCGCCCAGCGCCTCGTGCGCCAGCTGTGCGAACGCTGCCGTCGTGCCCGCGTGCTGACCGGCTCCGACCTCGTCGCCGATCCACGCTATGCGGCGGTCGGTTTCAAGCCGGGAGAGACCGTCTACGAACCCCATGGCTGCGAGCGCTGCGGAGGCGCAGGCTATCGTGGCCGCGTCGGCGCCTTCGAGATCCTCGTCTTCGACGAGAGGCTGCGCGAGATGATCGAGGAAAAATCCGGCGGCACAGCGCTCGACCGCGCGGCCGTCGCCGGCGGCATGACGACGATGTTCGACGATGGCATGGCAAAGTGCCGGGCCGGCATCACCTCGCCGGCCGAAGTCCTGCGCGTCACCACGCTCAGGTGACGGCGATGGCGACCTTCACCTACCGGGCCCTGACGCAAGGCGGCGAGTTGGTCAGCGGCTCGATCCAGGCCGCGAGCGCCGACGAGGTGGCGCGCCGCATCGAATTCCTCGGCCTCGTACCTGTCGAGACGCAGGCGGCCGCCGCGCCTTCGGGCGAGCGGTTGGGGCTTTCCTTCGGCGGCACGCCCAAAGCCGGCGACGTGACCCTGTTCACCCGCGACCTTGCCCTGCTGCTCCGCGCTGGCGCCCGCCTGAACACGGCGCTGGAACTGCTGGGGGACGATTCCGACCTCGGCCGCATGAAGCGTGTCGCCGGGCGCATTCGTGCCGATGTCATGGGCGGCGGCACCTTCGCGGAGGCGGTTGCCGCGCATCCGCGCCTGTTCCCGCCCGTTTATGTGGCGCTGGTCCGCGTCGGCGAAACCTCCGGCACGCTGGACCGGACGCTCGAACTGCTCGCCGCCGAGCGCAAGCGGGCCGAGGAGATGCGGCGCAAGCTGGTGGAGGCGCTGCAATATCCGGCTTTCGTGCTGGTTGCCGCCGGAGGGGTGCTCGTCTTCTTCCTGCTGTTCGTGCTGCCGCAGTTCTCGACCGTGCTGCGCGACATGGGCGCAGAACTCGATGCCTCCGTGCAGATGCTGCTCGATCTGTCGGACCTGATGCAGGCGCATGCCACCGAAATGGGATTGATCGCGGCGGCCATTCCGCTGGCTTTGTTCGTGCTCCTGCGCCGGGCAGGCTCCCGGGCGGCGCTCATCGGCACGGCGGCCCGGCTGCCGCTCGTGCGGACGGTCTTCGCCTATCGCCGGTCCGCCGTGTTCTGCCGGAACCTCGGCATCCTGCTCGGCAATGGCGTCACGCTGACCAATGCCCTGCGCATCGTGGTCGAGGTTCTCTCCGCAAGCGACGACGCCTCGGCGTGGGCGGAAGCCACCGACCGCGTGCGCCACGGCGCTCGCCTGTCCGAGGCTTTCGCACAGGATTCCGTGCTGCCACCGATGGCGATCCGCATGCTGCGCCTCGGCGAGGAGACCGGGCAGTTGGCCGTGCTCTCCGACCGCATCGCCGACTTCTACGAGGAAAAGCTGCAGCGTTCGCTCGCGCGCATCGCCGCGATCATCGGGCCGGCAGCCATCGTCACCATCAGCGTGGTCGTGGGCGGACTGATCGTCTCCGTCATGACCGCACTGCTCTCGGTCAGCCAAAGCATCGGATAGGTACAGTGGACACGCCCGCACAGACCCTTGAACGCTCCCGCAGCCTTCGCCAGAAGCGCCGGCGCCGGCAGGCCGGCTACACCTTGGTGGAACTGCTGGTCGTCATCACCATCATCGGCCTCATCGTCGCGCTCGTCGGGCCGCGCGTGCTCGGCTATCTCGGCGACTCCAAGGTGAAGACCGCCCGCATCCAGATCCAGGGCTTCACCAGCGCGCTCGACCTCTACTTCCTGGACACCGGCCGCTACCCGTCCTCGTCCGAAGGGCTGACCGCACTGGTTCAGCGCGGCCCCACCGTCTCGAGCTGGAACGGTCCCTATCTGAAGGGCGGCTCCGTGCCGGCCGATCCGTGGGGCCGCCCCTATGCCTATCGTGCGCCGGGCGGCAGCGCGCCCTACGAGATCATCTCGCGCGGCTCCGACGGGCAGGAAGGCGGCACCGGCGACGCCGCCGACATCGTGAGCGGCACGCGCGGATGACGCATGGCTGCCAGCAACGGTGCGGCGCGGACGCGGATTCCCAGGCGGGGTTCACGCTGCTCGAAGTCGTGTGCGTGCTGGCGATCGTCGCGACCCTTGCCAGCCTGGCGCTGCCGGCCATGCCGTTCGGCACCTCGCGCCAGCGGCTGCAGGCCTATGCGCTGGAAGCCGCCGCGCTGCTCAAGGCCGACCGCAATGCGGCCATGCGGCGGCAGGAGGCTGTGGCGAGCCGCGTGGATGCGGGCGGCCGAACCATCCGTTCCGGTGCGGGCGGGCGCACCGTCCGGGTGCCGAAGGACGTCGCGATGCGTGCGATCCTGCCCCGGAACTGCGCCGAGCGGGCGGCGGCTTCCACCATCCGCTTCTTCCCGTCCGGCATGTCCTGCGGAGGGACGCTGCGGCTGGTCCGCAACGGCGCGGGCTATGAGGTTCGCGTCAACTGGCTGACCGGCGGGGTCGACGTTGTCGCTGCGAAAGGCTGACCTCGACGGGCCGTGCGCCGGTTTCACGCTTCTGGAAGTGCTTGTCGCGCTTGCGGTGATGGCAACCATGCTCGGCTCCATCGGCGCGCTGGCCGGATCGAACGCCCGCGCCTCCCGGTCGCTCGACGGGCGTGCCGCGCTTGTGGCCACGGCACGCGCCGTCGAGGCCGGCATCCCGCCACGCGCCGGCCTCGAACTCGGAAGCCTTGACGGCGAGGTCGACGGCCATCAATGGCAGGCGCAGGTGCGCCCCATGCCCGACGTGAAGCTGGCGCCGGACGCCCCTTGGGTGCCGCGCCGCGTTTCCCTCCGCGTCCGCTCGCCTTCCGGCGCGGTCATGACCCTGGAAACCCTGCGCCTCGTACGGAACGCTGCACGATGACGCCGCATCGTTCTCAAGCCGGCTTCTCGCTGGTGGAAGCGCTGGTCGCCACCGCGCTGATGGGGCTTGTCCTGACGGGGCTCACGCTCATCACATCGCAATGGATGCCCAACTGGCAGCGCGGCCTGTCGCGGGTTCAGGCAAGCGAAGCGCTGGGCTTGGCCGTGGACCGCATGGCCGCGGACCTCGCAGCCGCCGAGTTCGTGCCGGAGAACCGCGAGGCGAAACGCCCGATGTTCGAGGGCACCGAAACCGGGGTCACGTTCGTGCGCAGCGCTCTCGCCCCGAACGATCCGCCCGGTCTCCAGATCGTTCGGCTGGCCGACACCGGCACCTTGACGAGAAGTGCCATGGCCTATGTGCCACTCCGTCCGGAGGCACGCGCCCCGGCACCGGGCGAGCCTGTTGAACTGCTGCCGGCGACCTATCGCGTCCTGTTCTCATTTGCCGGGCGGGACGGTGTGTGGCGCAGCGCCTGGCGCGATCAGGACATGCTGCCACGTGCCGTGCGCATCGTGGTGCGCGACGCACGGTCGGGCCGCACGTTTGCCGCGTCCACCGCAGCGGTGATCCGCGCCGAGATACCGGCCGGCTGCATCGCCGACGAAAGCCGCGAGGGTTGCGGGCCCGGGCGGCAGGAGAATGCGCAAGGGGAAACCCCGTGAGCCGCCGCCCGAACGCCCTTCCGCGCAGGCACCGCGAGGGCTTCATCCTCGTCACGGTGCTGTGGATGCTGGGCGCGCTTGCGGCGCTTGTCTCCGTTTACACCGCCTACATCTCCGACACCGCCATGGCAGCCGCCGTCCGCGACGACGGATTGGCGGCAGACGGGCTGTTCACCGCCGGCATTGAGATGGCTGCACTGCAATTGGTGTCGGCTCCGAAGGACAAGCGGCCCTTGCAGGGCTCGGTGTCCTTCAGTCTCGGCGAAGCCCGGATCACGGCCGATTTCCGCAACGAGGCCGCACGCATCGACCTCAACACAGCCGAGCCCGGACTGCTGGCCGCGCTCTTCACAGCGCTCGGAGCGGAGGCAGATGCGTCAAAGGCCTACGCCGCGCGCATTGCAGCCTGGCGGTCGCCACAGCAGGGCGCTGGTAGCGAGGCGGAAGCGGCGGTCTATCGCGCCGCGGGATTGGGCTATGGACCGCGCGGCGGCCCTTTCGTCCATCCGGACGAGCTGTGGCTTGTTGCAGGCCTGCCGGCCGCCCGCGTCGAGGCCGCCCTGCCGCACCTCACGGTCTACAGCGGAGGGGCCGAACCGTCGGCCAGCGTCGCCGATCCCCTCGTCCTCGCGGCGCTCGATCTATCGAAGACCCCCACCAGCCGGACACCGGCCGGCGCAGGGGCGCAGGCTTCCGCTCCTCCTGCAGGGAGCGCCAGCGACGCCGTGCGCATCTCCATCAGCGTGCACCTGCGCGACGGCGAGCCAAGGCGGGCGAAAGCCGTCATTCTGGTCCGAGACTTCGGCGACGATCCCTATCGCGTGCTGTCATGGCGCGATGACATGAACCACCAGCCAGCCTTGCGGGCGGAGCCCAGCCGATGAGCGTGCGCATGATCGTGGACGGCTTCGCGGCCTGGCTCGACCTCGTGGCCGAGAGCGTTGTCGCTGGCCTTTCCCGCCTGCGGACTGGCGAGCCGGTGCAACTGGTCGAAACCGACGGCGCGGTGTTCAACCTCCGGGGCGCGGGCGGTGCGGACCTCCGGATGCCCCTCGACGGGGCGCCCGCGCCGGCTCTGCGGAACCGCGACATCGACCTCCTGCTGCAGCCCCGCCATTTCCTCTACCGTCCCCTCGAACTGCCGAAACGCGCCGGCGACTACCTTCAGGGGATCGTGCGTTCGCAGATCGACCGCCTGACGCCGTGGCCGCCCGAGCACGCCATGTTCGGATGGACGGTTCCGGAAGACGCTTCGGACGACCGGATCCGCCTCTCCGTGGCCGCAACGTCCCGCGCGAGGATCGAACCCCTTCTCCACGATCTGAAAACCATGGGCGCACGCTCGGTCCGCGTCTTCATGCAGAATCCCGATGGCGGAGCGCCGATCAAGGTTCATGAGCAGGCTGGATCCGGGGCGCTCGGCGTAGGGCATGTGCGGAACGCCCTCTTCGCAACCGTGGCCGGACTGGCCGTGGCCGCTGCGGTTGCGGCCCTTGCCTCCGACATGCTGGGCAGCCGGTTCGCCAGCGAGCTGGAGGAGCGCGAGCAGCAGATAGGCGTCCAGCGGCGCATTTTGGCGGCAAGTGCCCAGCAGGACGCGCCGGGCGTCCGCGAACTGGAGCAGCGCAAACACGAGGTGACGCCGACCGTCCTTGTGCTCGATGCGCTGGCCCGCGCGCTTCCCGACCACAGCTACGCGACAGAGGTCTCGATTGCCGAAGGAAAGCTCGATGTCCTCGGCATATCCAGCGACCCTCCGGCGCTCATTGCAATGCTGGAAAAGGTGCACGGCTTCTCGAGAGCCAGCTTCGCCGCTCCGACGACACAGGTAGACGACGGTGCCGGCGAGCGCTTCCACATCCAGATCGATCTCGCGAATGCAGCCGGGGCGGCGCAATGAGGCCGCGCATCCTCTCCGGCAGCACGGCCGGCCCTGCCGCGATTGCGGCCTTCGTTGCGCTGAGCGCCCTTCTGGCCTTCGTCACTTTCGGTGCGGTCGCCGACCTGTTGGCGCAGCGACGCGCGCTGGACGAGGCGTCCCACATCCTCACCCGGCTTCAGGAGCGGAGGGCCACCCCCGCCGCAGCTGCCGCGCTGCAGTCCGAGCGGCCCGAAGGATCGCCGTTCCTTCAAGGCCCCACCTTGACCACGGCCGGCGCGTTCCTGATGCAGCGAGTCTCCGAAGCGGTTCAGGCGGCAGGCGGCCGCATCACCTCCTCACAGGTGGACCTCGGCGGAACAGAGATCCAGGACGGCTTCGTCAGCGTCACGGCAAGTGTGGAACTGGCGCAGGAGCATCTACAGGCCCTGCTCTACGACCTGGAGGGAGGGATGCCCTTCCTCTTCGTGGATCGCCTGGACATGCGGGAAACCGGCACGCCGGAAGCCGTCGGTAACGCGACGTTGCGCGTGCAGTTCACGGTTTCGGGTCGCTGGGAAGGTGTGCGATGAGAACACACTTGTTCGCTCTCGCTGCGATTGCCGCCATTCTGCCGGCCTTGTCCGCTGTCGCCGTTGCGCAGGCGGTCGGTACCACGGGCGCCGTTTCGATCGAGCGCGGGGGCAATCCGCTCTGGGCGGTTCCGCTGGACGATCTCGAGGCCCAGAGAGAGCGCCCGCTCTTCTCGCCGACGCGCCGTCCGCCTCCCGCGCAGGAGATTGCCGCGCCGCCTCCCGCAGCGCCGCCCGCCGCGCCCGCTCCTCCTGCTTTGCCACCCCTCCAGCTCATCGGGACCATCAAGGTCGGCGGCGGAGGATACGGCCTCTTCACCAGCACGATCTCGCAGGTCACGATCACCCTGCGGCCGGGCGAGGCGTTCGGGGGCTGGACATTGCTCTCCCTGCTTCCGCGCAGTGCAGTGGTCGCCAGCGAAGGCCGAGAGGTGGTGCTGGCTCTGCCGGAGCCGGATATCGCCGCCGTGCCAGGGCCGCCCGGCGCACCGTCCGACAAGCCGGACCCGGTGAACGAGCCGATCTTCTATCCCGAACACTGAGCCGCGATCTGTGTCCGCAGGTCATCGGAGCGTCATGGGCCATGTGGAAAGTGCCGGCCAAAGCGGCCCCGTCCGCATCATCGATCAGGGCAGCGCGTCGTGAGTCAGACCCAGTTCATCGGATTGTTTCCCATACCTGTCGTGCGTGTGTCGGGATTGCTGGACGAGGACTTGATCCAGTCCATCGTCGCGAGGACCGACGCCACCCAGCAAAAAGAGATCAACGCCTATTCGGAGGGGCTGTCTCATTCGCCCATCAAGGGCACGGATGGCGATGACCTGCTCGCCCGCGTGGGTGATCTCGTGATGCCAAGTGTCGTGCAGTTCGGCGAGGTTCTTTTCGGCGAGGCACTGAACTGGCAGATCAAGGAGATCTGGAGCAATGTGCTGGAGACCGGCGGCCGTCAGGCGGTCCATACCCATGCCAACAGCTTCATCTCCGGCGTCGTCTACCTGACCGCCTCGCATCCGTCCGCGAACATCGTGTTCCACAAGAGCCTCGGCGGCACGGACTACATCTTCAGCAACCACAACAAGAACGCCGCCGTGAACGCCTATAACGGCAGCAAATGGGCGATGCCGGAGATCGTGCCCGGGGATCTTGTGCTGTTCCCGAGCTACCTTCTGCACGAGGTTCCGGTGAACAAGGGGCCTCGCCGCATGTCCGTTGCCTTCAATGCGATCCCGGACCGGCTCGACAACCTCGGCTATTCCGTCCGCTTTTCCTGAAACCTTTGCAACGAGAACAGTGATGAACCACCGGACCGTCCTGGCGGCTTTCGCCCTCGCAATCGTTGCCGGAGGCAGCGCCTCGGCACAATGCACCTTCGACCAGTCCTACCCCAATGCGAACGATGTCATCCAGGACGCGCAGGCGGCCATGTACCTGCAGTTCATGCCGGGCATCGACCTGCAGCAGGTGCGCATCATCGATCTGGAGAAGAAGGAATACCCGACCGACTGGAAGCCGACGGCGGACGACGAGGTCTTCCGGGCGGATTTCCGGCCTGCGGCGCCGCTGTCTCCCGGCAGCTACCTGATCGAATGGCTGGGAGACCACAAGCGCGGCGGGCATGTCGACAGCGGCTCGGTGTTCTTCACGGTCGCATCCGGGAACGGACCCTCCGGGCCACGGACACTTAGCCCCGCGGTAGGGTCAACAGTAAGCTCCGCGCCTCGGACCGGGCCGGGCTCACCCTATCCAGCATTTCTAGGAGCCGGCGCGCCGCGGCGGGATCCGTAGCGGCAAGCCGCCGGGCGATGGTGATCAAGGGCTGATAGGCCGGGCTGAACTCGGGGCTGATGGCGACAAGTTCAAACAGGCGCGGGGCGAGTACGGACATCAGGTCGGGCTGAGCCGGTGCAGCCAGCGTCTGAACGCCCATCTCAAGGTAGAGGTCGCGGGCCTGCCAATAGGCGGCGAGGCGGTCCTGATCCTCCTTGCCGGCGGCGAGCACATCTTCGGCTTTCGGCTTGAGCATCCGCAGAAGGGTCACCAGCCGGTCACCGGGCGTCTCGCGCGCGGCGTAGGCGATGCGCGGCGCTTCGGCGGCGACGAAGGGTTTGTCGTCGGTGTTGAGCGGCCCGGCACCGGCAAAGCCGCGCAGGTCCTTCGCCCCGGCAAGGTGGAGACCGAACAGCGACATCCCGTCATCGAGACCCAGTTCCGTCAGGCGTCCGCGCAGCGCGTCGCTGGTAACACGGCGGTTCAGCCAATCGGCCTCGAAGCTCTGGGGCTCCGCACGTCCGATCAGGGCGATCAGCGGGGTTTCCACGCTGAGCTGCGCCAGATAGGCGCTGGACTCGGGAAAGACATCGAGGAAGGTGCGCGTGATGAGCCGCAGGGTCTCGATGTCGAGCTGATGCAGCGGCAGCCATTGGCAGAAGATGCCGCCTGCGGCCAGTTTCGCCCGGATGGCCTCGAAATGCTCCCGGGCATAAAGGGCGCTCGAGCCGTCCACCGAGGGGTGGTAGAGGTCCGCGACCACCACGTCATAGTTCTTGTCGCTTGCGCGCACGAAGCGCCGGGCATCCGCCACATGCACGCTGATGTCCGGGTTCTTGCCGAGTTGCGGCGCGGTGCGCGTGAACATCGGGAACGACTCCACCACCTCCGGGACAAGCTCGACGCCTTCCGAGACGAGGCCGGGATAATCGCCCGCGGCCGAGAGCGTGGCGCCGGTGCCGAGGCCAAGGAACAGGGCCCGCTTCGGATCGGGGTGCAGCAGGAGCGGAATATGGGCCTCGCGGTGGTCGGAGCGGACCGACGCGCTGCCGCCCATCCGGAAATGATTGTTGACCTGCAGATGATGCTCGCCAGCGGCATTGCGGATCACGCTGACCGTGGCCATCACGCCGTCACGGTGCCAGACCACCTCGCCGCCCGGTGGCGTCCACACGAAACGCAGCGACAGCGGCGAGACAGCGAGCGCCAAAGCGGCGACTGAGACAGCACCGCCGGCCAGCAGTGAAGACCGCCGCAGATCCGGCAACACCAGCAGATAGGCTGCGGCGACCAGCGCGAAGCAAAGCTTTGCGCCGATCAGTGGAAGCAGAACCGGCCCGAAGATGATGGGCGCGAGAGCCGCCCCGAACATGTTCACGGCCAATGCGGTGCCGATCCCGCCTGCCCTGTCGCTGGCGGACTGCGCCAGTTGGGTGAACAGCGCTCCCATGGCGATGGTCGGGGGCAGGAAGACCACGACCGCGATCAGGAACTCGGCGGCGAGCCGCCCGCCAAGGGTCGCGGGGAGTGCCACTTTCAGTGCCGCCAGAACCTCGTCCGATATCGACAGGAGCACCGCACCTGCGGTGCAGGCCAGTGCGGTCGCCAGAACCAGCACGCGTGTCAGGTCCGGGCTGCGCGCCTTGGCCAGACGGCCGTGGAGCGCTGCACCGAAAGCGGTGCCCGCAAGATAGACCGCAAGCAGGATGGAGAAGGTGTAGACGGTGTTTTCGAGGATCTGGCTGACGACCCGGATCGTCAGAACCTCGTAGCCGATGCCGAGCAGGCCCGTCAGGAAGAGCGGCGCCAGGTAGGCCCGGCCGCCGGTGGCGACCCTCGGGCGGGCCCCGGCCGCGCCCTCACCGTCCTGGAACCACAAGGCCGCCGCGCAACCGAGATTTATCAGAGCGCACAAACCCAGAGTGCCGGACAGGCCGAGTTGGGGAATGATCAGGAAGGTCGTCGCCAACGTGCCGAGAACGGCGCCGGCGGTGTTGGCGGCGTAGACGCGGCCCACCGCACCGCCGGGCAGGCGAGCGGCCAGCACCGCCTCGAGCGCGGGCAAGGTGCCGCCCATCGCCATGGTGGCCGGCAGAAGCAGGACGAACGGAAGCCCGAAGGCGAACAGCCATTGATGGAGCGCGCCCGCATCGACGGGGAGAAGCGCCGCAATGATATGGCCGGCGAAGCCCGAAAGCGGGATGAGGGCAAGCGCCCAGGCGCCGATCACGACTTCCAGCGCCGCATACCACCGCCCGGGTACAGGGCTCCGGGAGATATGGCGCCCGGGTGTCAGGCTCCCGAGTGCGATGCCCGCGAACATGGCGGCGACGACACCCAGCACCGCGATAAATTCGTGGCCCAGCGACACGGCCAGCAGGCGGGACCACACCACTTCATAGCCCAGCCCAGCAAAGCCGGAGCATGCGGCAACTGCGGTGATGGCTAGCGCGCGGTTGCGAACCGGGGCCACCATGGCGGGCGTGGCGATCGTGTCGGACATGTTTGAACTGGACCTGCAGAAACAAAACAGACCGGGGGCACAGGGCCCCCGGTCGTTCTCAAAGGTTCACACGTTGCCGTGCGATCCCATCAGCGGCGGTTGGTGCCCGCCAGGCGAGTTGCCATCGCGTTGTTGGACTCGACCAGCAGTTCCGGCTGGCCGGCGACGCGGATGAAGATGGGGTTCGTGTAGAACCACAGATCAGCCCAGGCGGCGACGTCGTAGCTGGAGAGCTTCTGACCGTTACGCACTTCCATGTGCGGCGGGCAGGCAGCATCGAGGCAGGGGACGAACGGTCCCTGCGCCGAGTTCTCCGGATCCCAATCGTTCAGCGGATTGCCGCGTGCATCAGTCTCGGCCGGCGTGCCCGGGGGCAGGTTCGAGCCGCGGACGCGGATGTACTGGCTGGTCTGCACGCTCGGGATGTTGACGACCATGGTGCGCTTGTTGCCGCTCACCTGCCAGTTGCCCTGGTTGAAGGTGGCGAGCACGGAGGCCGACGGGTTGGTCCCGTTGGTGTAGTTCGCGCTGCCCGCTGCAATCGGACCCGTGACATTGCCGCGGATGAAGTCGACATGGCGGAGCGTCGGCTTGTTGAGAGGCTCCTGGATGCCGATCTGCGCCAGCGACGGGTTGTTGAAGCTGTAGGGAGAATGGTTGTTCTCCGTCGGCAGGTTCACCTCAAGGGTGAGGCGCACCGTGCGGCCGCGCGGCACCACCAAAGTCTGGCCCATCTTGGCAGTACCGGCGGCTGCATAGCCGACAACTTCCGCCTTGTAGGTCAGTTCGCCGGTGATCAGGTCACCCATGGTGGAGAACGAGTTGCCGGAACGAACGCCGTTGACGACAACCTGCGGACGCAGGGTCTCGCCCTGGGCCGGACGCGGCACGAACAGCTTCTGGTACTCGCCCGGGTAGAAGTCCGCCGTCGTGGAGGTCTCGTAGATGCTGAACGCACCACGATTGTGCCAATCGGAGGAGGCATAGAAGTACCAGTTGCGGCCTTCGCCCAGCATTGCGTCCCAGACGCCGCCGATCTTGGCGCCGTAGATACCCGTGCCGCCAAAGGTCGTCACGCCGACCGAGTCGCAGCCCGTGCCGCAGAAGCCGGCGCGGTATTCGCCGCGATTGTTGCTGGCCTGATGGCCCGGCTGCGTCTCGAAGCCAACGGCAACCGTCGGGCCCGCATTGTTGAAGTCACGGAAATGCTCGACGTTGAACCCGTTGTTGCCGTTCGGGTTGAACACGCCGGCGCGCTCCGTGTGAGCCGGCACGTAATAGCTGTCGAGCGGGTACTTGTCCTGAAGCCAGCGAACCGAAGGAACGGCCTTCTGGTTGTGGTTGATCGTGCCGGAACCCGTGCCTGTCGCGTTCGGAACCTTGTCAGTCCAATTGTGGCCCGCCTCGGCGCCCTTGCTGAAGTCGGTGTCGCTGCGATCGAAGCGGTATTCGAACTCCGCCACGCCCTTGGCATCGCCCGTGTCGCCCTTGTAGTTCTGCGGGCGCTGGTTGCCGATGGCCGCCATGCTGACGTGTTCGTGGCCGGGAACGTTGGTCTCGACGCCGGCATACAGCATCGGCTGCTGCATCTCGCGGGCAAGACGGACGAGCTCCGGATAGATGATTTCCTCCGCGCTCTGCCAGCGCCACATGGAGCGATGGCCGCTGGAGGTCGCAACGTCGCCCTTTACGACAGTGGCCGGAGCCTCGTCCCAGAACTTGCCGGCACTGCCGCCGGCGGAGCCATTGCCCTCCGGATCATCGACGCGGCAATCGCGCGGGCTGCTGCCGCCGTGATCGGCTGCGCCTAGCCATTCGAGGCCGTAGGTCTCGATGGACTTCTTGACGAGCGTCTCGACGGAAGAGCGACCATCGGAGCACGGCGTGTGGTTGTGGAAGTCGCCTGCCATGTAGCTTTCGGCTGCGGATGGCGTCGACGAGATGGACATCGCTCCGGCCGCTGCGGCCAGTATCGATGCGCCCGTAATCAGTTGATGGGCAGCGTTTTTCACTGGAGACCCCCTGTAAAGTATCCCAATGGGCGGTCAGTACCGGGCTTGTGTGACCTGCCGCTGTCAGTTCTGTGAAAGCCGCAGGACATCTCCCGAACGAGCGCGGATCGCGTTCTCCAAGTTCGGACGGGCAGTCGGGACAAGCATCCGCGACTGTCATCTGGACGACATTCCACGTGCTTAGTTCACCTGCCCGGGGCTGACCGGCGCTGCGATCGTCGGCGGCAGAGTCGATGGGGTAGAAGACGTGAACATGTCCGGGGCAGAGCCTGCTTCCACCACGCTTGCAGATAAGGGCGGAGGAGCGAGGGCGCGCTTTGTGTGGTCCTTCGGCAGCCTCGTGCGTGAGCCGCTGATCCAGTTCCTCGCCATCGGCGCGATCATCTTCGCCGTTCATGCGGCGGTGACGCCGTCGGTCAGCAAGGAACGCCTCATCGAGGTGACGCCCGAGGTGCGTTCCGACATCGTCAAGGCGTTCAAGGCTTCGAACGAGGGCCGCGATCCCGCGCCCGACGAACTGAAGAGCCTCGTCGATGTGTGGGTGCTGAACGAGATCACGTTCCGCGAGGCGCTGGCTCAAGGGCTCGACAAGGGCGACGAGATGATCCGGGACCGCATCACCCACAAGATGCGGCTGCTGATCTTCAACGGCATCGACATCAAGGAACCGACCGATCAGGAACTGGCGGCCTGGTATGAAAAGAACCGCTACCGCTACGACGTCCCGGACCTGGTCAGCTTCATCGAAGTCCCTTTCACCGGCGAAACGGCCGAGGCCGATGCGCGGCGGGTGCTGGAGGAGATCAAGGCGGAGCGCGAGCACGAGGACATTCGCAGCCGCGCGCATCTCTTCGCTGAACGCCCCCTGCTGTCGCTGGCAGATTCCTTCGGCACCGCCTTCATCGACAGCCTGAAGGCGATGATCCCGGGCGATTGGCAGGTGCTGGCCTCCGACGATGGCTGGCACATCGTCCGCCTCGACACCGTCAAGCCTGGCCGCAAGGTGGACCTCTCCGAGGTCGAAGCGCAGGTCGCACAAACCTGGAAGGACGAGCGGCGCCGGATCCTTGCCATCGCGGCAACGCGGGAGCTTGGCAGCAATTACGTGATACGGCGGCCCGCATCGTGATCCGCCACGTCGCCCTTGCCCTTCTTGCAGCCCTGACCGTCCTGACGACGCTGCTGCCCGCGCGCGCCCATGAAGCCAGCATGGCCGTGATGACGCTGCGCGAGGTGGAACCGAACCGCTATGTCGGCCACTGGACGATGCCGCCGGCAGACATCAGCGCGCATCCGATCTTCCCGGAGCACTGCACCTGGGAGATGCCGCAGCTGGATTGCGGCTCCCGTGGCCTGTCCGGGCCGCTCAGCTTCACCGGTCTCGGAAAGAACCAGTCGGTCGCCACCATCCGCGTGGTTCCGCGCGAGGGCGATACGCAGGCATACACGGTCAGCGTCGCGAAGCCGGTCGTCACCATGGCGCAGAACCCCGGCACCAACCCTGCCGTCTGGCTCGATCTCGCGGAGACCTATGTCAATCTTGGCATCGACCACATCCTGCTCGGCATCGACCATCTGATGTTCGTGCTGGGGCTGATCTGGCTTGTGGGTCGCGGATGGCCGCTGGTGCGGGTCATCACCGCCTTCACCATCGGCCACAGCCTCTCGCTTGGGGCGGCGGCCTTCGGCATCGTCGGCATTCCCGAGCGTCCGCTCAATGCCGCGATCGCCCTCAGCATCGTCTTCGTGGGCGTGGAGATCGTGAAGCTCCAGCGCGGCCAGATCGGGCTGACGGCGCGCTATCCCTGGACGGTCGCCTTCGGCTTCGGCCTGCTGCACGGCATCGGCTTCGCCACCGCGCTGACCAATCTGGGCATTCCGCAGAGCACGCTGCCGATTGCACTCCTGTTCTTCAATGTGGGCGTGGAGATCGGCCAGCTTGCCTTCGTCGCCGCGGTGCTCGCGCTGCTCTGGGCGCACCGACAGGCCAATGCGCTGCTTCCGCGCTGGGGTGCGGCCATGCCCGCTTATGTGATCGGCAGCATCGCCTCGTTCTGGTTTTTGGGCCGGCTTTAGGCCGGGGTTGAGAGAAAGAGAAGTCCATGAAGTTCGCGCCGTCAAAAGCCAGCCTTCAGCTTGCCTTGATGCTGGCCGCCATCCCGCTGGCACCTGCGTTCGCCCACACCGGAACGGGCGTGGCCGGCGGCCTGACCAGCGGTTTCCTGCATCCGCTGACCGGCCCCGACCATCTGGTCGCCATGATCGCTGTCGGCCTCTGGGGCGCGCAGCTCGGCAAGCCCGCCATCTGGGTGCTGCCGATCACCTTCCCCCTCGTCATGGCGATTGGCGGCCTGATCGGCTTGTCCGGCATGGAACTGCCGCTCGTCGAGTTCATCATCGCATTCTCGGGTCTGGCACTTGGCGCAATGGTCGCGCTGAACGTGCGCCCTCCCCTTGCCATCTCCTCTGCGCTGGTTGCGCTGTTCGCCATCTTCCACGGCTACGCACATGGCCGCGAACTTCCGGAAGCCGCGGACGCCACGGCCTATGCCGTCGGTTTCGTGGTGGCGACGGGGATGCTCCATCTCGTGGGCATCCTGATCGGTGCGCTGATCACCCGGCCGGCTGGCGCCGGGATCGTGCGCGCGTGCGGAGCCGCGATCGGCTGCGTAGGCCTGTACTTCATGCTCGCCGCTGCCGGAGTCGTTGGATGAACAACGGCCTCCGCTGGGCTACTGCCGCCGGCATGCTTCTGGGCATGCCGGGTGCGGCACAGGCCCACCTCGTCGATACCCGGCTGGGAGATTTCTACGGCGGCGCCCTGCACCCGCTGACGGATCTGCAGCAGATGCTGCCCTGGGTCGCTCTTGCGGCGCTCACCGCCTTGCAGAGGCCGGAACGGGCGCGATGGGTCGTGCTCTGCTTTCCGGTTTCACTTCTCATCGGCTGTGTGGCGGCTCTTGCCTTGCCCGAACCACCATTCGCGCAGTTGCTGGATGTCTCGCTGGTCGCCTTCACCGGCCTCGCCCTGGCCGCCGCGGTCGCCCTGCCGCTGCCGGCTCTGCTCGGGATCACGGCATTGATGGGCGTGCTGCATGGCTACGAGAACGCCCGGGCGATGGCCGCCGACACGGACCAGATCCTGTTCCTCTCCGGCGTCACCCTGATCGGCTACGCCGTGCTGACGCTGCTGATCGGCGCGGCCGCCGCCTTCCTGCGGGGCAAGGAAGGATGGCGCCCCATTGCCTTGCGTGCAGGAGGGAGCTGGGTCGCGGCCGTCGGCATCATGGTGCTGGGCCTGCAACTCTTCTCGCCGGGCGCCAACTAGAGCCACCTCGGATGGAGCTCGGAACGGCCGCCTCGGGGCGGCCGTTTTCGCGTGCGTAGGGACGCTGTTGACGGTCCGGCTCAAGCACCCAAGCCGCTACCCGCAGAGTTGCGGTGAGACCTGAGCGCCCGTCGGCCGAACGACGCCTTGGCCCACGCACATGAAAGAAGAGCTCCGGCTTTCACCGGAGCTCTTCGCTAGTCTGTTGAAGCTGCCGGCGAACCGGCACGTTCTCAGAAGTGGTAGTTGATACCGGCCTTCACGACGTGCAGTTCGTCCTCGGCGTCGCCGACCGCGCCGAATTCGCCGCCGTCGAACGAGAACTCAACTTCGTCTTCGAAGCGGATGTAATTGTATTCGATCTTCGCGGAGACATTGCTGGCGAAGGCGAATTCCACACCGGCGCCGACCGTCCAGCCGAGACGCGTGTCCTCGAAGGTATCGGTGGAGATGCCGGCTTCTTCGGCGCCTGCGGTGTACTCGGCCAGACCGAACGCAGCGCCGCCCTTGACGAAGAGGAGCGCACGATCGAACGCCACACCGGCCCGGCCGGTTACGGTGCCGAGAGCCTTGTACTCGGTGGTGCAATCGTCATCGAGGAGCAAGCAGCTCGGTGCGATTTCACCCGCGAGGCTGCCGCTGCCATCGATGTCGGCCCAGGTGCCCTCGGCCTCGATGCCGAAGACGAAGTTGTTGACCTGCCTGTTGAAGCCGAGGGTGAGGCCAACAAGGCCGCCTTCGATGTCATAGGTCGGAGCGTCGAAAGCGAAGCCTTGGTCTTCAAAGTCCGTCAAGGCGCTCTCGCCCGAAGCATAGCCGCCGTGGATGCCGGCATAGAAGCCGTTCCAGCTGAAGGCCTCTTCAGCGACCATGGCCGGAGCGGCCTCGACCGGATACGGCATGTCGGCGGCGTGAGCGGCGCCCGCGGACATGATCGCGAGCAGGACATTGGTAAGCAGTAGACGCTTGTGCATAACGCACCCCCTTGGATTACCCACGGGGTTCATAGCCCGAAGCCAGAGCCGTTACTGCAGCATTTCCGCAACAGGCCGATGTAGTGAAAATGTCATCTTTCTGACAACTCCGTCGTATACTTTAGGAACCCTCCACATACTAAAGTAGACTGTAGCTCGCGGGCTCGTGCGCAAGCTCGGAGACTCAGCCGCTGCGGAGGAACGCCTGCGAACTGTCTCAGCCCGATGACCTCTGCCCTGCGGGACAGCACTGCCCCACCCGCACCGGGCTATGTTGGGAAAGGCTCCCCCCGCGGGGTGATATTCACCTTTTACGCATCAGGGCGGCCAGTTGCCCGCCGGGGCTGACGATAGATCACCCGACTATACTTAAGTTGCGGCCTTCACCGCTCTATGTGCGCAGTCTACCATCATAATATTCACCGCCTCGCCCGCGCCAGAAACGTAAATACCACACCACGGGCCAGCATCCGCCTCTCGATGGCCGATCATCTTCTTCCACCGCGCGATAGATTAGACTTCTTCTAATGCTAATCTACGCCTCATCTGGTTGCCTCCGTGTCAGAACCTGTTATAGGGCCGCTGTTGCTGCAGACTTGGGATCTGTTTCTCCGTTTCGTGGACGGACCGGGTCGGGCAGCGCAAAGCGCCTTTCAGGGGATTGGGAACATGCATCGCGCCAAGGGTCGGGTTGAGCAGTTGCTCACAGCGGGCGGTCACCGCCACTTGCGGCAGACATTTCTGTCCGGCCTCAGCCGTTCGGCGCTCACGGCACCCTTCATTGGCGGTCTGCTGCTGGGTACGCTCCTCGCCTCGCCCGCTTCGGCTCAGACGGCCGCCGGGGCCGTGGACGTCGAACTGGAAACCATCGAGGTCCAGGGCGCCGAGCAGAGCGGCGAAGGAGCGGCCACGGGACGCCTCGGCGAGGTGCCTCCCGCCTATGCCGGCGGTCAGGTGGCGACAGGCGGTTCGCTCGGCATCCTCGGGACCCGCAGCGTGCTGAACACCCCCTTCAGCACCGTCAATTTCACGGAAAAGCTGATCCAGGACCAGCAGGCCCGGACCGCCGCCGACATCCTGATCAACGATCCCTCGGTGCGCCTGACGACGGGCAGCAACGGCTTCGACGATACGTTCCAGATCCGTGGCTTCGGCGTCTCGTCCGGCGATACGGCGTTCAACGGCCTCTATGGCCTGATCCCCTCCAACCGGGCGAACGCGCAGTACATCCAGCGCATCGAGCTCCTGAAGGGTCCGGCCGCCTTCATCAACGGCATTCCTCCGGGCGGCAGCGTCGGCGGCAGCATCAACATCATCAGCAAGCGCGCGGTCGACGAGCCGTTCACGATTGTAACGCCCAGCTTCATCAGCGAGGGCAATATCGGCACCGCCATCGACTTCAATCGTCGCTTTGGCGACAACAAGGAGTGGGGCATCCGCTTCAATGGTGTCGGCCGCACGGGTGAGGCCTCCATCGAGGACGGCGACTGGACGTCCGGCGTCGGCGCCCTGTCCGTCGACTATGACGGCGAGCGCTTCCGCTGGGCACTCGATGTCATCACCCAGAACGACTACACGGACAATTTCCGTCCGCAGATGACGATCCGCCCGACGGTGCCCTTCATCCCCCGTCCGCCGGATGCGCGCAGCAACTGGTATCCCGGTACGGAACTCGAGCAGCACGATCATACGATCGCGACCTTCGCCGAGTATGATGTCACTGACTGGCTGACGGCCTATGCCGGCTATGGCCATCGCTGGGGAACGAACGAGCAGGTCTTCCCGGACTCACGTACAGCTGCTGTTCCGGCCACGCCGACATCTCCTGCAATTCCGGCCTCCAACGGAATGGATGAGAACGGCAATTTCCGTGTTCTCAATGGTTTCTATGACTCCGAAACTTCAACCGACAGTGCCAATGCCGGACTGCGCGCCAAGTTCGACACTGGCGCCATCTCTCACTCCTTGAACGTCGGCTTCACCGGCTACTTCCAGAAAGCTGACAACGCCTACACACCTGGTGCGTTCTCGGTACCGTCGAACATCTACAACCCGTCGCCGCTCCCGCCGATCACGGCAGACCGTATCGATCCCTACGCAGCATCAGAAACGACGTTCAAGAGCTACGCGGCGTCGGACACCATGTCGTTCTTCGATGATTTGGTTCTGTTCACCGCTGGCGTCCGTCATCAGCAGATCAGGCAGCAGAACTTTCGCACGAACCCTCAACGAGATGACGAGACTGACGCCACCTCGCCGTTGTTCGGTATCGTGGTGAAGCCTCTGCAGAACGTGTCCATCTACGCCAGTTACGCGGAAGGCCTCAGCCAAGGCGCGGTGATTAACGCCCCTTACGCCAACGAGGGGGAAATCCTCGATCCTTTCAAGTCGGAACAGCAGGAAGTCGGCGTGAAGGTGGACTGGGGCCGCATCACGACCACAGCCGCCATCTTCCAGATAACCCGCCCGACGCTGATCACGACGGCAGACAACTTTCGGGCCTATGACGGCGAGGAGCGGCGCCGCGGCCTGGAGCTCTCGGCCTTTGGCGAGATCGTCCCGGGCCTGCGCGGCATCGCCGGTGTCACGTTCCTCGATCCCGAACTCACCAACCCGGCCAACGCAGCCCAGCGCGGAAACGACGTTGCCGGAGTGCCGGACTTCACGGCGTCCGCCAGCCTTGAGTGGGATACGCCCTGGGTTGACGGACTGTCTGTCAACGGTCGCGTCATCTACACCTCGGGCTCCTACCTCACCAACGACAATGGGTTGGAATTCCCGGACTGGACGCGTGTCGATCTTGGCGCACGCTACGAGACGGTCGTGCAAGACACTCCGGTCACTGTCCGCCTCAATGTCGAGAACGTCTTCGACGAGACCTACTGGCTCACCACCGGCAATTTCGTGACCGTGGCGTCGCCCCGCACCTTCGTTGGCTCCGTCGCGATGAAGTTCTGAGTGAAACTCCGAGGCCGGGTCTCCCAAGGGAGCCCGCCTCGGACCACGTCCAAGTCTCTGTCTACAGCCCCGCGCCGCCGGTGGCTTGCAGCCTCGCTCACTGACTCGTCAGTCAGCCAAGAACAGGCCCGGTCCGATGCTCTCTTTGAAAACCCTCATCCGCGCGGCGGTGCTGTGCCTGACACTCGGCGCATCTTCCGTTGTCATGGCGGAGGAAGCCTCCTACCCCATCACCATCAAGCACGCTCTCGGCGAGACCATCATCAAGAAGAAACCCGAGCGCGTGGCGACGGTCGCCTGGGCGAACCATGAAGTGCCGCTGGCGCTGGGCATCGTGCCGGTGGGCTTCGCACGGGCGCCCTTCGGCGACGATGACGGCGACGGGGTGCTGCCCTGGGTCGCGGCAAGGCTGAAGGAGTTGGGCGCGCCCACTCCGGTCCTTTTCAACGAGGGCGACGGCGTCGACTTCGAGGCCGTGGCGGCGACCCAGCCGGACATCATCCTCGCCACCTATTCGGGCATGAGCGCGAAGGACTACGCGACCCTGAGCCAGATCGCGCCCGTGGTCCCCTATCCCGAGGCGCCATGGTCGACCGAATGGCGCGACATGATCCGGATCAGCAGCACGGCGCTCGGCCGGGCGGCTGAAGGAGATGCGCTGGTCTCGAAGATCGAAGCGGAGATCTCTGACGCCGCGGCCCAGCACCCGGAACTGCGCGGCAAGTCCGCGATGTTCGTCACCCACCTCAGCGCGCGGGATCTGAGCAAGATCGGCTTCTACACGCCGAACGACACCCGCGTGAAGTTCTTCAATGATCTGGGCATGACATCGCCCAAGACCGCGCTCGATGCAACGGAGCCCGGCAAGTATTCCGGCTCCATCAGCGCGGAGAAGATCGACCTGTTCGACGATGTCGACATCTTCGTCACCTATGGCGGTCCCGACCTTCTCAAGGCGCTGCGCGACAATCCGCTGACCGGCAGGATGCCGGCCATCAAGAGGGGTTCGGTGGTCGTGCTCGGCAGGAACTCGGCCGGCACCGCCGCCAATCCGACACCGCTGGCGATCTCCTGGGTGCTGAAGGATTACGTGGCCCAGCTTGCGGAAGCCGCTCGCAAGGTTCCGTGAGCGGTCAGGTTCCGGGTCGATGTTCAGCAAGGTTCCCTCAGGTCGCCGGGGCGGCATCCGCAGCCTCGCGCTCATAGCCTTGCTGGCCCTGCTGGCCTTTCTCGCGGCTCTCTCCGTCGTCGTCGGCACGCGCGAGGTGTCGTTCGCCGATATTCTGGTCGCTTTGGGCGGCGGCACGGAAACGGTCGGGCAGTCGGCGGTTGCCACCCGCATCCCACGCATGGTGCTGGCCCTCCTCGCCGGTGGAGCGCTGGGCCTTGCCGGTGCCGTCATGCAGGGCGTCACCCGCAATCCGCTGGCCGATCCCGGCATTCTCGGCGTCAACGCCGGCGCGGCGCTGGCCGTTGTCGTCGGCGTTGCCTGGTTCGGCATCACCTCGTCCGAAGCCTATCTCTGGAGCGCATTGCTTGGCTCGGCGTGCGCGACGGTGTTCGTGTTCCGGATCGGCTCGCTGGGGCCGGGCGGAGCCACGCCGCTGAAGCTCACCCTTGCGGGCGCCGCCACCTCCGTCGCCTGCGCATCACTGCTCGTCGCTGTGATTCTTCCGCGAGGAGACATCGCGGGCAGCCTCCAGTCCTGGCAGAACTATGCCGGCAGCGTGGGCGGCGCGACCTTCGAGCGGATCGTCCCTGTCCTGCATTTCCTGGCGGCGGGCTTTGCGATCAGCCTGCTTTCCGCGCGCAAGCTGAACTCCCTTGCATTGGGCGACGATGTCGCGGCCGGGCTGGGCGAGAACGTCGCCCTGACCAGGTTCATCGCTTCGCTTGGGGCCGTTCTGCTGTGCGGCGCGACCACAGCCTTGTGCGGACCCATCGCCTTTCTCGGCCTTGTCGTGCCCCATCTGTGCCGGCTGCTGATCGGTGTCGATTACAGGTGGCTCCTGCCGTTTTCCGCAGTGGGCGGAGCGTGCCTGCTGCTCGCCGCGGACATCCTCGGCCGCGTCGTCGCGCGCCCGGGCGAAGTCGAGGTCTCCATCATTACGGCGCTGATCGGGGCGCCTTTCTTCATCTGGATCGTGCGCCGCCAGAAGGTCCGTGAACTGTGACGATGGACAGCGACACCATCCGGGCCATCGCGGGCCGGCGCCGGCAAAGGCGGGGCAGACGGCGCCTGACGCTGGGCGTTCTCCTCGCTCTCGTCGTGTCGCTGTTCATGCTGACGCTCACTTTGGGCCAGTCCTTCACGCCTCCGCTGACCGTGCTGCGCGTCCTGTTGGGCGAAGATGCCGGGGCAGCGAACTTCCTCATTGGAACGCTGCGCCTGCCACGGGCCGTGATGGCTGTCCTGGCCGGTTTGGCGTTCGGCCTCGGTGGCGTGGTCTTCCAGATCATGCTGCGCAATCCGCTGGCCAGCCCCGACATCATCGGCATCACCTCCGGGGCCAGCGCCGCCGCCGTGCTGGCCATCGTCGTGCTGTCGCTCAGCGGCCCGGTCGTCTCCGTCATCGCCGTGGTGGCCGGGCTCGCGGTCGCCTTGCTGATCTATGTCCTGGCCGTGCGCAACGGCGCCGCCGGCACACGTCTCATCCTTGTGGGCATCGGCATGGCGGCCATGATGAACAGCGTCATCGCCTATGTTCTGTCGAGCGCGCCCGCCTGGAACCTGCAGGAAGCGCTGCGCTGGCTCAGCGGCAGCCTCAACGGCACGCAGTTGTCCGACGCCCTGCCCCTGTTCCTTGTGCTCGTGGTGCTGGGCGGGCTGCTCTTCACCCAGCGGCGGGATCTGGAAGTGCTGCGTATGGGCGACGACACCGCCGCCGCTCTTGGCGTGAAGGTCGCGAGAACCCGCATCCTCGTCATCCTTGCGGCCGTCGGCATGATCGCCTCCGCAACATCGCTGACGGGGCCGATCGCCTTCGTCTCGTTCCTCTCTGGACCGATCGCCGCGCGCATCGTGGGGGGCGGCGGATCGCTGCTGCTGCCGGCAGCGCTGATCGGCGCCGTCCTGACGCTTGCCGCGGACTATACGGGGCAGTTCCTGCTGCCGAGCCGCCTGCCCGTCGGCGTCGTGACGGGCGCGCTCGGTGCGCCTTACCTCCTCTATCTCATCATCCGCATCAACCGGAGCGGAAGGTCGCTATGACGGATCACCCCCGCCACGTCCTCAAGGTCAGCCAGCTTTCGGCGAGCTATGGCGACACCGAGATCCTGCGGACGCTCGACCTCGACGTGCCGCCCGGCAAGATCACCGTGATCGTCGGCGCCAACGCCTCGGGCAAGTCCACGCTGCTGCGCACCATGTCGCGCCTCATTGTCCCCACGAAGGGGCAGGTGCTGCTGGACGGAAAAGCCATCCACCAGACGCCGACGCGCGAACTCGCCCGCACCATCGGCTTGTTGCCGCAATCGCCCATCGCGCCGGAAGGCATCCTCGTCGACGATCTTGTCCGGCGCGGCCGTCACCCGCATCACGGTCTCTTCTCCTCGTGGACCCGCGCGGACGAGGACGCTGTAGAGCATGCGCTGAGGGCGACCCACACGACCGATCTCGCAGAGCGCTCGGTGGACGAGCTCTCCGGCGGCCAGCGCCAGAGGGTCTGGATCGCCATGGCCCTGGCCCAGCAGACCGAGATCCTGCTGCTGGACGAGCCGACCACCTTTCTCGACATCAACCATCAGGTCGAGGTTCTCGATCTTCTGGTGGACCTAAACAGGTCGCGTGGAACGACGGTCGTGATGGTGCTGCACGACCTGAACCTCGGTGCGCGCTACGCCGATCATCTCGTTGCGCTGGCCGGCGGCAGGGTGCATGTCTCCGGCGCGCCGGGGGATGTCCTGACCGAAGACACGGTTCGCACGGTCTTCGGGCTGGAGAGCCGCATCTTGACCGATCCGACGGCGGGGCGGCCGCTCATGGTTCCAATCGGCCGGCATTGCATGCTGGATGGCCACGCATCGCAGAGGGGAGAGCAGCCATGAGTGATGTGCAGGAATTCAAGCTGGACGGCATGGCCCTGCCCATGGATCCCGACCACATGATGGACGAGATGGGCGAGCACTTCGTCGAGCACGCGGAGGTCAGCCGCACGGCCGATCTCCTGCTGATGACGAGCGATTACGGCCGCGTCACCATCGAGCGCGTGGACCAGAGGCTCGCGATCGCCCTCTCCTGCCCGTCGGAGGAGGCCCTGCAGGTGGTGCGCAACAGCATCGCCGAACACATGTTCTACTTCGCGGGCGAAGACCCTCTGGAACTGACCTGGGCGACGCCGGCCTCGCGGGACATTGTCCCAAACCTCCATGAGGTGACGGTGATCGGCGCCGAGGACGTCACGCCGCATATGCGCCGCGTGCGTTTCTCCTGCGCCGACGTCGCGCCCTTCATCGGCGGGGCCATGCATGTCCGCGTCCTGGTGCCGCCGAAGGGCCGCGCGCCGGTGTGGCCGGGCTATGGCGAGGATGGCCGCATCGCCTGGCCGACAGGCGAGGACAAGCTCGTGGTCCGCCCCTACACGATCAGGGGCGTCGATCGCGAACGCAGCGAGCTCTGGATCGACTTCCTGCAGCATCCGACACCCGGCGTCGCGACACCGGGCGCGGACTTCGCGCGTGATGCCAGGCCGGGAGATCTGATCGCTCTGCTCGGCCCCGGCTCCGGCAGCCTGCCCGAAGCGCGGTCGATCCTGATGATCGGCGACGAAAGCTCGGTGTCGGCCATCGCGCGCATCGCCGAGGAAGTTCCCGAAGGCACCAGCATCCGCGCCATCATCGAGGTCTCAGACGCAGACGAAGAGCAGCCGCTCATTTCAGACGGCAGGATCGACGTGACGTGGCTGCACCGCGACCGCTACGCCGCCGGAGCGACGAACGTCCTTCGGCAAGCAGCCACCGAGGCCATCACGGCGGCCGATGCCGGCACCTTCATGTGGGTTGCCTGCGAGAAGGAGGATGTTCGTGCCATCCGGACGCTGCTGAACAGCCGGGGGCACAACCGGAGCCTGAGATATGCCGCCTGGTATTGGGAGAAGTGAGCGGAGACCCCTCGGTCAACCGGTATTACTCGCGTCGGCGGGGCTGAGATCCATCATGATGCTTTGTTGCGGCCGCAGGGTGACCTTCATCATCGGCTGAGGCGAAGTGCTGCTCCCGTTCCGCAGGCGGAACGCTGGCAGCAGAACCGCGAGGACGGTCACGGCTTCCATCACCGCGAACGCGTTACCGATGCAGACACGGGGACCTCCGCCGAAAGGCATATACGCATAGCGATGGCGGGCTTTCACGGCATCCGGCGCGAACCGGCGGGGGTCGAACATTTCCGGATCCGTCCAGAGCTTTGAGTGTCGGTGCACGGCATAGATCGGCACGTAGAGGACGGCACCTTCAGGAACGGTGTGCTCTCCGATCCGGAAGTCGCGCAGTGCGGTTCGGGTGATGATCGGCGCCGGCGGATAGAGCCGCATGGCTTCGGAGAACACCTGCCGGGTGTAGACCAGATCAGCGACATGCTCGGCCCGCAGAGGCCCTCCACCTGTCACCGACGCAATTTCGCGAAGCGCCTCGGCCTCCACGTCCGGGTGCCGGGCGAGAAGGTGGAATGTCCAGGCAAGACCGAGCGCCGTCGTCTCGTGACCTGCCGTGATGAAGGTCATCAGGTTATCGACGATCTCGTCATCGATCATCGTTCGACCAGTCTCCGGATCCCTGGCGTGGAGGAGCATCGCCACGAGGTCCTGCCTTGGATCATCCTGCTGCCGGCGCTCCGCGATCATGGCGGCAAGACTGGAGCGCAGATAGTGCACGGCGCGTGCCGCACCTCTTCGCCCGGGGTGCGGCATCCATGATGGTGCTCCGAGGATCGCCAGTGCGAACATCCATCCGCTCGGCTTCAGGTAATCGGTTATGGCACGCTCGGCGCGCTCGACATCGATAGCCCCGCCACCGGACATCATGGTGTCCACGATGATGTCGAACGTCGTCCGCATCATCTCGTGTCCAATGTCGATCCGGCGGGCCCCATCGCGCAACCAGCGGTCCCGCGTCCGCTCGGCAACCGCGATCATGGCCGGCTGAAGCGCCAGCAGCATCTCGTGCCGGAAGGCACCCGCGACGGACTGGCGCTGCCACCGCCAATGCGGGCCATCCGAAGTCAGGAGCCCTTGCCCCAAAGCGGGGCCGAGGGCGCGCCTTACCTCCACACCTTTCTCAAGTGCGTCCGCGTTCTTGACCAGCGCCTCGTGGATCAGGGCGGGATCGGCGATGTGTATCCTGGTCTTCCCTGCGAGCCGCGAGAATACGATTGGTTCGCTGAAGATCTCCGGGGGCAACGCTTTCAACGGGTTGCGGATGATGGCGCCGAGCACGTTCAGCATGGTCGCAGGACCGGATCGGGCGACCGGGCGGTGCGGCCCGGCTACCGGCAAGGTGTCATCGCTCATCGCTCGCTCCATCATCGCTGAACGCGAAAACAGATTGAGTGTCTTCGACGGCAATCAACCGCCCTGAGTTCAACGCGGCCCACGGACGCCATGGCGCCAGACGTGTCATCGTGATTGCCGAGCAAGCCTCAACTCGTCGGCTGCATGTCATTGTCCGAAGCCTCACCCACCGACGGCAATGCTCCGGTCCCGGGAGTGTTGTCCGGATTGGTCAGTTCCGGTTTTGCATGCGGCCCTGCGGCGGGCATTTTCGGCTCGTCGCCGCCACTGCTTTCGTTTGCTTGATTGTCCCCGGCCATGACCAAGTCCTAACCCAATGGCGCACGTTGTTTGGGTGAACTGCGTTCATCTGGCAGCTGTTGCGGTACCGGACTGTACGTACGGCACCTCATCACAGCCGGCGGACGGCGCGACATCGCGCAGGGACAAGGCACGGATCTAGGCGGGCCGCTTCCTGAGCTCCGTCACGGCAAAGGTCTGGGCGATCAATTCCGCCTCCCCGAACACCGTCATGAATGCGATGTCGCCGGCGTCTCGTCCGGTGGCGACGCGGACGAGGCCTTCCACCGGAGCGCGTCCGGTCGGATCGATCAGCTGCCAGCGCCCGCCTACATACACTTCGGCGACGGCGTGCATGTCCGGCGGGTCAAGCTTCCATGCATAGGCGCTCACCGCACGCGCAGGGATGTTCGCGGCGCGGCAGAAGGTGATCGCGAGATGCGAGAAGTCGCGGCAGACGCCAGCGCGTTCGGTGAACGTGTCCAGAGCGGTCGAGCGACCGTCGCTGACGCCGCGCCGGTAGTCGATATTGGTCCACAACCAGTCGAGCATGGCCTGGATCTTGTCGCCGCCCGCCAGAGCCCCGAACTGCTGCTCGACAAATCCGCAGAAGCGGTCGGAAGGACAGTATCTGCTTGGCAGCAGATAATTGAGTGCTTCCGGTGGGAGGCTGCGTATCGGCGTCGCCTTCACGCCGGACAGGTGAAGCGGCGTGCGGGTAAGCTGGACAGCCGCGGAATACAGCACGTCCACATCGCCGATGGCCGTAAAGACGGCGCGCCGCTCGCCCGTGTGGAGATCATCGAGACGCGCCACCCCGTCGGTGCTGATGATCTGGAGTTCCTCGCGGCTGACCGATTGGCTGCGGGTGCGCGCGGCCTCGATCAGCAGGAGCACCTCGGCTGGCTGCGAAAAGCGATAGGCGAGGCTCGCCTGCACGAACAGATGTATAACTTCGACGCACACGGCCCGCCTCCGGATGGGGGAACAAAGCCGCCCGATTCCATCCGGGATGCATGTTACCGGGCCATGTGTGACAAAGGGGCGGGAATTCGATCCGGCCGGCGGATTTTTGTCGATCGGCGCCCGGTGCGGCTCCGTCCCCCACCATGCCGCGGCCTGCTTGCCCGACGCACACGCGGTGCCCGCAGGGTGCGGTTTCGTTCAATCCGGGTGTGACACTTATGGGTCCTGCCCTGCTCGGATATGGTCCGGGAGGGATTTCGGGCTGCCGGAGCAGGGGTCATGAAGCTTCCGCTCACCAAACCCGCTGATTGCGGAAGCTTTCATCACACATGCCAAACGCGTTCGTCAGAAAGTTGGGCCAAGGCACCAGGCTGAGCGCCAGCGACGAGAAGGTTCTCGAGCCGCTGCTTCAACACGTGCAAAGCGCCGAAAGCGGGCGCGATCTTGAGGTCGAGGGGCTGTCATCCCGTTCTCTCGTGCTCGTGCTGGACGGGTGGGCGTGCCGGTACAAGCAGCTTGAGGATGGTCGAAGACAGATCATCTCGCTCTTCGTTCCCGGAGACCTGTCGGAGCCGTTCGGAACATTGCCGTCTCTCAAGGACAGCTCGATCGGGGCCCTCACGCCGGTCACTTACGCAAGGCTGCAGCCGGAAGAGCTTCAGCGTATCGCCCGGGAGAATGCGGGCATTCACCAGGCGCTCTGGTGGGATCTGCTGGTGACGATGTCCATGCAGGATGAGCGCGTGGTAAGCCTTGGCCGGCGATCGGCATCCGAGCGGCTCGGCCACCTCTTCTGCGAACTTTGCGCAAGGCTTGATCTGGTGGGGCTTGCGGAAGGCAATACATTCGACATGCCGATGACACAGGCGGACCTCGGCGACCTGCTGGGACTTTCCACCGTGCACGTCAACCGGTCGCTTCAGGAGCTTCGTGGCTCCGGCCTGATATCGCTGCGAAACCGCCGCCTCATCATTCATGACGTTGAGGAACTAGGGGCGATCTCGCTTTTTGATCCCGCCTACCTGCATGTTGGCAATGGATTGCCCGCCAGCCAGCCGGGACGCTCCACATCGTAACCCTCAACCAGCCGCAGGACCCTTCGCATGGATGCGAATGACGCCACACGCATAGCGGAACTGGAAGCCGACAATCTTCGGCTACGCCGGCTGTTGGATGCGCGCGGTGCGCCGGAGGAGCTCAGGCACCGGCTGAGAAGCACGGTCGGCATGCTCCGCGCCATCATCCGCAGGTCAGCGGAAAGCCGCGCAGGCGACATCGAGTCCTATATCGCTCACATCGAGGACAGGATGGATGCCATTGCCCGCGCGCAATCGCAGGCCGACAGCCGCGGATGGATAGATCTGCATGACCTGATCGCCGAGGAACTGTTCCGCTATGGCGCGGGAGAAGGCGAAAGAGCCGTCCTTGATGGCCCGTGCGTCCGTCTTCGTCCGCGTGCAGGCCAGATCCTGGCGCTGGCGTTCCACGAGCTTGCCGTCAACGCCATCGAGCACGGCGTCCTCGGTCATGCCGAGGGCCGGGTGCGGGTTGATTGGTCGCTGCAGGACGGCGGTCAGCGGCTCGGGCTGCTCTGGCAGGAACAGGGAGCGCGGGTCCAGGCCGAGCCCGTGCGTTCCGGCTTTGGCACCGAGGTGCTTACCCGTATGCTGCGTTATGAACTGAAGGCGGAAACCGATCTCGCCTTCGAGCGTGACGGGCTGCGCTGCAGCATCACAATGCCCATGAGCGACGCCGTCGGCACGGTTCACGTGCCTTAAGGGGGCACGACGCACGATGGCATGGCGCTGCGCGGTGACGTGCCGGCTTCATACGCTTTGATGTGGACGATCGGCGCTTTCCATGGGTAGCTCGATTGAGGTGCGCCCGCGACCGGCGCTTTGAGGGGTCATGACCGAGAAAACCAAACAAGACCCCGCCTTTGAGGCGCTCCTGCACCACATCCAGGAGAGCCGTGGGCTCGATTTCCGCGGCTACAAGCGCACCAGCCTCAAGCGCCGTATCACGCTGAGGATGGAGGCCGTCGGCGTGGATGATTTCGGAGCCTATCAGGGGCGTCTGGAGGCCGATCCCGGCGAGTTCGAGAACCTGCTGAACACCGTGCTGATCAACGTCACGTCCTTCTTCCGGGACGCCGAGGCGTGGGACGTGCTGAAGACGCAGGTGGTGCCGCTGCTCATCGCCCGTGCCGAGCCGGACCGGGCCGATCCGCATCTGGAGCGTCGGCTGTGCGTCGGGTCAGGAGCCCTTCTCCATCGCCATGCTGCTGGCCGAGCAGCTCGGCCCCGTCGAGTTCTGCCAGCGGGTGAAGATCTACGCGACGGACCTCGACGAGGACGCGCTGAAGGCCGCCCGCGCGGCGACCTACAGCCCACGGGACGTGGAAGACGTGCCGGCGGGATATCTCGAGAAGTATTTCGAGAAGACCAGCAATCACTACGTCTTCGATCGCGCTCTCAGGAAATGCGTGATCTTCGGACGGCACAATGTCGTCCACGATGCACCCATCTCGCGGATCGACCTGCTCGTCTGTCGCAACCTGCTGATCTACCTGGAGGGCGAGACGCAGTCGATCGTGCTGCCCCGCCTTCATTATGCGCTCAGCGGCGAGGGCTTCCTCTTCCTCGGAAAGGCCGAGACCCAGTTGGGCCGCTCGCCTCTGTTCCGGCCCGTGGAAACCAAGCACAGGATCTTCAGCAAGGTCGCCCAGGAATGGCGAAGGCCGTCCCCGTCGGGCTTCGGCGGCAGCCGCATTTCCCGGGTAGAGGCCCAACTGCCAAGCACGCAGCTTCTCGAATCCGTGCTCAACGAATCCGGAACGGCCCTGCTCGTCGTGGATGAAAGCGGGGCGGTGGCAGTCGCCAACAAGCCCGCGCGCCACCTGCTCGGCATTGGCGACGTCGATATCGGACGGCCCTTCCAGGACCTGCCGATCTCATACCGCCCGATGGAACTTCGCGGCCCCATCGAGGAGGTGTTTCGCCAGCGGCGCAGCATCAAGCTCGAGGACCAGGAATACCGCCTCACCCAGACCGAGGTGATGCGGCTGACGATCGACATACGGCCTCTGTGCCGCCCCGATGGCAGCGCCCATGCGGTCGTGCTGCTGTTTGCCGACACCACGCGCATGTACGGGCTGGAGCGTGAGCTCGAGACGGCGCAGGAGAGCCTTGAGAATTCCATCGAGGAGCTTCAGTCCGCGAACGAGGAACTGGAGACCACCAATGAGGAGCTCCAGTCCACGAACGAGGAACTGGAGACCACGAACGAGGAGCTTCAGTCCACAAACGAAGAGCTGGAGACGCTGAACGAGGAGGCGCGCTCCAGCAACGAGGAGATGGAATCGGTCAACGAGGAACTGCGCATCCAGGCCGAACAGGCCACCAGCTACCGGATCTACCTGGAATCCGTACTGCGCAGCATGAACGGCGGGATCATCGTGCTCGACCGCAAGCTCAAGATCCAGAGCTGGAACCGCTGGAACGAGAACGCCTGGGGCCTGAGGGCGGACGAGGTGGTCGGAACCGCACTGAACGATCTGGACATCGGCATGCCCGTCCAGCAGCTGGTGGAAGAGCTCGCCTCTGTGAGTGCCACCAAGAAGGAGCAGGTGGAGCGTGAACTCGAAGGGGTGGACCGGCGCGGCCGCCGCATCCTGTGTCAGGTCACGATATCGCCCCTACGGGACGAGAACGAGGAAAGCCATGGCCTCGTCCTGCTCTTCAAGGACGTGACCGAGGAGAGGCACAGGGAGGAATATGTCCGCTATCTCGGCCGCGTCGTGGGGAAGTCCTTGAACGAGATCTACTTCCTGGATCCGGCCTCGCTCCGCTTCATGCTCGTGAATGAGGGCGCCAGCCAGAAGCTTGGCTACGGCAAGCAGAAATTGCTGCAGATGAGCCTGATCGACGTGCTGGAAGCGCCTGTTGCAGGGGCTTTGAAGACCATGCTGATGCCGCTGATGAACGGGCAGAAGTCGGAGGTCGTCTTCGAAACCACGTTGAGGGCAGCGGACCGGAACTACCCCGCCGAGATCTGCATGCAGTACTTCGCGGAAGAGCATCCGCCGATACTGCTTGCGATGGTGCACGACACGACCGAACGTCAGGAACTGGCGCAGGCCAGCGGCTGATCAGCCGACATCGTCGCCTGTGGCGGTCTTGCGCAAGGTCGACATCGCGTCCTCCAGCACCTCGATCATGCGCGATGACTCGTCTGCCGCCTCCTTCCAGCGTCCCTCGGCACGCGGGAGACCCCGCATGTGGGCGCTGGCCCCCATCTGCTCGAAAAGGCGGATGCGGTCGCGGTGCGTGCGTGCGGCGATGCCCAGAGCTCGTTCCAGCTCATCGCTCTGGGCGGCGGCGAGGCCCAGCGGCGTGAAGGCGTGGCCGACCTGACACCGGAAGCGGATTTCATCCTGGGTGTCGATGCGGTTCAGCACGCCGCCGCAATCGGGGCACGAGATGTGGCTGGGTTGACCCGGGGTGATGATTTCGCTGTCCATGACGGCAAACTCCAGAGCGGCCATTTGATCCTCGACCCTGTATTCGTCCGGCAGAGGAATGCTGGGGCCGGCTTCCTCCGCCACGAGCGATGTCAGGAGATCGCCAAGCCCCGACAGCGGCACGACATGGCTGACATGGTCCCGCTTCAGCGCGTTGCGCGGCATGGATGGCCATGCCGCGTCGTCGGGATCCTGCACCACCGACAGGCCGCCGGCGGCGGTGATCGCGATCAGCCCGTCCGTGCCGTCATCCAGAAGCCCGGTCAGCACCACGCCGATCACGCGCCCTCCATAGGCAAGCGCCGCCGAGCGGAAGAGCGCGTTCACGGCCGGCCGGGTGCGGTTCTCGTTCGGGCCGCGGCGCATGAGGATCTTGCCCTCGCGCAGCAGCATGTGGTGGTCCGGGGCCGCCACATAGATGGTGCCCGTTTCCACGGGGTCGCCATCGGCCGGTGAGCGCGCCGGCAGCGGACCCACACGGTCGAGCAATTGCGGGAGCACGCTTCTTGCAGACGGCGAAAGATGCTGTGTGACGAAGATGGAGGCCGGGAGGTCCGCCGGCAGGCTGGCGCAGAGACGCTGAAGCGCCTCGACCCCACCCGCCGAAGCGCCGATCACTATGATGTCTCTCGTCGTCATCGTGGCTCCTAGCTAAGTGAAACGAAGCAGGAGCTTCGAGAGTTGCATCCATGTTAGCCGCTTGTGGCGGAACAGGTTCTACAGGCTTCGAACGAACCGGGATGCTGGCATGGATTCGCGGGAGCTTACAGGTGCGACTGGCGAGATCCAGAGACTGCTCGACGAGAACGAGCAATTGCGCACATCCCTCGAATCGTCGCTCGATGAGAATTCACGGCTGGCCGAAGACCGGGACCGCCTGCTCCATCGGGTGACTGTCCTCGCGCGTGAGCTGCAATTGGCGAACGCCGCATATCAGCGGCCCTCACCCGCACCGAGCCCTCTGGACGACCTCGGCAGGGAGGCGCTGCAAAGCCAGACGGAGGAAGAACTGCGGGTCGCGTTCGAGGAGCTGCAGGTCGTGACCGAGGAACTGGAGGTCGCGAATGCCAGTCTCCAGCAGACCAACGCGCAGCTCGAGGCGAGGGTACAGGAACGCACCCGTGAGCTTGCCACCATCAACGCCGCCCTGCGCAAGAGCGAAGCTGCCTTCCGCACCTTGATCGAAGGCATCCCGCAGCTTCCATGGCGCTCCCGGCGCGGTGGCGACTGGACGTGGTCAAGCCAGCAATGGACCAGCTACACCGGGCGCTCCCGGGAAGAGAGCCTTGGACCGGGCTGGCTGCTCGCCTTGCATCCGGATGATCGCGCGCGCGCAGAGGCGGCGTGGGCCGCCGCCAATCCCGCGCAGCCGCTCGAGTTCCCGGCAAGGATCTACCACGCCCGGGAGGGCCGCTACCGGCACTTTCACACCCGCGCGGCGCCGGTGCTGACCGAGGATGGGGCGGTTGCCGAATGGCTCGGCACGTGCACCGATGTCGACGACATCCTGCAATTGCAGCAGCGCCAGCGCGTCCTGGTGGACGAGCTCCAGCACCGCACCCGCAACCTGATGTCGGTCGTCCAGGCCGTGATGCTGCGGACCATCAAGGGCAGCACGTCGCTGGAGGAATTTCAGCGGTGCATGGACGACCGGATGCAGGCGCTGGCCCGTGCCCAGGGCCTTCTCTCCCGCAGCGGCGGGGGCAAGGTCACGTTCGACGCGCTGCTCCACGAGGAATTGTCGGCTCATGTCGACATCGATGAGGAAGGCAATGGCGCGCAGGTTTCGACCAGCGGCGCGCGCGGCATTCCCCTGCCGTCATCCTCCGTACAGACGCTGGCCTTGGCGTTGCACGAGCTGGCGACCAATGCCACCAAGTATGGAGCCTTGGCGACGGCCGATGGCCGGCTGGATGTTCAATGGGACGTGCTGCCGGGCGGCGGAGACGCTCCGCGCCTGCGCATGGAATGGACCGAGAGTTCGGTCGGAGAGATGCCCTTGCTCGGTGCCGAGGCAAAGGGCGGCGGCTACGGCCGCGAATTGATCGAGCGCGCCCTGCCATACCAGCTCGGAGCGCGGACCAGCTACTCGTTCGGAGCGGATGGGGTGCGATGCATGATCGAGGTCCCCGTATCCGCCGGAGAAACGCGTCTGGAGGATCAGGCATGAGCGACGGCGCGCTGAAAGACCTTCGGATTCTCGTGGTCGAGGATGAGTACCTGCTCGCCGAGGATCTGCGGGACGTGCTTTCGGCAGCGGGAGCCATTGTCGTCGGCCCGTGCCCGACCGTTGCGGATGCCATTGCCTGTCTCGACGCGGAGACACCGCTCGACATCGCGATCCTGGACGTGAACCTTCGTGGCGAGATGATCTTCCCGGTAGCCGAGCTGCTGGATGCCCGCGCGATCCCGTTCATCTTCACCACGGGCTACCAGCAGGAGTCGTTCCCCGAGAAGTTCTCGCGGGCCGCGCATCTGGAGAAGCCCGTCGCGGCCGACAAGGTCGCCAGTGCCGTGATGGAACAGGTGCACCGCTCCGCCTAACCGGCGAGGGAATGGCTGCCGCGAGCACCTGGCTCGCGGCCTCCTGCAGCTAGTGCATGGCCGGCTGGTGCCGTCCCGCGCTTGAGTGGATCGTGGGGGACGGCACGTCCTTGGCTCCGGCCACGACGCCGTTTTCGACGATCGTCTTGTAGGCCGCTTCCGGAAGGCCGTAGCTCTCGCCGGCAATGGCCTGAAGCGCTGCCCGATCTCGGATCACCACCGTTCCACGGGTTGCCTTGATCAGCCTGTCGCCCTCGAGGACGTGGAGGGCCGTCGTCACACCTGCGCGCCGGACACCAAGCATCAGAGCCAGCGTCTCATGGGTGATGCGGATCTCGTCCTCGCCCAGGCGGTCCTGGCACATGAGAAGCCAGCGCGCGAGCCGGGGTTCGATGTTGTAGCGGCCATTCGCAAGAGCGGTTTGCTCCACCTGTATCGCGAAACATTCCCTGAATTTCAGGAACAGATCGCGCGCCTCGTTGCACCTCTCGATCAGATCGAGAAAGTTCTCCCGCTCGATGCGCAGGGCGGATGCGGGGATCTGCACAAGGACCTTGTGAGAGGACGTGGCCAGTCCGGAGAGGACCTGCAAACCGCTCATCGCCTCATTGCCGAGAAGCCCGACCTCGATCTCCTCATGGCCCGACGCCGCGATCACGGACGCGATGCCTCGCTCGAAGAAATGTATGTGCCGGATGGGGCTGCCAGGCTCCTGCAGAACGCTTCGAAGAGGCAATTCCACCCGCTGCAGGAAAGGGCGGAAGCGAGCAGCATCCTCATCGCCGAGAAGGTTGAGGAGCTTGTTCGTGGTGCCGAGATCGTCCATGGGAACCTCGCTGGAAACATTCGATGGCCCTGCACGAGCCACGACTTCTCCACCCATATTCCGGCTCTACGATCCCGGCGGCCTTAACAAAGGTTTAGTTCACCGCCCGATTTCAGATTCATCGATAGGTCCCGGTGAAGCTCAGGGACAACTTACCGCAGCGCCCGCTTAAGCTCGCTCTTCGACATCTTGGATCGTCCGGGAATGTTGCGGGCTTGTGCCTCGGCATAGAGGTCGGACTTGGTTTCACCGCCCTCTTTTGCGGCCTTCGCCGTGTCTCCATGGCGCTCCTTGGCTTTCGTCTTCTTCAGGCTCTCCCGGTTCTTCTTCGGGGTCTCCTGGTTCGAGGCGCCGGCTTCGCGAAGGCCGATGGCGATGGCCTGTTTCGGATTCTTGACCTTGGGCCCATCGCCGTTGATGCGCAGTTCGCCGTGCTTGAACTCGTGCATCACCCGGGCGACGGTTTCCTTCTGTGCCTTGCTTTGCTGCCGAGCCATGGTTCGCCTCCGCCTTCTGCCCTTCCAACGGTCAGGGCGGGCATCGGTTCAGAAGAGCCGGGCCAAGCGCCATCAGGGTTCCAAACCGCGCCGAGACGCTCGCATGCGCGGTGTTGATCCGGGAGCCGGCCGGACGTTGCCCGGGAGGATCACCAGCCGAGGTCTGCCGGATTTCCTGCCAGGCACTCGCGATCGGCTGTCGGCTTAACCTTCGTTAAGGCGGCACATCGCGCCGTGATCTCTCATGCCCGTCATAGGGAGGCCAGCATGGAAACACGAACCGCTTATATCCGAACCCTCGGGCAAGCCTGGGTGGTCCAGCGGCCGTCCGAGAAGCCGCAGCTCTTCGCGACACGTGACGCGGCCGTTCGAGCCCTGTTGATGTGGGCCAATTCCGCGCATCCGGCTCCGACCGTGATCCAGGTCCAGATTGCAGCAAAGGATGGGGCACCGACACGGGTGGCCTTCGAAGCCGTACCGGGCGCCCTGGTCTTCAGCGGCTCCCCTGCGGAGATCGAACGCACCTCATGATGAATGGCGGCCGACACCTTTCAGGCACCCGGCGACGTCTTCGCCTCAGAGGGGCATGTCGGCAGTTGTACTGCGGACCGGCCTGAACACCTGCGGCGCCGTCCTTGCGAAGGTTTGCCGGCCGGCCTTGAAGCCTGCCACGGGCGCCGCCCCTTCTGCGACCGCGGTGATCGCGTCCGCCGTCCGGAGCGCGACGAAATCAGCAGCGGCACCGACATGCACGCCGTAGTGCTCCAGGTTCATCAAACGTGCGGGGGCCGTGGTGACAAGATCGAGGCAGGTGCGGAAACCTGCCGGATCGACCTGTGCGACATTGGCGTAGAAGTTCGCCATCCGCATCAGCGAGGCATCGCCGAAGGGCGTGAACGGGTTCAGCACATTGTTCGTGGCCACGGAGCAGTTGACGCCGTGCGCCATCAGCCGATGGGCCGGCGTCAGCCCACGCGGCACATCGTGGCTGCATGCGCGCCCCATCAGGTACAGGTCCGTTGCCGGAAGCACCGTCACCGCGACACCGCATTCGGCAAGCCGCCGCGCGATCGCCTCGAGCATTTCAGGCGGCACGGCGGATAGCTTGGTTACATGCCCGATCGCCACCCGCCCGCCCCACTTTGCCCGTTCGGTTGCGGTGCAGATCAGGTCAAGATGCATCCAGGATGGATCGAGATCGAAGTCGAGATGAAAGTCGAGGTCGAGATCGTAGCGGCCCGCGAGGCTGAAAAGGATCTCGATCTGCCTTGCGGGATCGGTGTCCGTATAGGGACAGCCGCCGAGCAGGTCCGCGCCGGCCTCGATGGCCTGGATCAGCAGATCTTCGGTCCCGGGCAGGTTCGTCAGCCCCTCCTGCGGGAAGACGCAGATCTCAAGATCGAGCGCCCAGGCATAGTCGCGCTTGAGGCGCCGCACGGCTGCGAAACTTCGCAGGCCCACCGTGGGGTCGATCTCCAGATGCGTCCGCATATGGGTGGTGCCATGGACGATGGCGCTTTCGAGCACACGGGCGCCGCGCGCATAGACATCCTCCTCGGTGAACCCCTCCTTCAGGCGGGACACGGCGGCGATGGCTGCGGAAAGGTCGCCGAGCGCGGGATCGCAGCGGTCGAGAAGGCACGCCTTGTCGAGATGCACATGGCTATCGACGAAGGCGGGGATGATGAGCGCGCCACCGAGGTCGAGGTGCGGATGGTCGCCGGCTATGCCGGGAGCGATGTCCACGATGCGGCCGTCCGCGACGCCGATATCGAAGCGGCCGATGCGGTCCAGCAGGCAGACGTCGCGAAGCAGGAGTTGAAGCGGCATGTCCCGTCACGAGATTGCGGGTGGTGACGTCACAATAGCGGAACTCCCGGCAGCCACACCGCCCATAAATTGCGCAAACTTGCCGAATGAAAGTGCATGCATGTTACGGATGAGAAGCTAACCTCCGCCCAAAGGAGAGCCCCATGACCAGCAACACGCCAGACGCCGAAATCGTGCGCGCCTATCTCACCGCCAGCATGATCCCCGATCCGGATGCGGCGGCGGCCTATATGAAGCCGGGAACCGAGATCACCTTTACCGGAGGGCGGATTTTCGATCATCCCCGTGGCCCCACGGCGTTCAATGCCGGCCGCTACAAGTGGGTGAAGAAGCGCATGGATCGCTTCGATGTCGCTCCGGGCGATGGGGAGACGGTGGTCTACAGCGTCGGCACACTCTACGGGGAATGGCTGGACGGCACCCCGTTCGAAGGCAACCGGTATGTCGACCGCTTCGTCGTGCGCGACGGAATGATCGTCAAGATGGATGTCTGGAACGACAGCGCCGAACGCCTGTTGGTCGCCCACGGGCTGGTCGAGCCCTAAACCGCCTTCTGTCTGGATGGAGCCGCAGACATTCGTGCGTCCCGGCGCAGGCCGGGACCCATACGCCGTGAGGAAGCGGCTCCTTCCTCGCAGGGAGAGGCCCAGCGCAATCGAGGCTCAGAGCGTATGGGTTCCGGCCTCGCACGCTCGTTGGAATATCGCCTAACCCGCCGCTACCCTTCGGCTGTCCTCGGCGTAGGGGGCCAGGATGTCCATGATGTCCAAGTCCCGGGCCTTGCCGGACTGAAGCAGCGCGCGGTCGGCAACCGCCTCGATGTGGTGCTGCATCAACGTGATCGCGTGCTCGGCATTGCCCTCTTCCAAAGCGCGGATGATTTCGCGGTGTTCGTTCACCGCGCATTCCGATGAATGCGGCCGGCTGAACAGCGAAAGCGTCAGGCAGCAGCGGTAGGAGATTTCGCCGACATAGCGGATCAAAATGGGGCTCTGCGTCATCTCCGCCAGCAGGATGTGGAACTCTGTCGCGAGGCGGATCGAGATCGGGTTCGGGCCGCCATGCGCGGCCTCCTCCGCATCGACATGGGAATGCAGCGCGGCGATCTGCGCCTTGCTCAATTGTCCGGCAAGCTGGCGGACGACGAGGCGCTCCAGCTCAACGCGAACATCGAATGCGTCGCGCGCCTCCTGCCAGCTCGGCGTCGCGACCACCGCGATGCGGTTTCTCCGCAGTTCGACCAGACCCTCGGCCGCAAGCTGCCCCAGCGCATGGCGCGCGATGGTGCGGCTCACTCCGAAGCGCTCGCCGAGCGCATCTTCCGGCAGCTTGGTGCCCGGCTTCAGGGCCTGCTCGATGATGGCGCGGCGCAGCGCGCGACAGATAGGGCTGACGCGATCCCCCCTCTTGCCGTCGCCTTCGCGTTCTCCTGCCAATGCCCGGTCCCCTTCATTTCTCCTTTTAGATAGCGCCGCGAACGCTCCACCCGCAAGCGGCTCCGCGCAAACTGGCATCCTGCTTGCATGCACTTCTCGTCATGAGCAGCATGCAACATCAACAAACAGGCACCCCGCACCAGACCGCCATCGAACTGTCCGGCGCCGGCGTCACCTTCGGCCGTGGCAATGAGCGGGTTGCAGCGCTGTCCGCCACCACCATGCGCATCCCTGACGGGGAGTTTGTCGCGCTCGTCGGCCCGTCCGGCTGCGGCAAGTCCACCATCCTGCGGCTTGCGAGCGGCTTGATCCAGCCGACCGAGGGCGCCGTGATCGTGGGCGGGCGCGAAGTGGCGGCCAAGGCGCTGCGCATCGGCATGGCCTTCCAGAACCCGACCATGCTGCCGTGGATGACCATCGAGCAGAACATCATGCTGCCGCTCAAGATCGTGCAGCCGTTCCGCTCCGAGTTCCGGGCGAAGAAGCGCGGCGAGTTCCGCGACCGCGCACACGCCCTGCTGGAACAGGTCGGCCTGAAGGGCTTTGCCAAGAGTTATCCCTGGCAGCTTTCCGGCGGGATGCTTCAGCGCGCCAATCTCTGCCGGGCGCTGATCCACGAGCCACGCCTCCTTCTCCTCGACGAGCCGTTTGGCGCTCTTGACCAGTTCACCCGCGAAGAACTGTGGATGATCCTGCAGGATCTGTGGCTCACCCACCGGCCGACCGTTCTCCTGGTCACGCACGATCTGCGCGAGGCGGGCGTCCTCGCCAGCCGCATCTGCGTGATGAGCGCGCGGCCGGGCCGCGTCATCGACGACAGCCCCGTGGAGTTCCCGCGCCCGCGCACCGTCGCCCAGACTTTCGAACCAGATTTCGTGGCGCTCAACCTGCGCCTGCGTGCCCTCATCGTCGAGGCGCGCACCTCCTCCCAGCCAGCGGTGGCGTCATGAACGATCTTCGTCTGAAGCAGAAGGTCTGGGCCGGCCTGCTCATCGTCGGTTTCTTCGTCGCCTGGGAGGTGTTCTGCCTCGTATCCGGAATGTCCGACCTGATCTTGCCTCGCCCGACCCAGGTGTTCGACACGCTCATCGCGCGCCTGCCCATCCTGTGGCCGCACATCGTCCAGACGGTGATGACCACCATGGTCGGCTTCGTGCTGGGCGTGGCGCTGGGCGTGCTGCTCGGCGCGGTGATCGGCGTCTCGCGCGTTGCCTACGACACCGCCTACCCGCTGCTGATCGGCTTCTCGTCCATCCCCAAGGTGGCCGTCGTGCCTATCTTCGTCCTGTGGTTCGGCTCCGGAACGGTGCCGGCGGTGCTGACCTCGCTGTCGATCTGCTTCTTCCCCATCGTCGTCAACATCGCGACGGGCCTCGCCACCACCGAGCCTGAGATGGAGGACGTGCTGAAGGCGCTCGGCGCCTCCAAGCTCGATATCCTGTGGAATGTCGGGCTGCCGCGCACGATGCCCTTCTTCTTCGCCTCGCTGAAGGTCGCCATCACCTACGCCTTCGTCGGAACGGTGCTGGCCGAGACCGTCGCCTCCAACCGCGGCATCGGCAATGTGATGATGAGCGCGTCGTCCAATTTCGACGTGCCGCTGGTCTTCGCCGGCCTCTTCATCCTCGCGGCGCTGGGCGTCGCCCTCTACGTCGCCTTCTCGCTCATCGAAAGCCGTGTCACCGGCTGGGCCACCCGCAAGAACGACTTCGCGGCGGCCTGATCAAACCCGCCCCCGCCTCCACAGGAGAACACCGATGCTGAAAGTGCTGACCGCAGGCCTCGTCGCAACCGTCATGATGACGGGCGTTGCGCTGGCGCAGGAGACCACCATCCGCTTCACCCTGGGCTGGAAGACGCAAGGTTCGGACGCCGCCTTCTTCCTGGCCAAGGACAAGGGCTACTTCAAGGAAGAAGGCCTCAACGTCACCATCGACCAGGGCGAGGGATCGGGCGCCACCGTCACGCGCATCATGGGCGGCGCCTATGATGCCGGCTTCGGAGACGTCAACGCCATCATCCAGAACTCCTCGACACGGCCCGAAGACGCGCCGGTCATGGTCTACATGATGTGGAACCAGCCGCCTTTCGCCGTGGTGACCAAGACCACCAGCGGCATCGAGAAGCCGGAGGATTTCCAGGGCCGCACCCTGGGCGGCGCGCAGGGCACGCCCACCACGCGCCTGCTGCCCGTCTTTGCCAAGAAGAACGGTCTGGACATGTCCAAGATCAACGTCTCGAACATGGCGCCGAACCTGCAGGAGCCGATGATGATCCGCGGCGACATCGACGGCGCGCTGGTGTTCAACATCACGAGCTACTTCAACCTCGTGCTGAACCGTCAGGACCCGGACAAGGACTACCGCTGGTTCCAGTTCGGTGACTTCGGCCTCGATCTGTATTCCAATGGCCTCATGGTCTCGCGCAAGCTCATCAAGGAAAACCCCAAGGCCGTCGCCGGCCTCGTCCGCGCCACCAATCGCGCGCTGATGGAAATCGCGGGGGACCAGGATCTCGGCATGAAGGCTGCGGTGAACTTCGACAACCTCATAAATGTCGAGGTGGAGAAGCGCCGGCTGCAATTCTCGTTCGAGAAGCTGATCGTCTCCGACGAGATGAAGGAGATCGGCGTCGGCGATATCAAGGACGACCGCATGGCGCGTGCCATCGGCTTCGTGGTTGAAGGCTACGACCTCAAGCGCACGCCCACCCCGGCCGAAATCTTCTCGCGCGAGTTCCTGCCGGCTCGCGGCGAGCGCAACCTCGTCTACACGAAGAACTAATGCCCATGCCCGCCCCGCAGACACATACCGACGCTTCCGACGCCTTCTGCGGGGCGGGCGATCTTCGCGGAGGTGGTGTCCGGATCACCCAGACCGACGGCGTCATCACCGCTGTCGAGCCCTGTCCCGGAGCGGCCGAACACCGGCGGCTCCTCATCCCGGCACTGGTCAATGCGCACGACCATGCGCGTCCTGCCATGTCGTCCTTCGGCGCAGCCGACATGCCGCTGGAACTCTGGCTGCCCCGCGCCTCCTTCGCCACGCCGCCGGACCCACATCTCGCCGCCGCCGTGTCTTTTGCGCGCTCCGCACGCGCCGGCTGTGGCTCCGTCATGGTGCACTACACCCGCCCCAGCGGCCGCATGGACATGATCGGAGAGGCGCGCGAGATCGCCCGCGCCGCCGGCGATGTCGGCGTCCGCATCGCCTTTGCGCTCGCGGTGCGAGACCGCAATCCCCTCGTCTACGGTGACGAGAGCGGCGTGCTTGCCGAAATGCCCGATGACGCCCGGCACACGATCAACGCGCTCTTTCGCCGCCCCCCGCCGGAGCCGCGCGCCTATGTGGACCTCGTCGATGCCATCGCGGCCGAGATCGCGGGTCCGATGGTTGACGTGCAGTACGGCCCGGCCGGAGTGCAATGGTGCTCGCGCGCTTTGCTCGAAACCATCGCCGAGCGCTCGGCCGCCACCGGGCGGCGTGTGCACATGCATCTGCTCGAAACCGGCCTCCAGCGCGCCTGGGCAGACCGCGAATTCCCGGAAGGCGTCGTGGGTTACCTCCGCGACATCGGCCTTCTCTCGCCGCGCCTCACTCTGGCGCACTGCGTTCATGCGACCGCGGACGAACTCGACATGATCGCGGAGGCGGGTGCCACCATCGTCACCAACTTCTCCTCCAACCTCCACATCCGCTCCGGCGTCGCGCCCATCGCCGATGCGCACCGGCGCGGCTGCGCGATTGCGGTCGGGATCGACGGGCTCGCCTTCGACGAGGACGACGATGCGCTGCGCGAGATGCGCCTCGTCCAGGCCATGCATGGCGGCTGGGGCTTCGGGCGCACCTGGACGCAGGAGACGTTCCTCGAAGCGACGGTGGCCAATGGCCGCCGCTCGGTCGGAGCGCCGGGAGCGGGCCGCATCGCACCGGGAGAAGCTGCCGATTTCGCGGTGCTCGACCTTGACGTGCTCGACCGCGACCAGATCATGCCGGTGGACCCGGTGAAGATGCTCTTCGCGCGCGGCAACCTCTCCGCCATACGCGAGGTGGTGGTCGCGGGGCGGACGATCGTGCGCGACGGGCAACCAACCGGGGTGGACCTCGACGCCATGCAGGCCGATCTGCGGCGCCTGTTCAGGGCGGACCGCAATCCCGCGCTCGAAGCGGCGTGGCCATCCTATCGGGAGGCCCTCACCCGCTGGTACGGCGCCTTCGCGGGCTGCTGCTGATGTCCGTGCTCGCGCGTTCCACACGCGGCATGGTGACGAGCCCGCATGCGCTCGTCAGCGAGGCCGGCCGCCGCGTGCTGGCCGAGGGCGGCAATGCCATAGAGGCGGCCATCACCATGGCGGCGGCCATCGCGGTAGCCTATCCGCATTTCTGCGGCATCGGCGGAGACACCATCTGGCTCGTCTCGGACGCCGAGGGCGATGTCCTCGCCCTCACGGGGATAGGACAGGCGGCGCGCGACCTCCCGCAATTCGACGCGGCGATCCCCACCCGTGGTCCCGGCTCCGCGCTGACGACGGCCTGCGCCGTCGACAGTTGGGCGATGGCTCATGATCATTCGCAAAGCCGCTGGGGCGGAACGCGCAGCTTCGCCTCTTTGCTGGAACCGGCGATCACCCTTGCGGCGGACGGCATTCCGCTCAGCGCCTCGCAGGCCTTCTGGCTGGACTTCCGCCGCCACGAGGTGGAGGGCTGGCACGGGTTCGGCAACATTTTCATGCCCGGCGGGCAGCCACCGATCACCGGCGAGACTTTCCGGCAGCCTGATCTCGCGCGCAGCCTTGAGGCCATCGCCCGCCATGGCGCCCGCGAATTCTATGAAGGCGAGCTTGCCCGCCGCATAGCGCAGGGCCTTGCAGAGGCGGGATCACCGATCACCGCCGCCGATCTTGCGGCGACGCGAACGCGGCAGGAGGCCCCGCTCAGCCTCGACTACCGCGGACTGACCCTCCTCGCTCCGCCGCCGCCGACACAGGGCATCACCACGCTTGCTATCATGGGCGTTCTCGCGGAACTGGGGTTCGACGGCGTCGAGGAAGGCAGCGCCGCCTACTACCACCGGCTGGTCGAGGCGGTGAAGCAGGCCTTTCTCGACCGAGGCATGATCGCCGACCCCGATTTCGCACGCGTGGAGATCGACCGCCTCCTCTCGCCCGAGCAGCTGGCGGCGAAGGCGCGCGCCATCGATCCGGACCACGCGCTCGCCTGGCCCCAGCCCTTCCGCACCGGTGACACCGTCTATCTTGCCGCCATGGATGCCGAAGGGCGCGGCGTCAGCATGCTGCAAAGCACCTATTATGACTGGGGAAGCGGCGTCGTTGCCGGCGATACGGGCATCATCTGGCAGAACCGCGGGGCGGCCTTCAGCACGGACGCGGCCAGCTCCAACCTCATCGCACCGGGCAAGCGGCCGTTCTACACGCTCAATCCCGGCATGGCGCTACGTGATGGGCGGCCGCACATCCTCTATGGCACGCAGGGCGCCGACGGCCAGCCGCAGACGGTCGCCTCGATCCTGACGCGGTTGATCGACTACGGCATGGACCCGCTCGAGGCCCTGTCTCGTCCCCGCTTCCTGCTGGGCCGGACCTTCTCCGACAGCCGCGACAGCCTCAAGATCGAAGAGGATGTGGGCGAGGCGTGCGTGGAGCGGTTGGGGCAACTCCGGCACGAGATTTCGGTCATACCCGCGTCCAGTCCACTCAGTGGACAGGCGGGTATCATTCACCGGGATGCGCGCGGCACGATCACTGGCGCACATGACCCGCGAAGCGATGGCTGCGCGCTCGGGCTGGAGAGCTGACGCGGATCAGGAAGACCTGGAGCTCCGTACGATGTCACGCCCTCGCGGGTTTCGACGGGCGCCCAGGGCAAGGGCCGCAGCCGCAACGCCAACGCCCAGCGCTGCCGCGAGCAGCTTTCCACGGTTCATGGTCGCCCAGAGCTGCGGACTCCACGTATGGGATTGCGCATCGAAGCGACCATGCGCGCCGCGATCTCCCGGGACGGGTTCGTAGAGGTTGTCGCGGTATCCGGGCTCGCGCGGCTCCTCCGCCTGCTGACCCGACACCGCCGTCGCCGCGAGGTGATGGTCGAGCAGCGGCGATGCCAGATGGTCGCCCCAAATCGCCTGCAAAGCGGGGAAGCCGACGACCACCTCTTTCCTGCGGCTCGCGGCCGCGAAGATGATCGCGCGCGCCGCGATCTCCGGCTGGAAAGGCGGGCTCGCCGGCTGGGCCTTGTTCGGCAGATTGGTGCGTATCCAGTCGAACTGGGGCGTGTTCACGCCCGGCAGCTGGACCATGGTGATGCGCACATCGCTCTTCGCGTGGATCAGCTCCGACCTGACGGAATCCTGGAAACCCTGCAGCGCGTGCTTCGCGCCGCAATAGGCGGACTGGAGCGGTATCCCGCGATAAGCCAGTGCCGAGCCGACCAGGACGATCGTGCCGTGGTTGCGCGGCAGCATGCGCTTCAGGGCCGAGCGGGTTCCGTAGACCTGCCCATAATAGGTCACCTCCGTGACGCGACGGAAATCCTCCATGGCCATGTCCATGAAGCGCATCAGCACGCCGGCGAAGGCGCAGTTGATCCAGATGTCAATGGGGCCGAAACGCTCCTCGACCCTTGCCGCCGCGTGCTCCACGGCATCCGCATCCGCTACATCGAGGGGCAGGATCAGCGCCTCGCCGCCCGCGGACCGGACGTCCCGGGCGGCGCCTTCGAGCCCTTCGCGCCCCCGCGCGATCAGCCCGATGCGGGCACCCTGCGCCGCATAGGCCCGCACGACCGCGCGGCCGACGCCCGCCGAGGCTCTGGTAACGACCACCACGGGTCCGCGTCTGCCTTGCTCTCTCATCTGGCCTCCCGGAACGTCGCAGATGCCCCGTGCAGCGACCTGTTCATGAAGGGGAACGTTGCGAAGACGAGGTGGTCTCCGGTGCTCACGCCATTGTCATGAGCGGCGGGATGTCAGTCCCTGACTTCGCCGCCCACCTGATCCGCTTCCTGCGGAACGCGCTTCAGTGGCGTGAGCGCCTTGAGGGTGATGAAGGTCACCACAGAAAGAAGGATGGCGATGTCGTAGGCACCAAGCCCGATAGCCGTCCCGATGGCGCCCGTGCTCCAGAGGCTGGCTGCGGTCGCCGTGCCCCGCACGGAGTCCTTGAGCCGCAGGATGGCGCCGCCGCCGATGAAGCCCATTCCGGTGATGATGCCCTCCACCACGCGTGCCGTTCCCTCGGGGTGGCCGTTCAGGACCGTTTCCGCAGCCTGCACGAAGCCGCAGCTGGCAACCGCGACGAGCGGAAACGTGCGCAGCCCGGCGCTGCGCTCCTCCTTCTCGCGGTCCCAGCCAATCGGAAGAGCAAGCACATAGGCCGCGAACAGCGCCACGAAGTGGGGGACGAAGTCGAACGTTGCGGTGGCGAGGAATTGCTCGATCATCACGCCAGTTTGCCCCAGCCGGCCCGGGGGTCAATGACCCACGGCTAGTGGCAACTGGATGCGAGAAGTATCGGAAGCCCCGTGATGATGGTGGCGGCCAAGGCAGCAAGATTGGCGGCCGGCAACAGAACGCCCAGAAATGGCTTCACCGGCTCAAGTCCTTGCCGCACCCGCTGCCTGGCAAGCCAGACGACCACGCCCCCCAGCAGGATGAAGGCCAGCCAGACGATGGCCGTCGCGATCTTCTGGAGCGACGTCGGGCCGATCCCGACGCGGTCCCAGCCCAGCCAGCAGCCGAGCGAGAAGACGGCATAGACCGCCGAGAACGCGGCGCTCCAGACGACGAATCCGCTGATCGCCAGCAGAAGGTCGGTCGCCCGCGCGCCTCTCATCGCAGTGCCGCCGGGAGAACGTAGAGCACGATCAGCGACACCGCTCCCACCAGGGCAGCATGCATCTGCCAGAGAGCCGCGATGCGCAGGTCCGAGGCACGGCGGGCCGACACGAAGCCAGTGAGCATGCGGTAGACGCAGAAGCCCCCGAAGACCGCGCCCAGGCCGGCGTGGAAGCCCGCATAGGCGAGAAGGGCGCCGCTCGTCGCCGAATAGGCGTGGGCTGTCGGATCAGGCAAGGACACGTAGCCAAGATAGGCAAGCCCCGCCACCGCCATGACGCTGCTGGCTCCCGAGAGAGCGGCCCAGAAAACCGGCCGGCCATCCGTCCGGACAATCTGGGCAGCCCGTGCGGCGGCGACACCCGCGGCAACAAGCGCAAGGGCTGTCGCAAGGGCCGGCATTTCCCCGCTGGCGATCATTTCCGACGGAGGCCAGCCCGGAGCGGAGACGACGAGGAACAGGAACGAGAAGACAAGGCTGACAAAGAGGGTGCTGTCGGCGAGGAGCACGAAGATCATGGCCCATAGGGACGGTGCATCACCCGATTCCGCATGATGCGGAGCCGTTTCGCCGTGCCCGATGTCGAGCAGCCCGTGGTCCCGGCGTTCGCCGGTGCGCGTCCAGGCGAGCAGCAGCACGAGGACGGCCACTGCCGCCAGCGGCGTCAGCCAGTACTGCTTGAAGAGCAGCGACAGAAACACCACGCCGGTCGCAAGCGCGCTCCACAACGGGAGGAACGTGTTGTTCGGCAATACGATGAGTTGCTGCACGTCGGCGCGCACGATGCTGGTGCCGAGCGTCTCCATCCACCCATTTCGCGCGAACGGCAGATAGCCGCCGCCCGCCGCCAGCCGGCGCGGAAGATCGGGATCGGCCCGCAACGGTTCGCGGCTCGACACGCGCGGCAGGGACGCGATGCCGTAGCTCGGCGGCGGGGTGGCCGTGGCCCATTCCAGCGTCTCCGCCTTCCACGGGTCGCGCGGGCTGCGCGGTCCAAAGCGGCTTTGCAGCAGCACATCCATCGCGAACAGCGCGAAGCCCATGGTCAGCACGAAGCCGCCGAAGGAGGACAGCAGGTTCAGCATGTCCCAGCCATGTTCGGCGGGATAGGTGCTGATGCGGCGCGGCATGCCCCTGAGGCCCGTCAGGTGCATCAGGAAGAAGGTGAGGTTGAAGCCGATGAAGATCAGCGCGAAGGAGAAGTACCCCAGCCGGTAGACCGTGGTTCGGCCCGTGAAGTGCGGCAGCCAGTAATAGGCGGCGGCCAGCATGGGGAAGACGAAGCCGCCGACCAGCACGTAATGGAGATGGGCCACCACAAAGTAGGTGTCGTGCGCCTGCCAGTCGAACGGCACCACGGCCACCATGACGCCGGTCAGGCCGCCGAGCACGAAGACGAAGAAGAACCCGAACAGGAACAGCATGGGCAGCTTCAGCTGCGGCCGCCCGGCCAGCAGGGTCGCGATCCAGGAGAAGATCTGCACGCCGGTCGGGATCGCCACCAGCATGCTCGCGGCCGAGAAGAAACCCAGCGCAAGATGCGGGATGCCCGTCGTGAACATATGGTGCACCCAAAGGCCGAAGCTGAGGAAGCCCATGGCGATGATGCTGACGACGATCCAGCTGTAGCCCGTCAGCGGATGGCGGGCGAGCACCGGGATCATGGTCGAGATCAGCCCCGCCGCCGGCAGGAAGATGATGTAGACCTCGGGATGGCCGAACAGCCAGAACAGGTGCTGCCACAGCAGCGGGTCCCCTCCCCGCACGGGATCGAAGAACGGCCAGTCGAACACCCGCTCCACCTCCAGCAGGATGGAGCCCAGGATGAGCGGCGGGAAGCCCACCAGCATCATCATGGCGGTGACGAGCATGTACCAGGCGAAGATGGGCATGCGGTCCAGCGACATGCCGGGTGCGCGCATCTTCAGGATCGTGACCACGATCTCGACCGCGGCACCGATGGCCGAAATTTCGACGAAGGTGATGCCGAGCAGCCAGACATCCGAGTTGATGCCGGGCGTGTAGGTGCTGGACGACAGCGGCGTGTACATGAACCAGCCGCCGTCCGGCGCCGCGCCCGCAAGCAGCGCGACGATGAGGATCGAGCCGCCGAAGATGTAGCACCAGAAGCCGTAGGCGCTGAGGCGGGGGAAGGCCATGTCCCGCGCGCCCAGCATCTTCGGCAGCAGGTAGATCGCCAGTCCCTCGAACATGGGGATGGCGAACAGGAACATCATGATCGTGCCGTGCATGGTGAAGATCTGGTTGTAGATCTCCGGCCCGATGAAGGCGCTGTTCGAGGTCGCCAGTTGCGCGCGGATCAGCATCGAGAGCATGCCGCCGATGGCGAAGAAGATGAAGGCGGCGATGATGAAGCGGCGACCGATCACCGTGTGGTTGACGGCGGACAGGCGGCCCCAGCCGGGCGGCGTGTCCCAGATCGCGGACAGCGCCTTGTGCAGGGCTATGGGGGACAGGGGGGCGCTCATGGCGTCACCGCGCTTGCGCGGGCAGCATCCGCCACGTCGAAGCTTTCGGCAGCTACGGCCTCGACCGTGAGGAACATCGTGGAGTGGCCGACACCGCAGAATTCCGCGCAGACACCGCGATAGGTGCCCGGCCGGTCGGCCATCAGCCTGATGATATTGGTGTGGCCCGGAATGGCGTCCATCTTGCCCCCGAGCCGAGGGATCCAGAAGCTGTGGATCACGTCGGCGCTGGTGACATGGAGATCGACCGGCCGACCGGCGGGTATGCGCAGCACGTTCCGCGAAGGCGACGAGCCATCCGGTGCGCTGAATTCCCAGCTCCACATGCGCGCGGTGCCGTGGATTTCGAGCGCGTCCTCCGCCGGCTGAGGCCGCAGCCGGTCGCCCTGAAGCAAGGCGTAGACGAGCAGGGCCGACAGCACCACGGTCGGAAACGCCAGTCCGCCCCAGAGCGGCCAGCGTGACCAGTGGACCCGGGCCAACGGGCGCGAGGGCAGGAAGGCCGCGGCCACAAGCGTGAAGACGATGAGGGAAATGACAGCCGCGCCAGCCAGCATCACCCACCAGAGATCCGCAATGGCGCTGGCGGCAGGTCCGGCGGGATCCAGCGTCGACAGCGGCCCGTCGCAACCGCCGAGCCCAAGCGCGGCAAGCCCGGCACCTGCCCCCCGGAACCACACGGCCGCGGCGCGCGTTCGGCCAGCAGCGCCGAACATCCAGCGAGGGCCCGCATGACCGAGACCAATCCCGTCATCGAGGAAGTCACGAAGCACGACACGACCTCGGTGGTGGCGGTGGCCGGCCATCCCATTCATGCGATGTCGGTGTCCTTCCCCATCGCGCTGGTCATGGCGACGCTCGGCTGCGATCTGTTCTACTGGTGGACGGCCGACCCGTTCTGGACGCGCGTGGCGCTGTGGTCGAGCGGGTTCGCCTTCTTCCTCGGCATCGTTGCCGGCGTGTCGGGAACCGCCGAACTTCTCCTGGTCGCGGGCATCCGCAAGCGCTCCGCCAGCTGGACCCATGCCGTCGCCGCCATGACGCTGCTCTCGGTGGCGGGATTGAACTGGGGCTACCGGATCGAGGACCATGAAGCGGCCGTGCTGCCGATGGGGCTGATGCTCTCCACGCTCGCAGCGATCTTCGTCGGCATCGCGGGCTGGCATGGCGGCAAGCTCGTCTTCGATCATGGAATCGGGATCATGGTTTCGAACAATGACTGAAGCGCTCCCGGCTGGTGCATCACCGCCGGCAGGGCGTTGAGATCAAGGGCGGGCTTGGCCAGGACGATCAACAGGATTGCCGAGACCACGGCCATGGTGAGGCATGTGGCCACCACGTTCCGCGTGAGCGAATAACCGTTGTCGTCCTCGAAGACCCTCACGATGACGAAGCCATGGCGGACGTGGAGCAGCGCCAGCAGCCCGACCACGAGCAGCTTCAGCGCAAACCACGGCGTGAATACCTCCTGCACGAAGATCAGCGCCGTGCCGGTCCCGATGGCGGCGAATGCTGCGGGCGAAACCACGTAGGTGTAGCTGAATCGGACGAATCTCTGCAGCCGCCAGAGGTCGGGGCCGGCAGGATGGTTGCCGCGAAGCGCGAAAAGGCTCGGCAGGACGAGCAGGCCGCCGCACCAGATGACCAATGCACAGATATGAGCAGCCTTCAGCCAGACGCTCATTGCATACGGGATCCTGCCTGCCGCGAAGGCGCCTGAAATGAGTAACGCTTCCTACTAAGCGGGGCGCCGGCGGGGTGCCAACAACGTTCGTCAAACTTCTTTGTGAAGTGACGCCGCCTGAGAACGCAACACCACGCGCGCGCTCACTCCTCCCGGAAGGTCCGGGCGACCTGGTCGGTGAACGGCTTCGTCAGATAGCTTAGCGCGGAGCGCTGGTCGGTCGTGATGTAGACCTCGACCGGCATGCCCGGCACGAGCTTGCGCGCGCCCAGCCGGGCCATCTGCTCGGCACTGACCTCGATGTCGGCGACGAAGTACATCTCTCCCGTCACCGTGTCGCGGGTGGAGGCTGGGGAGACATAGGCGACCTCCCCGAGGATCTCCGGCGTCTCGTTGCGGTTGAATGCGGAGAACCTCAGCCGCGCCGGCTGGGCCAGCGCCACCTGGTCGATATCGGCGGGTGACAATCGGGCCTCGACACGCAACGCGGCGTTCTCCGGCACAAGCGTGATCAGACGCTCCGCCGGGCTGATCACGCCGCCGATCGTATGGACCGCCAGTTCATTGATGTAACCGGCAAGAGGCGCACGGATATTCGTGCGCGACAGCCGATCCTCGATGGCCATCTTGCGGTCCGTGAGTTCCGAGATCTTGGCGTCCACGGTGGAAAGCTCACGCTGCGCCTCCGTGCGGGCCGTCTGGTCCAGTGCCATGATCTGGAGCCGGATCTCGCTCGTGGAGGCGTAGGCACGCGCAATGCCGGCTTCCACCTCGCCCCGGCTGCCGAGAAGACGGGCGGCTTCGCGGTCGGTGTTGTAGACGCGCAGGCTTTCGACCAGCCCCTTCTGCAGGAGTTGCTTCAGCTTGCCGTGCTCGCTTTCGACAAGCTTGATCTCGTCGACCTTGGCAGTCCGCTGGGCCTCGAGGCCCGCAACCTCCTTCTCGATCTGGTTGATGCGGAGCTCGAGCTGTTCCTTCTGGCTGCGGCGATGAGCAAGGTTGCCGCGAAACAGGTTCGTCTCGCTCATGATGACGGCGGCCGCCTCGCCCCCCTGGTCCGCGAAGCCGGGAGGAAACTCCACCTCCGCCAGCATGTCGCGTTCAGCCCTGAGCCGGGCGCGCCGCGCGATGGCTTCGACCATCTGGGTCTTGATGATCGACAGTTCAGCCCGGGTCTGCATGTCGTCGAGACGCAGCAGCACCTGCCCCGCGGTGACGAAGTCGCCCTCCCGTACGGCAATCTCACTGATGATGCCGCCGTCGCGATGCTGGATCGCCTTGAGGTTGCGGTCCACCTTGACCGATCCTTGTGCGATGATCGCGCCGGAGAGCTGCGCCAGCACGGCCCAGGCTCCGCATCCGGCAATGAGCATGAGGGCGAAGACAATTCCCGTCCCGATCCGGCCGCGAAGGCCGAAGCTGCTTTCTGCAGCGGGTCTGGAGCGCATGTCTGCCATCGGTCGACCTCCTCAAGCCAGGTTTTCGGAAATGAAAAGAAGATGATGACCGTCCAGGTTGATGACGAGCTCGTATGAGGTGTCGCCATCGAGGTCGGCCTCGATCCGGGTCTGCTCGAGTTCGTTCACCCGCTCGCTGTGGTAGCGGATGCGGTCGCTGCTGCGATCGCGCTCGCCATAGATGTCCTGGAAGAGCTCGGCGACCTGCGGGGTCAGCTGGTAGCCGGGCAGCTGGATGCAGTCTCCGACCGCGAAGTCGTGGATGCTGGTTCCCGAGCCGCTGCTTCCGCCGGTGAACCTGTAGAGATCCTCACCGCCGCCGCCGCTCAGGTTCACGGCATCGCCGTTGACGACGAAGATGTCGTTGCCGGAGCCGCCGATGACCTCCTCGATGCTTTTCAGAAGATCCGCGCCGATCTCGACCCCCATGGCCTCGCCGGTCACAAGATCGACGATGATGCCCTGCGAGGTGGCGGAGTAGTCCATGACGTCATGGCCTTCGCCGCCGTCACAGAGGTCATCCGCCGCGTCGGCGCTTCCGACCAGCCGGTCGTTCCCGGTGCCGCCGAGCAGGGTGTCCGAACCCAGCCCGCCATCGAGCAGGTCATCGCCGGCCCCGGCCGAGAGAAGATTGCCACCCTCGTCTCCCGTCAGGCTGTCATTGCCGCTGCCGGTGAACACCGCCTCGATATCGTGGAGGAGATCGGCGCCGATCTCGACACTAACCGCTGTGCCGGACCTCAGATCGACCACGATCCCCATCGTGGCCGCCGACATGTCGGCGCTGTCCTTTCCGGCCCCTCCGTCGATCTGGTCGGCTGCGCCGTCCATGCTGGCGACAAGCACATCATCACCCTCGCCTCCGAGCATCCTGTCGGCACCCTCGCCGCCGTCGAGCACATCCTCGCCCGCTCCGCCCTGCAGAATGTCTGCGCCAGCGCGGCCCAGGAGCACGTCATCCCCGTCGCCTCCGACAAGCTGATCGTCTCCGTCGCCACCATCGAGAAGGTCGCGCCCCGCCGCGCCGTCCAGCATGTCATTGCCGGCTTCGCCATGGAGCAGGTCGTCGCCATCCTCGCCGAAGACGCGGTCATCGCCCGCCCCGGCCCACACCGTGTCATTGCCGGCGCCGCCGAAGATCAGGTCCCGGCCCTCTCCGCCGGAAATCACGTCATTGCCGAGGCCCGCGAGCACATGGTCGTCGCCGCTCCCCGCCCAGATAGTGTCGTGGCCCTCGCGCGCATCCACATTGTCGTCGCCGTCGCCGCCGGAGACGTGGTCCGCCGCGGCGGTGCCGAGGAGCACGTCGTCTCCGGCTGTACCCTCGACAGTGTGGTACGGAACGAGGCGGAGCTGGGCCGAATGCAGCACGCCGGACAGGCCGTCCGTCACCCGGTAGGTGAACTCGACGAAGCCGCTTGCGTCCTGCGCAGGCGTGTAGAGCCAGCCGCCCGGCACCGGGTTCAGCGTACCCGAGGATGCAGCAAGCCCGGCAACCGAGAGCTTGTCCCCGTCTTCATCGCTCGCGTTCAGCAGGAGGCTTGCGAAGGCGATGAAGGTCGCCTGTGCGCTGAAGAAATCGCCGAGATAAACCGTCCCGGTGGATCTGGGGGCGCGGTTGGCGGCGCGTGGATCGGGATCCTCGTCCTCCCCCGGCTCCACGCCCGGTGCAACGGGCATGTCGCCGCTTGGTCCTGCATCACTGCCACCTGTGCCGCCGCCGCCACCGGACCCGACGAGCCCGAGATTGTCGTTGCCGGCCCGGGACTTCACCTCGAACGATCCGTTGCGAAGAGCCACCGAAACCTCCGCGGCGCGGAAGGAGATCGGAGGCGAGTCGAGCATGACGAAGGCTGGTGCCTCGTGCTCGACATAGGCGCCGCCAGAGCGCGCGGAGGGCTCCTCCTCGTCGCGGTCCTCCTCGGCCGGCGGTTGGACGAGAGCCGGCCCGCCTGACGCAGCGGTTAGGACCCCATGCTCGTCCTCGGGGGCAGGCTGGCCTGCCTCCGCACTGCGCGCCTCCGGCGGCTCTCCGGCCACCAGCGTGCGGACGTACAGAACAAACGCCGCCAGAAGGAGGGCCACCTGCATCGGCACTTTCGAGAGGGCCGCAGCCTTGGTGATGTAGCGCTCGCGCAGGGAGGCGGGGCCGGTGTCCTGCGCCTTGGTTGCCTTGATCCCGATCATGCTGGCACCCTCATCTGAGTTCGCCGCGCAGCCGCGGGCTCGCTGACTGCGCCATTCACAGAGGAAATGATCTCGTCCTTCGGTCCGAAGGCAGCGAGGCGTCCGGCCTGCACGACGGCGACGAGGTCGACAGCCGCCAGCGCGCTCGGCCGATGCGCCACCACGATGACGATGCCGCCGCGGCGCCGCACGCCGAGGATCGCCTGGGTCAGCGCCGCCTCGCCTTCGCCGTCCAGATTGGAATTTGGCTCGTCGAGCACGATCAGGAACGGATCGTTGTAGAGGGCGCGGGCAAGGCCGATCCGCTGCCTCTGCCCGGCGGACAAAGACGTGCCCTGCGGCCCGATCTGCGTCATGTAGCCTTCGGGCAGGCGCACGATCATCTCATGCACGCCGGCGCCTCTTGCCGCCGCGACGATGGCGCGCGGGTCCGGGCTTTCCTCGAAGCGCGCGATGTTCTCGCCGATGGTCGCGTCGAGCAAGGCCACCTCCTGCGGGAGAAAACCGGTCCAGCGCCCAAGCTCCTGGTCGCTCCATTGGCCCAGTTCCGCGTCGTCCAGGCGCACGCTTCCGCGAAGCACCGGCCACACCCCCGTGAGAGCGCGCACAAGGGTGGTCTTTCCACCTCCGCTGGGTCCGATGACGCCGAGACCATCGCCCGCCTTCAACTCGAAGCCGACTTCGCTCAGCAGCACGCGGCCAGAGGCGGGCGCCGCAATCGTGATGCGCTCGACCTTCAGGGAAGAAACCGGCGCGGGCAGCGGCATGGGAGGCTTGGCCCCTGCCAGCGCAACGACGGTTTCCCGCAGCCGCTTCATCGCGGAGCGGGCGGCAACCACGCCCTTCCAGTTCGCGATGGCAAGATCAATGGGGGCGAGCGCGCGCGAGGACGCGACGGAGCAGGCGATGATGGCGCCGGCCGACAGTTCGCCCTTGATCGTCAGATATGCGCCGAGCCCCAGCAGCGCCGATTGCAGCAGCATCCGCAGCACGCGCGCGATGGCGCCGAACGTGCCGGTGATGTCGTTGGTGCGCGTCTGGAGAACGAGGTGCTCGTCGTTCGCGATGTTGAAGCGCTCGACGGCCCGATGGGCGAAACCCATGGCCTTGAGGATGTCGGCGTTGCGGGCGTTGGAATCCGCGATGGCGGACCGCGTGATGACCGCCTTGAGGGTTGCCGCGTTCAGGCGGCGCGTCATCAACTCCGTCACGAGGGTCAGGACGGACAGCACCACCGCTCCGGCCAGCGTAAGCCCGCCGAGGAAGGGGTGCAGCAGGTAGACGAAGGCGAGATAAATCGGGATCCAGGGCAGATCGAACAAGGCGATGGGAGCCTGACTGCCGAGAAAGCCGCGGACGGTATCCACATCGCGCCCGCGTTCCAGGGACTCAGCGGTCGAGAAGCCGAACCGGGGCATGTCGATGGCGACGCTGTGGGCCAGCGGCGCGATCTTCTTGTCCAGCCGCGCACCCACGCGCACCAGCACCTGCGAGCGGATGACGTCGAACACGCCCTGGAACAGGTAGAGCCCGATGGCGATGACGGAGAGCGCCACCAAGGTCGGCACGCTGCCGGCGGCGAGCGCCCGGTCGTAGATCTGCAGCATGTAAAACGAGCCGGTCAGCGCCAGCACATTGATCACGCCGGAGATCAGGAAGAGGAAGAGCACGACGCCGCGGAAGCCCGTGATCAGTTTCGCTGCGTCCTCTTTTCGCGAGGCTTTCGTGTTGGTGCGCATGGCACGTCTCTTGTGGCTGCTGGGGCGGTTGAGGGGCCGGTGCGGGACCGGCCCCTCGATGGGTCTGCGTCAACCGATCAGAACTTGAAGTCGGTTGCGTCCAACTCGTGCGTACCCTTGAGGCTGAGCTTGAACTCGGCCGCGGCGTCGCCGCCGGTATTGCCCTGCACCACGGTGTAGTCGCCGTCCGCGCGGGTCTCATAGGACACCATCAACTGCGCCGCCGCGGTGAAGCTCGGCCCAGCTACCAGGGTGAAGGCCTGGTTGCCGGCAACGCCCGCGTTCGCGTCCATGCCGGTCAGGTCGAGGACGTCCCCGGCCTGGAAGTTGAGGATGGTGTCGTTGTTGGCGGCTTCGGCGCTCAGGAAGCGGAAGACGTCATTACCCGCGCCGCCGTCCATGATGTTGACGGCATTGCTGGCTGTGATGTCGTCCGCGCCGGAGCCCGTGACCACGTTCTCGACGCCCCACAGGGTGTCGCTGCCAGTCTGCGAACTCCAGGCGCTGCCGCGACCGCCGAGGCCTGTCCCGAGATCGACCTTCGCCGTGGTGGTGACGGCCGACATGTCCAGCGTGTCCACGCCCGCGCCGCCATTCGGCTCGTCGCCGAAATAGGTGTCGTCGCCATCGTTCTTCGACGCCACCAGCAAGTCGTTGCCCGCGCCGCCCATTACGAGGTCGTTGCCGGCCCCGGCATCGATCAGGTCGTCACCGGCATCGCCGAACAGGCGATCGTCACCGGCATCGCCATGGATCATGTCGGCGCCTGCGCCGCCGAAGACGTGATCGTCGCCCAGGCCAGCCGAGATGACGTCCCTACCCTCGCCGCCATGGACGAAGTCGTTGCCGTCACCGGCCACGATTGCGTCGGCACCGGCATGGCCCATGATGACGTCGTCGCCGCCGAAGCCGATCAGGTTGTCGTCGGCTGCGGTTCCGGCGAGCACGTCGGCTGCCGGGGTGCCGACAACGGGCGGGGTGGTGCCCGTGCCGGTTCCGCCGCCATTGCCGGTGCCGGGACCGTCTGTGTCGTCGTCCTCGCCACCGTCTACTTCGTCGTCATCGTCGTCCTGACCGTTGCCATCGTCATCATCTTCGTCTTCGTCGTCGTCTTCGTCATCCTCGCCTCCACCGACCGGAGGCGTGTCATCTTCGTCGTCTTCATCTTCGTCGGTGTCATCATCGTCATCTCCGCCGACGGGCGGTCCGTCACCGTCATCCTCATCCTCGTCTTCATCGTCCGTGCCGCCCGTTGGGCCGTCATCGTCGAGATCGGCGCTGAAGATGTCCTCCGGCAGATTGGTGAGGCCGGTGTTGCGGGCGATGATGTCCGCAAAGTCCTGCCCATCCACGAAGTCCTCGTAGAAGTCGAAGTTGTCGAAGCGGTCGGTGTAGTAGAACCGATCGCCCTCCTGCAGACGGTCGAACTGTTCGTGCAGCACCACCCAGAAGGTCTGGCCGACCATGCCGCCATTGATGTGCTGCTCGGCAAGGCCACCGACCCAGAGATCCACGCGGTCGATCCCCTTGACGATCTTGGCGCCGTTCGTCCCGTCCAGCAGCGCAATGCTGGGATTGGCCGCCACGAAATCGGCGATCTCCTCAGGCGTATCCAGCACAAGGTCCGGATAGGCCTGCTTCATCTGTGCGATGACCGATGCGCTGAGACCGTTGCGGGCCTGGAAGTCTTCCCAGGAGGCGTAGGGGTCCATGTTCCCCGCGAAGCCGATGGCTTCCCTGATGTACGGACTTCCCGAAGCCTTCAGGTCGGCGCGGACCTGGTTGAGCGTGCCGAGCCCGACATCGCGTCCACGCGCCACGTTGAAGGAGAACAGGTCGGCGTTGATGCGCACGAGATCGTTGCGCACGGCGTCGACGATGTTGAAGTCCACCTCTTCCGCCTGCTGGGTGGCAATGCCGCCGAGGATCGAGCCCACGCCCAGCTGTGCATAGCCCGGCTGGGGCACGTAGCCCGGAGGCAGCGTGCCGGTGAACACCGAGGGATCGTTGCTCGGGTTCAGGAACGCATCGAACAAGGCCACCTGCTTCGGCTGCCCGTTCTCGTCCAGAACCGTCATGGTCTGGCCGATCAGGGAGTGCCCGACCCGGTACACGGCGGACGCGAACTCATGGGAGATCCGCGCATCGACATCCGGGTTGTAGCCGTCATGGCCATGGGTGCCGAGGCCGCGCATGCCACCAAGAAGCGCATCCGCGAACTCGTCGAAGACGACCCGCTGATACTCCGCCTCGTTCATCATCTTGGCGGCCTGGAACACCTCTTCCGGGGTGCCGTCGAACCCGGCTTCGACCAGATTCTCCACATGGTAGTTGTGGTTGCGGGCCCAGACCGTGTGCATCGCCGTCAGCGCGAAGTTCTCATTGGCCCGTCCGTCGCCCGCCACGTAATGGTCGAGCAGGCTGACGAATGGATTGGTGTCGAGCAGCAGCGGGAAACCGCTGCCCATGAAGTTCGACACAGCCGCGTTCAGCACGTCCGGATCGAAGCTGCCGGTCGCCTCGTCGAAGAGGTTGCCCGTCGCCGTCTCGGAAATCGGGAAATTGCTGTAGTAATCGTGGAAGCTGATCGCTCCGTTTGGCAGCGATGCATCGTGGAAGACGGTGTTCGCCTCCCAGTGATGCTGGATCATCTCGCGCAGCGTGGGCAGCAGCTTGAAGCCGGGGCTGGAGGGATCGTCCGCTCCCGCGAGCAGCCGCATCCCGACACCGCCAACACCATCGCTTTCGCGCAGGAACTGGCCGACCAGTTCGTTGGAGCCATAGGCCTGGTTCTGGTCCACATAGGGCGAGGTCTTGTTGACGTGCTGCGGGATGCCGTTGGCATCGAGCCCGTCGACTTCCGCCCGCGTGAGGTCCGCCGGATTGTCCGTTCCCGGGGCGCGAAGCGAGCCCGGACCGCCGATCTCGATCGTGCCGAAGACAGAGTTCTTCGGTACGAAGTCCAGCCCGTGATCGAAGTACTGGCCGAACGCCATGAAGAAGATGTTGGCGTCATTGGCCTGCTTGGGCAGGTCCGCTTCCTGCGTGCCCAGCAGGTTGCTGATGGCGCGCGCATCCAGTCCCTCGAAGATGGGGTTGACCTCGCGGTTGTTGCCGGACGCGTTCAACTCGCCGTAGCGGGCCGTCGTCAGGCGGATGAAGTGCTGGTCCGCAGAGCCGTAGTCGGGGTTTGCGGTGTTGTTGCCGGTGCCCTCCAGATCACGGATGCCGGCATGGCCCTCCGTATCGTCTTCGCCGTCGAATGCGTTCCGTCCGTTGACCAGGTTCTTGAGGCCCTGCAGGTCACGGGCCGTCAGCGCAAACGCGCCCTGCCCGCCGCCACCTCCGCCTTCGCCCGGCTCAGCGGCTGGCGCCTGCAAGGTCACCGAATGCGTGCCCTTGGTGTAGGTCGTCGTGCCATTGGCATTCACGGTGCGGGCGTAGTCCGCAAGCGTCTGACCGTTCGGAAGTTCGATCACGTCCTGCGGCCGCAGCGTGCCGACGATCGTGTCATTGCCGCCATTCGTCCGCAGCACGATGCGATGAGCAGATTGCAGCGCCGTGATGTCCACGGTGTCGTTCCCGGACGATCCGTTGATGTGGATCGTGTTGAACGCAAGGCTCGTAGGATCGAAATTGCCGCGCGTCGTGACCGTATCGGCCCCCGGCCCGGTGTTGACCGTGATCTCCTCGATGTTGTCGAGTTCGGCGATCACCGCTCCATTTCGGGTGATGACGATCTCGGCCTCCTCCCGCTGAATCACGATGCCGTCTGCCAGCGCCGCGGCGCGTGAGCGGACCACGAAGGCCTCCGCCGTTCCGTCGCCGTTGACGACGAAGGCATCCGTGCCCGCACCGCCGTCCACGAAGTCGCGGCCGTCCTGCGAGATGGTCGCGCCGAAGAGGGACGCCGCGTTCCAGACCGCCGTGTCGTTCCCGCCACCGGCGAAGACGATGTCGTTGCCCGTGCCGGCATCGAAGGTGCTGGCGGCATCATTGCCGACGAGGATGTTGTCGGCAGTGGTGCCGTCCACGGTGCCCGTCGCGTCGCGGGTCAGTGTGACGCCGCCCGTGTCGGTTGCGTTGGCGGCGCCCGAGCCATCGGTCGCCGTATAGGTGAAGCTGCCTCCGGCTATCCCGGTGTCCGTCACGGTCAGGGACCCGTTCGCGCGGGTCACCGTCAGGCCGTTGAAGGCGCTCACGGCGGTCACGGCGAGTGCAGCTCCCTCGGGGTCGCTGTCGTTGCGCAGCAGGGCCCATTCCGGCAGGACGAACGAGCCCGTCGCGACATTGGTGATGACGGTGTCGTTGTTTACCGCGGGCTGGTCGTTGACCGCCGTTACATTGACGGTGGCCGTTGCGACATTGCTGTCGAGCATGCCGTCACTGACCGCCACCTGGATGGTGCGCGGAGCCGTGTCGGGATTGTTCGTCGTGTTCTCGAAACGCACGGCCTGGATGGCCGCCTCATAGGCTGCCGGCGTGGCCGTACCCGAGAGCGTCAGCGTGATGACCCCTGCGACCGTTGTGTTCACGTTGGCCGAGATGCCGTTCGGCAGATTGCCCTGCACGAACAGGCGGTCGCCGGTCTTCGCGTTCGTCAGCACCACGCTGGCCGAAACGATCCCGTTGCTGTCTTCAACGATGCGCGGGTCGGAACCAACGGCCGCCGCGGCTCCGTTCTCGGTATAGGCGGCGTTGATGTCGATGGAGGGCGGGTTCGCTGGCACGAAAACATTGGCGGTGATCGCCAGATTGTCGATCGAGAAGCTCTCGCCCGTGTCGAGCGCGTTGTTCGCGCGGAAGCGGATGGCGGCGTTGTCGGTGAACGGAACACCCGTCGGTAGCTGGACGGTGATGTTGCCGCCATTACCGCCGTCGAAGGTGCGGAGGGTGACGAAGTTCACGCCATCCGCCGCGAAGTCGAAGAAGATTTCCTCGTTGTCGCCAGAGAACAGCCCGCCAACACTGGCGTCGTTGACGGAAAACGTCACCGTGGCCGATCTGGCACCGGACAAATCGACGTGGCGCGTCACGGCGGCATCATCGACACTGCCCTGGGAGAACTGCAGGACACCGCCGGCAACCCTCACGCTGCCGCCAGTGGCGCCGCCCGCATCCAACGTCTCCGTCCAGGCGGTCTTGAAGTTGGTATTACCACCATTGTTCGTGTAGGCGGCGGTGTTGAAGTTGTCCGCAAGGCTGCGCGTAGCGACGTCGAAGCCATTGAGTTGCAGGCTCGGCGGCGAGAGCGTCACGGTCTGGTCGGCGAACTGCAGCCGCTCCATGTTGTGCAGGCGGTCCACGCCATCCGACACGAAGTTCGTGCCGACAGGGCGGTTGGCGGTATCAAAGCCCGTATGGGAGACGATGACGGAGCCATCCGGCCCACGACTGATCGTGTAATTGGCCCGCACATCCCAGTAGACGGCCGTGTCGATGTCGCCGACACCGTCGTCCTTGAGGATCTCGCGCACGATCTCGAGTTGGCCGGGCTGGAGGGTGCCGTCCAGCATCAGGGCCTGCAGCGGCTTGCCGCCGAACAGATCGGCTCCATTCGGGCCGGTGACCTTCGCGGTCATGCCTTCCGCCGAGCCCAGAACTGCGCCGGATGCGTCCTTCACCGCGATACGCACGTTCAGCCAGCGATCGCCGTCGATGATGTCGTCGCCGCCACGACCCTGGATGGTGTCGCTGCCGCCGCCGCCCAGCAGCACATTGCCGCCGACAAAGGCCATCTTGCTGTCGCCGCTGCCGTCGGCCTCGTACTGGACCTGCTCCAGCAAGTCGGCCGTGACGATCTGGGAGAGGTTCCTGATCCGCGCGATGCCAGCCTGATCGAGCTCGTGCCCGGTCATGGTGTTCTCGGCGCCCGCGAGACCGCCGCCAGCCTCCGTTGCTGCGTCTCCCCGATCATCGCCCCGGAGAACGTCGTTCCTGTCCCATCCGGACAGCGCCTCCACCGCGTCGAAACGGTCACGCAGGATGTCCTGCTCGTCTGTCGTGAAGATGGGCTTGGTCAGGTCGTCATTGGCCGCGACCGTGTTGCCCTTGTGGATGGCCCAGTCGAAGCCAAGCATGCCCTCATTGCGCATGACGCTTTCGCCCTGGACCATGATGTCGTCGCCGGACTCCGCGTCGAAATCGTGCTCGTCCGAGCCCGCGAACATCACGTCGTGGCCGATGATCCGCGAATTGAAGAACAGCTGCGAATTGTCGCCCGCCGTGGTGTCGAAACCGCCGCCGCCCTCGATCCAGTCGTCACCTTCATTGCCGAGCAGGAAGTCCGCGCCCTCACCACCGATGATGAAGTCGTTGTCGGTTCCGCCGAAGGCTTCCTTTCCGTCGGGCCCGGTGATGATGAAGTCGGATCCCTGGTTGCCGAAGATCAGCGCTAGTCCGCTGCCGCCGTGGATGACGTCGTTGCCGTCCTCGCCGTGCAGCATGTCCACCTCACCTATGTCCGTGCCGGAATTGGTGATGATGTCGTTGCCCTTCCCGCCATGGATCTTGTCGACGCCGTAGCCGGCCTCGATGCGGTCATTGCCATCGCGGCCCCAGACGGAATCGTCGCCGCCGCCGGCGATGATGTGGTCATTGCCGTTGGTGCCCTGGATCAGCACATGGTCGTTGCTGTTGACGCGGATATACTCGGCCACGCCATCAGTATTGGCGTCGCGGCGCTCGATCATGGGCGAGATCGCCTGCAGGAACGGATCTTCCTGCGTGGGATCGACATAGCCGAACTTCTGCTGTTCGTTCTTGTCCATGTAGAGGACATGGTCCGGCACAGAGAAGACGTCGCCGGGCAGTGCATAACCTTCCTCGCCGAGGTCCGTGTTGTTCAGCAGCATCTTGGCGAAAGAATTGTTTTCCAGCTCGTTCAGGAAATTGAGGCCCTGAACGCGCGACAGATAGTAGAAGCGGTCCGCGTTCTGCAGGTTCTCCATCTGCAGTTCGAAGACGAACGAGAAGGTGGAGCCCAGCATGCCGCCGAAGGCCATCTTCTTCTCGGCCAGGCCACCCACCCACAGATCGACAAGATTGAGACCGCCGAGCAGCGAGTAGCCGGCGAGCGGGCCGGTTGTCTCGATGGCCGCGTACTGGCCGCGCGCATTCAGGAAGTTCTGGCGGTCCATCTCGTCGAGAGATGCATGCCCGAAGACGAGGTTCCAGGCCGCATCGCGCTTCGCCTCGGGCGTGCTGGCGGAGGTGATCGTCTCGTGCGTTCCGTAAGCCGCGATGAAGTTCACGACCGAGGCCGGGTTCTTCAGGTTGAGCGCGAAATCCATCCAGCTTGTATAGGGATCGAGCTGTGTGTCGCCGTTCGCGATCTCCTTGAACTGCTCGCGCGCCAGGTTGAGCGGCGGGATGCCGGCCTCACGCCCGCGTGCGATGTTGAGGGCCGCCAGATCGAGCGGGATGCCAAGCAATTGGTTGCGCAGGACGTCGGTGACGAATTCGTCGATCTCGTTGCCGACCTGGGAGGTCATGCCGCGGATCACCGCGCCGGTCGCCTGATCATGGTCGAGCGTAAACGTGCCGGACGAGGTCGTGACCTGCCCGCCAAATTCGATCGGGTTCAGGAAGGCGTCGAACAGATCGAGATCCGCCCTGCTGCCGTCGTCCAGCACCCGATCCACACTCTCGTTCAGCATGGAGTGGCCGAAGCGGTACACGACATGCGCGAACTCGGCGAAGATGGCCGGGTTGATGTCCGTCGACGGGTTGAAGACGAAGACGTCGACGTCCGGCTGGATCTTGCGGGCGAACTCCTCGAAGACGAGGTGCTGATACTGCATTTCGGTGGTGAAGCGGGCCGTCTGGAAGAGGCGCTCGCCGTTCCAGTCCAGCGTGGCTCCGGCCGTCGGCAGCGCCGCCAGCGGCACGTCCAGCCATTCATTGATGAAGTCGAGGTCTCCGGACGCCAGCACCTTCTGCTTGATCTGGTCGATCATGCCGTTGTGCTCGGAATGGAAGACGTGGTGGACGGCCGTCAAGCCGATATTCTCGTTGCCGCGTCCGTCGCCCGTGATGAAGTGGCGGTCCAGCATCTCGTTGTCGTACGCGGTCCCCGTGCCCCGCGCATTGAGCGGGCCGGCTGAGCCGTCGGCATTGGCGTAGCCGAGCGCGGTGTCGCCGTCCTGCTGCAGCACGCCGCCGGTGACGACCGGAACTGCCGCGTGGGCAATGTCGTCGAGGAAGGCATGGCCGGTGCGCACCGCTCCCAGCGCGCTGGGACTGATCGGAGCCGCGAGATTCCCTGCGACGAAGACATCATCACCGCCGCCGAACATGCCATCGGGTCCGAGCCCGACCACGAGCTGGGGCATCCCGTTCGCACCGGGAACGAAGCGTCCGTAATCGTCCATGACGAACAGCGGCACGGAGCCGATATCCGCATCGGTCAGCAGGACGCCGAGCTTCTCGGCCGCCTGCTCCTTGACGTCGGCCCAGGTGGCCAGCCCGCCATCGGCGCCCGAGAGCAGGCGCCCTGTGGCGACGGGCCTGCCTTGCGCGTCGAGTTCATACTCCCGCATGAAGAGCTGCTTGGAGGCATTGGAGGAATAGGTCTGGTTCTGGTCGACCCATGGGGTCGTGAGGTTTGCAGCCCCCGTCGTGGAGCGCGTCAGCACCATGAAATTCGTGTGCGGGCTCGCGGGATTGTAGAGCGGGTCGTCCACGCTGAGCGGGATGTAGACGGTGCCGTTCTTCTCCTTGGCAACAAGATCCAGACCGTGGTCGAAGAACTGGCCGAACAGCGTGAACCAGGAATTGAACGAAGCCGACAGTCCCTCGTCCGGCGCAACGTTCGGCAGCATGACGGATGTGCCGTCCATCTCGATGCCGTGGGTGGTCAGCAGCGCGTCGACCGTGGGCGCCTCGCTTGCGAAAGCCATGCTCTGCAGCGCGGTGGCGCCGGGATTGGCGGTGCGATAGTCCGCCATCGCCTGCTCGTACGCGACCTGGATCTGCGCAATCGCGGGCAGGATCGCGGCCGGCGCGGCGCCGGCGTGAACCAGTGCGGCGTAGATCACGGCGGGATTGCCCAGCGTCTGGTCTACGATCAGGTTCGAGATGAGGCGGGGATCGGCATCGACGACCGTGCCGCCACCGAGCCCCTGCGAGGCCGGCGGTGGAGCGCCATGCTCCCCGTAATTGCCGTCGGCGAAGACCACCTGGCCGGGACTTCCGGCCCCGAAGGTGATGCTGTCATCGTTCTCGTTGCGCCAGAAAGGGTCGGTCAGGCGCGGGAATGAGCCGTCGGCAGCGCCCCATTGCTCGCGTCCCTCCACAAGATTGTTGAACCCGCCGTCGACGGTGCGCAGCCCGTAGGGCGCGAGAGGGTCGCTGATGGCGAGCAGCGCGCCGGCCGTTCCGGCAGAAACGACATTGCCGTTTCGGTCTACATAGATCTGGTCAAGGGGAGTTCCGGCGGCGTTGGCCTCGGAGATCTTGATCTGGCGAAGAATAAACTCGAGATCCCCTTTGATGATGTCGACCATAGCCCTCTCCCCTCGTGCCGAATACTGGCGCATGACGGCGGGAGATCACGATCGATGGTCCCGGCGTTTCCAGGAGATGATGACGACAGCGGTTCTCGTTCGTTAGCTCACAAGGTCGCGCGATTTCTGGGGCGTCGGTCGCATGGCGTGTTGCGACCTCTGAAACCGGGAGTGGTGGGACGAAGAGACCCGACCTTGGTCTCGAATGCCGGAAACTCCGGCACACACAGGAAAGCCGCTGAAAACAGCGGCGTCCTATTCTGCAGGCCGCCTATAGAGCTAGTGCAGAGGAAGCTGCGAGGCTTCGCTTACCTGCATCTGCTGGGCTGCGATGACGACCTCCAGCCGGTTGCGCGCATGCAGCTTCTGCATGATCACCGTCATGTAGTGCTTCACCGTCTTCTCGCTGATGCAAAGACTTTGCGCGATCTCCCGGTTTGTGCGGCCGCGCAGCAGGAGCTGGACGATCTGCTGCTCCCGCAGGCTGAGCCGGGCCTTCTCCGTCGTCACCTTCAGCATCGCTGCCTGGCGCAAGGCCGCGATGACCTTGGTGGCGAAGCACTGGTTGATGAAGGTCTCGCCCCTCAGGACGCTATCAACCGCGGTCAGTACTTCGCCCTGAGTGCTGCCCTTCAGCACGTAGCCGCTTGCGCCGGCTTCCAGTGCCCGCACGGCGTCGTCGATACTGGCGCTTGCGGTGCAGACAATTACACGCGGAACGCTGGCGATGGCGCAGATCTCGCGGATGGCGTAGAAGGCGTCGCCCTCCATCATCAATTCCATGATGACGAGATCAGGCTCGTGGAGACGCGAAAGCGCCACTGCATCTGCGGCGGATCCGCCAGTGGCGACAATCGACAAGCGAATGTCGGCGGCAAGGACGTTCCTAAGACCGTGCAGGAAAAGTGGCTGCCCGTCGAACAGCGCGACCGACGCCTCTAGCATTTGTGCAACCCTCCCCATTATGGTGTTGCCGCATTCTTATGCAACCAACGCTAGATCCGATCCCGGATCGCGTAAATATGAATCTTTTGTGACTCATTGCGTGGTTAACATTGGTTAAGAGTGCACAATCCGATTCCACGCCGGACTCCCGACCGTTCAGGCAGATGACGTTCGCGCGGCGCGCCGGGAGGTTGATCATCCCGCAGCTCTGCACGCGCAGGATGCTGGCAAGGATCCAGGATCGGGACCGCCGCGTCGCCTGAACGCCGGCCCCGATGATTTTCACGCGCCGACGCCGTCACCGATCTATAGAGGCACTCGCAAGATCCGAGATCGGGAACAGGAGCCGGCAGGTGGACCAGCAGGGCGGTGTGAAGCAGGGGGCGTCCGGCTCCGATGTCTCCTATCTTGTCGTGGAGCGCCTAAGCCGCCGCTTCGGAGATGTGGCGGCAGTCGACGATGTTTCCCTCACGGTCGCACGTGGCGAGATCATCTGCCTTGTCGGCCATTCCGGCTGCGGAAAATCATCGCTGCTGCGGCTCGTTGCCGGTGTCGACCGGCCGGATCGCGGACGCATCCTTCTGGATGGCGAGGAGATCGCCGGCCCGCGCAGCCATGTCGAGCCGGAGGACCGGCGCATCGGGTTCATGTTCCAGGACTATGCGCTGTTCCCGCATCTCAGCGTCACGGACAATGTGCGGTTCGGCCTCGCTCGACTGGACAAGGCACGGGCCGCCGCACGCGCCGAGGAGGTCATCGGCCTGCTCGGCATCCCCCATCTCGCCGGGCGTTTTCCGCACATGCTGTCCGGTGGCGAGCAGCAGCGCGTGGCGCTGGCCCGCGCCCTTGCCCCTCAGCCGCGCATCCTCCTGATGGACGAGCCGTTCTCAAATCTCGACCGCGGCCTGCGCGACGGCCTGCGCACGGAAACGCTTGGGGTGCTGCGGGAACTTGGCACCACGGTGCTGATGGTGACGCATGATCCGGAAGAGGCGCTGTCCTCCGGCGACAGGGTCGTCCTCATGCGCGGGGGCAGCGTTGTGCAGGAAGGTTCAGGGCGCGAATTGTACGATCGGCCCCGGAATGCCTATGCAGCGGAGTTCTTCTGCAGCTTCAACAAGATCCCCGGCACCTGCAGCCAGGGCTTCCTGGAGACGCCGCTCGGGCGGTTCGCCGCGCCGGACCTGGCGGAGGGCGCCCGGGCAACCGCACATATCCGGCCGCACAGCCTGCGCATTTCCGACGAGCATGCGCAGGGCCTCGAATGCCGGGTGCTCGACATCATCCTCATGGGCGAGATCGAGGAAGTCCGCCTGCTCGCTTCAGGCGTGCCCGAGCCCCTGCGGGTCCGCTCCACGGTACGTTGCAGCCTCCGGCCCGGCGATGCAGCGACGGTGCAGCTGACATCCGCAAATGTACTCATCTTCTGAAGAACGCCTGTGTAAAGGCCAACACAATCTCCGCTTTCCTTGAATTATAACAATTATAATCAGCGAACCCGCGCATCGAGAAGCGTTTACCTGAGCACGGAAACGTGGTTCCTCCGGCCGTTCCTTGGCAGCATCTTCAATTGCGCCAGATCATCTGGGAGGATGGTTCATTGATCTCGTCAGCAGCACTGCGGCCCGCCCTTCTTGGAGCGGCCATGTTCATCCTGGGCGGCACCGGTGCCATGGCCGCCGAACTGAACCTCTACACGACCCGCGAGCCCGGTCTGATGAAGCCCCTGATCGACGGCTTCACGCAGGCGAGCGGCGTCAAGATCAACACCATCTTCTTGAAGGATGGCCTCGCCGAGCGGGTTGCGGCCGAAGGCTCCCGTTCCCCGGCCGACGTGCTGATGGAGGTGGATTCCGGCAAGCTCATCCAGCTTGTCGAACAGGGACTTACCCAGCCCGTCGAATCCGCTGCCCTCGCGGACGCGATCCCGGCCAATCTGCGTGATCCGGCCGGCAACTGGTTCGCCCTGTCGCTGCGCGCCCGTGCGCTCTACGTGAAGCGCGACCTCGACATCTCCAGCTTCACCTATGAGCAGCTCGCCGATCCGGAGTGGAAGGGCAAGGTCTGCATCCGCTCGGGCCAGCACCCCTACAATGTGGCCCTGACCGCGTCGTACATCGCCCATCACGGCGAAGAGGCCACCGAAACCTGGCTGAAGGGCGTGAAGGCCAATCTGGCGCGCAAGGCCGGCGGCGGCGACCGCGATGTGGCCCGCGACATCATGGGCGGCCTGTGCGAGATCGGCATCGCCAACTCCTATTATGTCGGTCTGATGCGCAGCGGCCGGGGCGGTCCTGAGCAGCAGAAGTGGGCGGAAGCCATCAAGATGGTCCTGCCCACCTTCAAGGACGGCGGAACGCAGGTGAACATCAGCGGCGCCGCTGTCGCGAAGAACGCGCCCAACAAGGCGGATGCCGTGAAGTTCCTGGAATACCTGGTGTCCGGCGAGGCGCAGAAGATCTACGCCGAGGCGAACTACGAGTATCCGGTGAATGCCAAGGCGAGCGTCGATCCGCTCATCGCGGAGTTCGGCACCCTGAAGGCGGACAATGTGGACCTGGCGAAGAGCGCCGGCTTCCGCAAGACGGCGAGCCAGCTGGCTGAAAAGGTCGGCTTCGACAACTGACAAGGCGGACGGAGCGGTGCCAGCGCCGCTCCACATCTCCCGATGACGATTGCATTGCAGGACAAGGTTACACGCAGGCGGCTCCTCAGGGGGTTCGCGGGAGATCGTGCCTGGCTCGCCGGCTCCGTGCTGGTGGCGGCTCTCGTCTGCCTGCCGATCCTGTCGCTCGTGCTGATCGCAGCCGGGGGCAGCCAGGGCCTCTGGGGGCATGTGATCGCCAATGTGCTGCCAAGCGCGGCTCGCGACACCCTGATCCTGCTGGCCGGCGTCGGCGTGCTGGTCTGCACCATCGGCACGGGCACGGCCTGGCTGGTGACGGCTTATGATTTCCCGGGCCGGCGCAGCCTGCAATGGGCGCTGCTGCTGCCCCTGTCGGTTCCCACCTACATCATCGCCTACGCCTATCTCGATATCCTGCACCCGGTCGGGATCGTCCAGACCACCCTGCGCGACCTGCTGGGCTATGCGAGCCCGCGTGACTTCCGCCTGCCCGACATCAGGTCCATGACGGGATGCATCCTGCTGCTCGGCCTCGTGCTTTACCCCTATGTCTACCTGACCACGCGGGCCATGTTCCTGACGCAGGCGGCGAACCTCATCGAGGTGTCGCGCACATTGGGCACGAGGCGGGGCGCCGTGTTCCGCCGCGTGGCCGTTCCCCTGGCCCGCCCGGCCATCGTGGTTGGCATGAGCCTGGCGCTGATGGAGGCGCTCAACGATATCGGCGCCTCGGAATTCCTCGGCGTGCGTACGCTGACCGTGTCCATCTACTCGACATGGGTCAGCCGCTCGGACCTGCCGGGTGCGGCGCAGATCTCGCTCGTCATGCTGCTGATCATAGTGGGCTTGCTGGCACTTGAGCGCTGGGCCCGCCGCGAACAGCGCTTCGCCGCCACGGCGCAGAGGCCGCTCCCCCTGCAGCCGGTCCGGCTCACGGGGCTGCAGGCGGCCGGAGCCCTGCTGTTCTGTGCCACGCCGGTGGCGCTCGGCTTCGCGGCGCCCGCGGCTTATCTCGTCCACGGAGCCTATGCCAGATTCAGCTTCGCCGGCATTTCCGAGGCCATGATCCGGCAGATCCTGAACACGGTCACGGTCTCCGCCATCGCCACCCTCTTCGTGCTGGCCTGCGGACTTGCCGTCGCCTATTCCGCGCGTCTTGGAACGGGACGCACAGGCATCGCCGCAGCACGTGCCTCGACGCTGGGCTATGCTGTGCCGGGCACGGTGCTCGCCATCGGACTGCTGGCGCCGGTGGGCCTTGCCGATGTCCTGATTGCGGATACCGCAGAGGCCGTGTTCGGCATCTCGACAGGCCTCCTGCTTCTCGGCGGCGGCGCGGCCCTCATCATGGGCTATGCCGCCCGTTTCATGGCCATCTCAACCGGAGGGATCGAGGCTGGGTTCAGCCGGATCTCGCCGTCGCTGGATCACGCCGCCCGCATGCTCGGCCACGCACCGACGGCGGCGCTCCGCCGCGTGCACCTGCCGCTGTCGCGCACCGCAATCGCCGCCACCGGGCTTCTGGTCTTCGTGGACTGCATGAAGGAACTGCCGGCGACGCTCCTGCTCAGGCCGCTGAACTTCGACACCCTCGCCACCTATCTGTATGGCGAGGCGGCGCGGGGCACATACGAAGAGGGATCCATCGCCGCCCTCCTCATCGTGCTGATCGGAATCGTGCCGGTGGTACTGCTGTCGCGTGTCGGCTCCACCGCGATTCCGCGCGTTCCGGGGAGGCGCAGCGCGGAAGCGCCGGCCAGCGGCGGTCTGCATGATCCGGTCGTGCCCGGGCTCGATGCCTTGGGATCCCGCTGATCCGGTTCAGCGGTCCCGCTCGACCCGGTAGACGTGCTCCTCCGTGGCCGTCATCCGACGATAGTCCCAGGCTCCATTCAGCCGCCGCCGCTTGAGCAATCCGCATGCCGAAGTCCCGTCGGTCAGCCGTTTCGGCAGCAAGACTTCGACATCGTGCCAATCCTCGGTGCAGAAGAACACGATCATTGCCTCCCGCGCGCGTAACAGCTGGCGGTGGAAGCCGGCGGCAGGCTGCCCTCGCAGGAAATCGGGCTCGTTCGTCATAGGGCCTCCTCCGCAAGCAAGGCGCTGGTGGAAGGCTCCCGGCCCCCATGCTGCGCAACGAGCGCGCGCAGTTCGGGCAGGCAGGAGCCGCAATTGGTGCCGCATGCAAGAAGGAGCCCAAGCGCGCGTTCGTCCGTGACGCCTTCCTCCCGCAAGGTGCGCGCGATGCGCGCCTCGCCGACGCCGAAGCACGAGCAGACGATGCGGCCCTCCGGCGCCTGTGGCAGCGCCGGGCGCGCGGCCAGCAGCGAGCGGCGGTCGGGCTCGGTCAGCGGCTCGCTCCCTGCGAACAATGCAACGAGCCAGCGGGCATCGGGCACGGCCCCGGAAGGCCCCATGATCAGGACCTCTGAAAGCCGACCCCCAGAGTCCAGCCGTGCGGATCGGAAGACGCCGCGCTGGCGGTCTTCCAGACGAAGGCTGTCCTCGCCACCGCCCAGCAATTCCTGAGCGAGGGCTCTCCCCTCATCCAGCGGCTCCGTCCCGCCAAGGCGATAGAGATAACCACCGGCGACCGCGCTCCGCGCCCAGTAGCCCAGGGCTTTCAGCCGCCGCCGGTGCCTGGAGAGGAAAAGCCCCTCCCAGCGCATCGGAAAGGGCGCAATGGCAGCCGGCGTGTGCTTCAGCTCGGGCTGGCCGGAGACTGGGTCGCAGGCCGGATTGCACACCCGCCCGGCCGAGGCACGGGAGGCGAATGCGTCCGTCCAGTGCATGGGCAGGAACACCTCACCCGTGCGCTGTTGATCCGTGATCCTGACCCGGCCCAGAGCGCGGCCCCAGAGGCTCCGGACCTCCGCCAGCCCACCCTCCGTGACCCCGAACATGGCTGCATCCGCAGGGCTGACATCGAGCACAGGCTCGGCAGTCGCGGACATCAGCCGAGGCACCTCGCCGGTGCGCGTCATCGTGTGCCACTGGTCCCGTACGCGGCCTGTGTTGAGCATCACCGGTTGGTCATGGCTGACCGGGTTGGCAGGCGCCTGCTGCCGCACCGGGACGAGACGGGCGCGGCCGTCTGCTGTGGGAAAGCGCCCGTCCCCCAAGAGCCGCGGGGTGCCGTGACGAGCCCCCGACACGACCGGCCACTGCACGGGGCGCAGCGCCTCGTACCCGGCGTCGGCGATATCAGCGAGGCCGCCGATGTCGAAGACGCGCCCGCCGGTGTTCTCGAACGCCGACAGTGCGGCATGTTCGCGGAAGATGTCCGCCGGGCCACGGTAGGCGAAGGCCTCCGCATGGCCGAGGCGCCGCGCCACTTCGCTGATCATCCACCAGTCCGGTTTGGCCTCGCCCGGCAGCGGCATGAAGGCGCGCTGGCGCGAGATGCGGCGCTCCGAATTCGTGACCGTGCCGTCCTTTTCCCCCCATGCGGCAGCCGGCAGCGCCACATGAGCGTGGCGCAGGGTGTCGGTATCGGGCACGCAGTCCGACACGACGAGGAACGGACACGCACGCAAGGCCGCGCGCACGCGGTTCGCATCCGGCATGCTGGCGGCGGGGTTGGTGCCCATGACCCAGAGCGCCTTGATGCGGCCGGCCCCGACCGCCTCGAACATCTCGACGGCGTTCAGGCCCTTGCCGGTAGCGAGGCGCGGCGCGTTCCAGAACCGGCGGACACGATCCCTGTCGTCCGGGTTCTCGAACGCCATATGCGCGGCAAGCTGGTTGGCGAGGCCGCCGACCTCACGCCCGCCCATGGCGTTGGGCTGGCCGGTGAAGGAAAACGGCCCCATGCCTGCGCGCCCGATGCGGCCTGTCGCAAGATGGCAATTGATGATCGCGTTGACCTTGTCGGTGCCGCGCGAAGACTGGTTCACGCCTTGGGAATAGACGGTGACGACCCGCTCGGTGTCGGCAAAGGCACGGTAGAAGGCCTCGATGTCGTCCAGAGCCACGTCGCAGATCGCCGCTACGGAGGCGACATCGCCATCCTTCCAGGCGGCATCGAGAGCTTCGGAGAAGCCGGCGGTGGACGCGGCGACGAAGCCCTCATCGACCTTGCCGTCCCGGGCGAGAAAGGCCAGCAGCCCGTTGAACAGCGCCACGTCGGTACCCGGCTTCAGGCCGAGGAACAGGTCGGCATCGGCCGCCGAGGCGGTGCGGCGCGGATCCACGCAGATGATGCGGGTGCCGCGGCGGGCGCGTGCATCCACCATGCGGCGGAACAGGATGGGATGGCACCATGCGGCGTTGGAGCCGACCAGGACGATCAGGTCCGCCTCGTCCAGATCCTCATAGCAGCAAGGCACGAGATCCTCGCCGAAGGCGCGCTTGTGCCCGGCGACCGACGAACTCATGCAGAGCCGCGAATTGGTGTCGATATTGCCGGAGCCGATGAAGCCCTTCATCAGCTTGTTGGCGACGTAATAGTCCTCGGTCAGCAACTGGCCCGAGACGTAGAAGGCCACGCTGTCGGGGCCGTGCTCGACGATGGTCTCGGCGAAGCGCGAAGCCACGCGATCGAGCGCGCGGGCCATGTCCGTCCGCACACCGTCCACCGCCGGGTGCAGCAGGCGATTTTCTAGCCCCAGCGTTTCGCCCAGCGCCGATCCCTTGGCGCAGACCCTTCCGAAGTTCGTCGGATGATCGGTGTCGCCGGGTGTCGCCACGGCAGGACCGCCGAGCACGCCGCAGCCGGTGCCGCAATATGGGCAGGTGGTGCGGACCGGATCTCCCGGCGCGGCGTGCGCGGTCATGGCTAGTAGACGTCCGCCTGATAGCGGTGCGCCGCCTTGAGGCTGGCGATATAGGCCTTGGCGGCAGCGGCATCGCGCCCGCCATGCGTGGCCACCACGTCGTGCAGCGCGCGGTCCACATCCGCCGCCATGCGCTTGGCGTCGCCGCACACATAGAAGTGCGCGCCACGCTCCATCCAGGCGAACAGCTCCGCGCCCTCCTCGCGCATGCGGTCCTGCACATAGACCTTGCGCTCGCCGTCCCGCGACCAGGCGGTGGAGAGGCGGGTCAGCGTGCCCGCCGCCTGCATGGCTGCGAGTTCGTCCTCGTAGAAGAAGTCGGTCTCGCGGCGCTGGTGGCCGTAGAACAGCCACGCCCCTCCCGCCGCCGCCGTTGCCATGCGCTCCTGCAGGAAAGCCCGGAACGGCGCGATGCCGGTGCCCGGCCCGACCATGATGATCGGCACCTCGCCGCTCTCCGGCAGCGCGAAACCGTGCGCCTTCTGCACGTAGACCGGCAATGCGGCGCCCTCGGCGATGCGGTCGCCGAGGAAGGTGGAAGCGACGCCCAGCCGCTCGCGCGCACCCACATCGTAGCGCACCGCATCCACGGTCAGCGTCAATTGACCCGGCGCGGCCCTAGGGCTCGACGAGATGGAGTAGAGGCGCGGCTGCAGCGGATCGAGCGTGGATAGGAAGGCGCCCGGCTCCAGCACGATGGACGGGGACCGCTCCAGCGCCGCCAGCACGTCGGTCGTTTCGAGATCGCCGTCGGGGTCCTCGCCCTCGGCCATGCGCGCGAAGCGGATCTTATCGTCGGCGTCCTCGGCCATTTCACCCAGCAGCGCGAACAGGGCATCGGGCGCGGCACCGAGCGACGTCTCGCGCAGCAGCACATCCCGGACGGGACGCCCCTCCAGCTCCACATCCGTGGGAAGGCCGAGGCGGGCCAGTACGGCATCCACCAGAGCGCCGTCGTTCAGCGGCATCAGCCCGAAGCTGTCTCCGGCGTTGTAGTCCAGCCCTTCCGGAAGGGCGAATTCGACATGCCAGGTCTCCTTGGCAGAACCTTCACCGTTCAGGCGGCGGCGCGACAGGAAAGTGGCGTCGACAGGATGCTCGCGCGACCGCCCGGGCTTGGGAGGTTCGACATGGGCCGGAGCGGGCGTTGGAGCGGCAGGAGCAGCCGAGACGACCCCTCCGTCCAGCTCCTCGGCGAGCCGCTTCAGCATGCGAAGCGTCTCCTTTCCGCCGGGCTGGCACAGGTTCAGCCGCTCCTCCTTGCGTGCGGCGAGCGCGTCCGAATAGTCCTCGCAATTGTAGCCGCACTGCCCGCAATCCTGCTGGGCCATGGCCGCCATCATGCGGCGGCGCAGCGGCCGCGCCTCGGCGAGCGACATGCGCTCCGCGAGCGGCATGGCCGGATCGTGCCAGGGTGCGCCGTCGTCGGCCTCCTCGCGGTTCTCCGCCTGCGCCTGTTGTTCGGCGGAAGGACCGCCGGGCAGGAAGGCCGCAGCCTGTTCGGGCGAGAGCATGGAGGGCGCTTGACCATCCAGTGACAGGAGGCCCGCGAAGAAGCCGTTGAGCCAGGAGCGCTGCTCCGCCGAGAACGGCGCGTTGTCTGGAAGGACAGGCGTGAAGAAGGGCTGCGGCTGCACGGTCATTGCGCCGCCTCCGCGAAGATGGCTTCGAGAGCCGGCAGTTCATGCCGGCGCGTGAAGTGGGCGAAGGTTTCGTCCGGGCCGGCGCGGTGCGCCATCCAGGTCTTCAGCATGCGCTCGATGAGCGGCGGAGCATCCTCCGCCTTCACGTCCTTGAAGAGCTCGCGGCCAATGGCGGCATCGGGACCGAAGCCGCCGCCGACCACCACATTGTAGCCATCGACGGTGTCTCCATCGTCTGAGACCGCGACCCGCGCGCCGATCAGGCCGATATCGCCGATGTAATGCTGGGCGCAGCTGTTGTGGCAGCCTGTCAGGTGGATGTTGATCGGCAGGTCCGCCTCGACTCGTTCGTCGCACCAGTCGGCGATTTCTTCGAGGTGCTTCTTGGTGGCGGCGGCGGCGAAGCGGCAGCCCTGCGATCCCGTGCAGGCCACGAGGCCGGCCCGAACAGCGCTGGCTTCGGTGCCGAGGCCGAGCGCCTGCACGGCGGCAACGGCAAGGCCCGTGTTCTCGTCCCGCACGCCGGAGATCAGGACGTTCTGCCAGACGGTGAGGCGGATATCGCCATCACCCAGATCGGCCGAAATCTTGGCCAGCCCGCGCATCTGCCCGGTGCTGAGCCGGCCGGCCTTCAGCACGACACCGACCCAGTTCAGCCCCGCCTGCTTCTGCTTGTGGACGCCGATATGGGCCTGCCGGTCGGGCACGGGGCGTTCCACGACCGCCTCGGGTGGAAGCCGCGTGAACGGGCGGCCGAACCTGGCCTCCGTCTCGGCCATGTACTTGTCGAAGCCCCAGGCATCGAGCACGTATTTCAGCCGCGCCTTGGTGCGGTTGGTGCGGTCGCCGCTCTCGATGAAGACGCGGATGATGGCGTCGGCCATGCGCACCGCGTCCGCCGGACGCACATAGATGCCGGTGCTGCGCGCGAAATCCTTGTGGCCGGTGATGCCGCCGATCGCGACGCGGAACCACACTCCGGCCTCGACCCCGAAGCCCTCGCGCACCTCCACGGCCTGGAAGCCGATATCGTTGGTGTCCTCCAGCGCGGCGATGGTGCCGGCGCCGTCGAAGGCCACGTTGAACTTGCGCGGCAGGCCGAACAGCGAGCGGTCGTTCAGGATGTGGTGGTGCCATTCATTGGCATAGGGGCGGGTGTCCAGCAGTTCCTGCGGATCGACGCCCGCTGTCGGCGTGCCGGTGATGTTGCGGATGTTGTCGGCACCCGCGCCCTTGGCGGTGAGGCCGAGATCGCTCAGCCCTTCGAGGAACGCGATGCCGCTTTCCGCGCCGATCTCGCGCACCTGCAGATTGGCGCGGGTGGTGATGTGCGAGTAATCGCCGCCATGGGCGTCCGCGAGATCGGCCACGCCCGCGAACTGCCAGTGCTTCAGCACGCCGTTGGCGATCCGCATCCGGCACATGAAGCTGTCCTGGTTCGGCGCGACGTAGAACAGGCCGTGATACTTCCAGCGGAAGACATCGACGCCCTTGGGATAGACGCCGTCCACGGCGGCCTGCTTCATCCGCGCATAGGCGTCGAAGGGGTGCTCCTCGCGCTTGGCCTTCTCCTCGACTACGAGCTTCTTTCCCTCGGCTTCGAACCGGGCCTGCGCCTTCAGGTGCTCGGCCTCGGGGCCGGTGAAGACCACGGCTTCGGGTGCAGGTGCGGCAGGGGAACCAACCGCCGTGCGTGTGCCGATGGGCGGCATGCCGCGCTGCACGCGCATGGCTCCGAGGCCGGAAACGAAGCCTTCCAGATAGCGCTTCTGTTCGGGTGTGAAATCGCCGCTCATATCCGCCTCACGCCGCCGCACATAGAAGGGGGCCGAAGATCAGGTCGTCGCGCTGGCGGGAGATGTCCGCGCCGCTCGCGATCAGGTCGAAGAAGAAGTTGCCGTCCATGGTGTCGCCGTAGAGCACCGCGCCGACGAGCCGGTCATCCCGCAGCACGAGCCGGCGGTAGACGCCGCGCGCAGGGTCGCGCAGCACCACCTCCTCGCGATCAGCGCCCGGGGCGAAGTCCCCTGCCGAGAAGAGGTCTATGCCGGTGACCTTGAGGCGCGTTGCCGTCGCGGCAGGCAGGTAGGCCCGCTTTGTGCCGGCCAGCGTGTCCGCCAGCACTGCCGCCATGTCGTAGAGCGGGGCGACGAGGCCGTAGCAGGCACCGGCATGCTCCACGCATTCGCCGACCGCGAGGATCGACGGGTCCGAGGTCTGCATGTGATCATCGACGATCACGCCGCGCCCGACATCGAGCCCGGCCGCGCGGGCAAGGTCCGCATTCGGCCGCACGCCAACGGCCATCACGACAAGATCGGCTGCGAGAACACGCCCGTCCGCAAGGCGCACGCCCTCTGCCCGGCCCGCGCCGAAGATGTCTTCGGTCACGGCAGAGGTGAGGACCGCGATGCCGCGCCCTTCCAGTTCCGCCCGCAGGAGGCTGGCCGCCTCGGCGTCGAGTTGGCGCTCCATCAGATGGGGCATCAGATGCAGCACTGTGACGGCCATCCCGCGCTGCAGCAGCCCGTTCGCAGCCTCCAGCCCGAGCAGGCCGCCGCCGATGACGACTGCCCGTGCGCCCGGCCGCGCCGCTGCTAGCATGGCGTCCACATCGGCCGCATCGCGGAAGGCGATCACGCCCGGCAGATCGCGGCCGGGCACCGGCAGGACCACGGCATGGGAGCCGGTCGCCAGCACCAGCCGGTCGTAATCAAGCGTCTCGCTGTCGCCGAGGCACAGCGTCTTTGCGTCCCTATCGACGCCCGTCACGGGCGTGCCGGTGCGCAGCTGCACGCCGTTGGCTGCGTACCACTCCCGGCCATGGGAGATGATGTCCGCGAACCGCTTCTCGCCGGCCAGCACCGGCGACAGCATGACGCGATTGTACGCGGCGTGCGGCTCGGCTCCGATGACGGTGATGCGGAAGCGGCCGGGCGCGCGCCGCAGCACGTCCTCGACCGTGCGGATGCCGGCCATGCCATTGCCGACCACCACGAGATGTTCGGCAGGCCCGGCGGATGCGGAGGGGTTCGTCACCACCCGCTCCTCAGGCCGCTTCCACGAAGCGGTGACGCTCGTAGAGGAATTTCAGCACGGCCTGCCGGCAACGCAGGTAAGTGGGGTCCGTCACCAGATCGAGGCGCTTGCGCGGACGGCGCAGCGGCACGTCCAGCACTTCGCCGATGCCGGCGGAGGGGCCGTTCGTCATCATCACGATGCGATCGGACAGCAGCACGGCCTCGTCCACATCGTGGGTGATCATGATGGCCGTGTTGCCGAGCCGCTGGTGGATCGCCATCACCGAGTCCTGCAAATGGGCGCGGGTCAGCGCGTCCAGCGCGCCGAAGGGCTCGTCCAGCAGCAGCACCTTGGGCTCCATGGCGAGCGCGCGGGCAATGCCGACACGCTGCTTCATGCCCCCGGATATCTCGGATGGGCGCTTGTCCTTGGCATGCCCCATCTGGACGAGATCCAGATTGTGCATGGTCCAGTCGTGCCGCTCCTTGGAGGAGCGCTTGCCACGGAACACCTTGTCCACGGCCAGCCGCACATTGTCGTAGACGGTGAGCCAGGGCAGCAGCGAATGGTTCTGGAACACCACCGCGCGGTCCGGGCCGGGTGCATCCACAACCACATTGTCCAGCAGCACCACGCCGGTCGTGGCGTCGGTCAGGCCGGCGATGATGTTGAGCAGCGTCGACTTTCCGCAGCCGGAATGGCCGATGATGGAGACGAACTCGCCGCGCTCGACCTTGAGGTTGATGTCCTTCAGCACCTCGGTGGAGGCGAGCCCCCGCGAAAAGGTCTTGCCGACGAGCTCGATGGAGAGATGGTCCTTGCTCATGGCTGTGCTCCTCACGAGGCCGTGGTGCCGCGGGTGACGGAATGGGCGAGGAGCGCGATCAGCCGGTCGAGGACGAAGCCGACGAGGCCGACATAGATCAGCGCCACGATGATGTCGCTGATGAGCGACGAGTTCCAGGCATCCCAGATGAAGAAGCCGATGCCGACGCCGCCGATCAGCATTTCCGCCGCGACAATGGCCAGCCAGGACAGGCCGATGCCGATCTTGAGGCCCGTGAATATGTACGGAGCCGCAGCCGGGATCATGATCTTGGCGGCATATTCCAGCGCGTTCAGCCGCAACACTCGCGCGACGTTCCGGTAGTCTTCGGGAATATTGCGGATGCCCACCGCCGTGTTGATGACGACAGGCCAGACCGCCGTGATGAAGATCACGAAGATGGCGGAGGGCTCGCCATCGCGGAAAGCCGCCAGCGACAGCGGCAGCCAGGCCAGCGGCGGGACCGTGCGCAGCACCTGGAAGATCGGGTCCAGCCCGCGCATGGCCCAGGTGGACTGGCCGATCAAGGTGCCTACAGCCACGCCCACCACGGCGGCAAGCGCATAGCCCACCATCACGCGCTGGAGGCTCGCGAGCAGGTGCCAGAACAGGCCTCGGTCGAGTCCGCCCCGGTCGAAGAACGGATCGGCGATCAGCTCCCAGCTGTCGCTCAGCACCTGCGACGGCGGCGGCAGGCTTGCGCCCTCGCTGCTGCAGGCCAGTTCCCAGACGAGGACGAGCACGGCCAGCGTGATCATGGGCGGCGCGATGCGCGCCACCGCGCCCCGCAGGACGGGCATCACCCGCGAAGGCCTTGCCGAGGCCTTGCTCGGCAAGGCCAGAACAGGCGCTGCGGGCCGCAGGGGCGTTACCGCCTGAACATCGTGCGTGACTGCAGGAAGGCTCATCGTGCCGCTCCCCTTCTTGGCCGGTCAGGCCTGCATGCGGGTGATGGAGAGGCTGGCGAGGTAATCCGCCGGCTTTTCGGGATCGAAGACCTTGCCGTCGAAGAAGGTCTCGACGCCGCGCGAGGTGGAGGCCGGGATGTCGCCGGCCTTCACGCCCAGTTCCTTCGCGGCCTCCTTCCAGAGGTCCTCGCGGTTCACCTTGGCGACCATGGCGCGGGTGTCGGTGCCCGGCGCGAACTTGCCCCAGCGGATGTCCTCGGTGAGGAACCAGAGATCGTGGCTCTGGAAGGGATAGGAGGCCTGGTCGCGCCAGAACTTCATGAGGTGCGGGCTGTTCGTTTCGCTGCGGCCGGTGCCGTAGTCGAAGTTGCCCTTGATGCGCTCGATGATGTCTTTCGGCGGCACATTGAACCAGGAGCGCTTGCTGACGATGGAGGCCATCTCGTCCTTGTTGGCCATCTCGTCGCACCACATCTGCGCCTCCTGCACCGCCATCAGCAGCGCCTTGGTCGCGATGGGGTTCTTGTCGACCCAGTCGGCGCGCATGCCGAAGCTCTTCTCGGGATGGCGATTCCACAGCTCGCCCGTGGTCAGCGCGGTGTAGCCGATGCCCTGGTGGATGAGCTGCTCGTTCCACGGCTCGCCCACGCAGAAAGCGTCCATGGTGCCGACCTTCATGTTCGCCACCATCTGCGGCGGCGGCACCACGATGGTCTCGACGTCCCTGTCCGGATCGATGCCGCCGGCGGCCAGCCAGTAGCGGAGCCACAAATCATGCGTGCCGCCCGGGAAGGTCATCGCCACCTTGGCCGCCTGCCCTGCCGCCTTCTTCTTCGCAAAGGCCTCCTTCAGCACCGACGCATCGAGGCCGGCCTTCAGGTCCGCATATTCCTTGCCGATGGAGATGGCCTGGCTGTCGAGGTTGAGCCGGGCGAGGATGTACATCGGCAGCGGCACGCTGTTCTGCGTCACCTTGCCGGCCGAGATCAGGTAGGGCATCGGCGTCAGGATGTGCGCGCCGTCGATGCCGCTGCCGGCGGAGCCGAGCACGAGGTTGTCGCGCGTGGTGCCCCAGCTCGACTGCTTCACCACCTCCACATCGGGCATTCCGTGCTTGGCGAAGAAGCCCTTCTCCTTGGCGATGATCAGAGCGGCGGCGTCCGTCAGGGCGATGAAGCCCAGCACCGCCTTTGTCGTCTCGGGCGCCGCCCCCCAGGCGGTGGAGCCGAACGGCAGCAGCGTGTTGGCTGCAGCGAGGACCGCAGCCGTCGATCCCGCTCCCAGGAAGCCACGCCGCGTCAGCCCCGCACCTGTCTTGATCCCGCTCATGCCCATCCCTCACGTGCCCAGAAACGAAAAATGCCGCTGCTCCTCCCGCGCATAGCGCAGGCGAAAACAGCGGCATCGCTTATTGAAGCACCCGTCGTTGGGCGCAGAATGCGCTCTCCCGTGGGACGGAGCGCTTGCATCTCTCGGTCGGACCCTGGTCCGCCTCGGCAGCGGTCAGGAAGATCGTTCTTCCGTCCCCGGCGCCTCTCCTAAAGGATGAGAGACGGACCCATCCGTAGCAAGATCAACTTTTGTGCATGACTGCTGATTGTGCAGTCAGTTCGGCCAGATACCCGCCCAGATCGTTCGGATCGAACCGTGGACCCATGAACGCGCCCACGCCGTCGCCCGCATCCGCGCCCGACATACTGGCAACAGCCGCATCATGGAGGCGAGGCGAGAAGCACCCGCGCACGGTCTCCTCATCCCGACCGGACAGCGCCAGCTGCTTCCAACGCGCCATCTGGGCGTACATCCAGAGTGCCCCATCGGGATCCGGCCGCGACGCCGGAGGCCCAATCGTGAGGTAGCGGGCGTTCTCACGGAGACGGCCGCTGCCATCCACGCGGAGCCTGCCTTCCAGTGCGCGCAGGACGATCTCGGCCGGCACGTCCAGCCGCCCCGGCGCGGCCAGCATCTGCGCGAGGTCCACGCGGTTCTGGGGCATGGAGCACCATGTGGCGGCCCTGATCAGCGCCCGCGTCAGGGCTGTCGTCGCTTCCGGGTTCTGCGCGGCCCAGTCTGTGCGCAGCGCCAGCACCTTCTCGGGGAGGACGGCGATGATGTCCGTTCCCAGATGCAGGATGCGGCCGGCCCCCTCTTCCACGGCCAAAGCCGGCCAGGGCGAGCCTGCACAGAATCCGTGCAGCCGTCCGCTGCGCAGGCCATCGACCATGTAGGGCGGCGGCGTCACGACGAGCCGCACATCCTCGTCGGGATCGACGCCGGCGGCAGCCATCCAGTATCGCAGCAGGTAATTGTGGTTGGAGAACGGGAAGGTCATGCCGAAGTGCAGCGGCTCCCCGCCCGCAGCCCTTCGCGCCGCCAGCAACCGTCTCAGCGCCACGCCGGATAAGGCGGGATCGGCGAGGTCCCCGCCTCCGGCATGCGCTTGCAGGGCGGCATGCACATCCTCCGCCAGCACGATGGAATTGCCGTTCTGGCCCAGCACGATGGCGGCACTCAGCGGCACCGGCGGCGAGTCGATGCCGAGCGTGCCGGCGATCACCATGGGGGCAAGGAGGTGCGCGGCGTCGAAGTGGCCGAAATTCAGCCTGTCGCGCATGTTCGACCACGACACCTCGCGCACGAGGTCGAGCGTGATGCCCTCCTCGGAGGCGAAGCCGCGATCCGCCGCCGCGACAAGCGCAGCCGCGTCCACCAGCGGAATGAAGCCGGCGCGGATCCTCATTTCAGCAGCTCCGCCGCCGTGATTACGGATTGCGCGATCTCGCCGACCTTCTTCTGCTCCTTCATCGCCTTGGAGCGGAGCAGGTTGTAGGCCTCTTCCTCCCCGAACCCGCGTGCCCGCATGAGGATGCCCTTGGCGCGGTCGATGAGCTTGCGCTCGGCGAGCGATGTCTTCGCAAGATCGAGCTCCCGCCGCAGCCGGTCGAACTCCTGGAAGCGTGCAACCGCCACATCGAGAATGGCCTTCACCCGTCCGGGCTTCAGCCCATCCACCACATAGGCGCTGACACCCGCCCCGACTGCCGCGCGCATGGCCTCGGTGTCGCTCTGGTCGACGAACATGACGATGGGCCGGGGCCGTTCGCGGGTGGCGACCCGCAATTGCTCTATCGTGTCGCGGTCCGGCAGATCGAGATCCACGATCAGGACGTCTGGCTCGGCCTGCCGCAGAAGGCCGAGGAGGTGGCCGGCCTTCACCGAGGCAACCTGCACCTGGAGGTTCGGATCCTCTTCCAGAGCCTGCCTGACCTTGTCTGCCCGCTCCGGATCATGATCGACGACGAGAACGCGCAACACGGATCGATTTCCAGCCCCACCGTCCACAACAAAGCAAGGAGCGGGCCAGCGCTTGGGGGAACCCCTTCTTTAACTCGGCGGGCCGGGGTAGCTTCCGGCCACCGACGGGGATGGCGACCAAAGCCTCCTCTGGGCACCACAACGGCGAGCGATGTTCCGGTTCATCCACAGCAGCGACCTGCACCTCGGCAAGAGGTTCGGCAATTTCAGCGGCGACCTTCCGGTCCGGTTGCGCGAGGCACGGCACGGCGCGCTTGCGCGGCTTGCAGCTTTTGCCCGTGAACATGGCGCCTCCACGGTTCTCCTCGCCGGCGACACATTCGACACCGAAACACCGTCGCCCGAGATACGCCGGCAGGCATTGGCCGAGATGCGCCACCATGCGCCGCTGCGCTGGGTGGTCCTTCCCGGCAACCATGACTCGCTTCAGGCAAGCGAATTGTGGAGAGGCTTGCAGACGGAAGCGCCGGAGAACGTCATCCTCGCGATGGACTGCCAGCCGCTCACCCTTGCGCCCGGCGTCACAGTGCTCTCGGCGCCCTGCACCACCCGCCGTCCCGGACGCGATCTTACGGAGTGGATGACGGGTGCCGCCACGCCGGAGGGCACGTTGCGCATCGGGCTCGCGCACGGCGCGGTGCAGAGCTTCTCCGAGGAAACCGTGGCGACGGACGTGATCGCACCCGACCGCGCCCGGCGCTCGGGGCTCGACTACCTCGCGCTGGGCGACTGGCATGGTGCCGTGGCCGTCGACCCGCACACGCATTACAGCGGAACGCCCGAGCCCGACCGGTTCAAGCACAACCGTCCCGGAGCCGCGCTTCTTGTCAGCGTCGAAGCGGCCGGGGCGGTGCCCGAGGTGCAGACCCTCGTGACGCAGAGCTTCTCGTGGCGGAGCCTCGACCTTCATCTCCTCGACGGCATGGACTCGGTCTCCGCGCTTCAGGAGCTCCTGCCGGAAGCCCGGCACCGCCGGCAGGCACTGGTGCGCGTGATCGCTTCGGGCCGCAGCCGGCTGGCGGGCCGCACGGCGCTGGCGGCCGCGATGGCGCATGCGGCTCCGGATTTCGCGTATCTCGATCTGGACGACGCCCCACTCGCCACCGAATGCGAAAGCGCGGATCTCGACATCATCGACCGCGCCGGCGCACTGCGCGAGGCCGCCGACGCGCTGCTCGCGGAGGCCGATGATCCGGCCCGCTCGACCGCCGAGCGCGAGATCGCGCGTGCCGCGCTAACGCGCCTGTTCTCCCATTGCGAGACCATCAACCAATGAAGATCCGGGCCTTGCGCCTCTTCAACGTCAAGCGCTTCGCGGGGCGCGGCGTTGCCATCGAGGATTTCAGCGACGGCGTGAACGTGCTGTGCGCCGCCAACGAGCACGGCAAATCCACCAGCTTCGAGGCCCTGCACGCGCTGTTCTTCCAGCCGCATACGGGCACTCCGGGCGATGTGCAGAGGCTGCGGCCCTATAGCGGCGGCAATCCGCTGATCGAAGCCGACATCGTGACGGCGGACGGCCATTTCCGCCTCACCAAGCAGTACTACAGCGGCAGGCGCGCCTCTGTGACCGACCTCGCGACGGGGCGGCTGGTCGCGCAGGCGGATGAGGCCGAGAGGTTCATTGCCGGGCTGATCCGGGGCGGCAATTCAGGGCCAGCCGGCCTCCTTTGGGTGCGCCAGGGCATCACCGGCATCGAGAAGCGCAGCAAGTCCGAGGAGGACGGCGACAAGCTGGTGCGGGCAAGCCTGCTCGAATCCGTGCAGGGGGAAGTGGAGGCAGTGACCGGCGGGCGGCGCATGGCCGAGGTGCTGGCGGCATGCGCCGAGGAACTGGCGCCTCTCGTCACCTCCACCGGAAGGCCGAAGACAGGCGGGCGCTACGCGGCGGCGATCGCGGAGCACGAACGCTTGGTGGCAGAGGAGCAGCGGCTCAAAGCGGATGTCATCAAGCTCCGGGAAGCCTTGGATCGGCGCGCGGCGCAGATGAAGCGGCTTGCGGAGATCGAGCAATCGGACAGCCGGGACGAACGCCGCAATGCCGTTCTCCGGGCGCAGGCCGTTTTCGACAAGGCCAAATCGCAAAGCGATGTCCTGAAGACGGCGGAGGCCCAGTTGGGACTGGTTCGCCAGCAGCGGGACATCATAGGGCGCGATCTCGCCGCCTTTCGTGAAGCCTTGGGCGAAGCGGAGCGCATCAGGACCGAGCGCGTGGACGTGGACGCGCGCCGCCGCACCGCCGCGGAGCAGCGCGACGCCGCCATCGCCGCCATCGAGAAGGCCACGCTGGAAAGCGATGCCGCCGAACGCGCGGAGAAGACGGCACGGGAGCACCTCGCGCGCATCGAAGCCGCATCGCGAGCACGCGAGGCTGCCGAGCGCCTGCACGAACTGGAACAGCGGCTGGCAGATGCCGAGGCCACGCGAGCCGATCTCGAACGGGGCGAAGCGGATCTGGCCTTGCTGGATCTGCCGAAAGGCGCCGTCGACGAGCTGCAGAAAATCGAAATCGACATCGCGCGCTTCAGGGCCGTGGAGGACGCGGCACGCCCGTCCGTCGCGATACGTTACGAAGCGGATGCGGGGGAACGCGTATCCCTCGACGGCCAACCACTCGCCGACGGCGAAGAGCGTGGCTACGAGGGCCAGGCACAGTTGTCCGTGCCCGGCATCGGCCTCATCACCCTGCGCTCGAACCGTCCGCAGAGCGTCAACACGAAGCTGGCGGCGGCGGAAGCGTCGCGAGGCAAACTGCTGGCATCCATGGGCGTCGCGAGCCTCGCGGAGGCGAGACAGCGTCAGGTGGATGCACAGCGCAAGCGCGAGCAGATCGAAGGATTGCGCAACCGCATCCGCGCTCTCGCGCCCGATGGATTGCCGTTGCTGCGCGAAGAGATCATGCGCAGGAGGGAGGCTGGTCTCGCGGCTGTGGACGCCGAGGGCGATCCCGAGCAGGCGAAAGCCGCCCTGACAGCTGCGGAACATCGACGTGAAGTGGCACGCGACGCCCTTCGTCAGGTCCAGCCTCTGCGCGGCAGCGCGGAGGAAGCCCTGATTGCGGCACGAACGGCTGCGGCGGGCCTGGACGCGCATGCAATTCACGTGGATGCGGTTCTCGGCCTCGAGGAAGCACGCAAGGAGCGCGAAGACGCGCTCGCCAAGGGGCTGGCCGATCTTGAAACCCGCCTGTCCGAGATGGAGCAGGGGGTCACGGCCTTGCGCGCCTCGCTGATCGACCTTCCTTCGGCGGAAGCAGGCTTGCAGCGTGCACGCTCGGTGGAGGAAACGGCGACGCGGGAAGCGGGCGCGCTGCGCGAAACCATTGCAGGCCTCAACGGCCTGATCGTCCGCAATCAGGACGAAGCCATCGAGGAACAATGGCGCGAAACCGCTGAAGCCCGGGAGGCAGCCGCGCGTAGGGTCGAGGCGTTCCGTGCGGAAGTCGCGGCCCTGCAAAGATTGCAGGCGGCACTGGAGACGGCGCGTTCCGGCGCCCGCGATCTCTATCTCAAGCCGGTGATGACGGAACTGCGCCCGCTGCTCGGTCTTCTCTTCAACGACGTGTCCATCACATTCGACGAGAAGACCCTTCTGCCGCAGACCATCCTGCGCAACGGCCAGGAAGAGGATGTCGAGCGGCTGAGCGGCGGCATGCGGGAGCAGCTTTCCGTGCTGACCCGCCTCTCCTTCGCACGGCTGCTGGCACGCGACGGACGCCCGGCGCCGGTGATCCTCGACGACGCGCTGGTCTATTCGGACGACGACCGCATCGAGAGCATGTTCGACGCGCTGCACCGCCAGTCGCGCGACCAGCAGATCATCGTCTTCTCATGCCGGCAGCGCGCCTTCCTGAAGCTGGGCGGCACCTCGCTGCGCATGACGGACTGGGTTCCCGCGTGAAAAAGGGTATAGCTGCGCCATGACCGACAGCAGTGACGACTACGTCTACGACGAAGCCACCGGCGAATGGCTCAGCCCGCAGGAGAGCGCCGCGGCCGCGCAGCCCACAGGCGTCGAAGTCCGCGATGCGATGGGCACGCTCCTGAGCGACGGCGACAGCGTGACCCTCGTCAAGGACCTCACGGTCAAGGGCGCGGGCCAGGTGCTGAAGCGCGGCACGATGATCAAGTCCATCCGCCTCACCGGCGACGATCAGGAGATCGACTGCCGGTATCCGGGGATCAAGGGCCTCGTCCTTCGCGCGGAGTTCGTGAAGAAGGTCTAGCCGGCTCGCGGCCTGTTCAGACCGCGAACTGCGTGTCGTGCAGGCGGCGGTAGACGCCGCGCTGTGCGACGAGGTCTGCGTGCCGGCCCTGCTCCGCGATGCCGTCCTGCGTCACCACCACGATCCGATCCGCGTTGCGGATCGTCGCCAGCCGATGCGCGATGACGAGCGTGGTGCGCCCCACCGCGAGTTGTTCGAGGCTCTGCTGGATCGCCTGTTCCGTCTCGCTGTCGAGAGCCGAGGTGGCCTCGTCCAGGATCAGGATGGGCGGGTTCTTCAGGAACATGCGCGCGATGGCGAGGCGCTGCTTCTGCCCGCCGGACAGTTTGACGCCACGCTCGCCGATCAGGGTGTCCAGCCCGTTCGGCAGGGCCGCGATCACCTCGGTCAGGCGCGCACGGCTTGCCGCCTGCAGGATATCGACCTCGGAAGCATCCAGCCGCCCATAGGCGATGTTCTCGCGGATGGTGCCGGCGAACAGGAACACGTCCTGCTGCACGATGCCGATCTGGCGGCGCAGTGAGGCGAGCGTCATGTCCCGGATGTCGATGCCGTCGACCGTGATCCGGCCGGACTGAGCCTCATAGAAGCGGGGCAGCAGCGAGCAGATCGTGGTCTTGCCAGCACCCGACGGACCGACAAAGGCTACCGTCTCCCCCGCCCGCAGATGCAGGTCCACGCCGTTCAGCACCGGGGTCTTGCCGCCATAGCCGAACGTTACGCCCTCATAGCGGATGTCGCCCTTGAGGGCCGGCACGTCCACGGCGCCGGGGCGATCGGCGATATCAGGCGCCGTTTCGAGCAGCTTCAGGTAGCCTTGAAAGCCCGCAATGCCCTTCGGGTAAATTTCCAGCACCGCGTTGATCTTCTCGATGGGCCGGAAGAACACCGTGACCAGCAGGAGGAAGCTGATGAAGCCGCCATTCGTCAGTTCGCCCCGGATGACGAACCATGTGCCGGCGATCATGATGACCACCTGCGTCAGCCGCATGCCGAGATAGGACAGCGACATGGACGCCGCCATGATGCGGTAGGCGTCCAGCTTGGTCTTGCGGTAATTGGCGTTATCGCGCGCGAAAAGAGCCCGCTCGTGGTCCTCGTTGGCGAAAGCCTGCACCACCCTCATCCCGCCGACATTCTCCTCGATGCGGGCGTTGAAATCCCCCACCCGGCCGAACAGCTTGCGGAAGTTCTGCGTCATGCGGCTGCCGTAGAGGCTGGTCAGCCAAGCCGTGACGGGCACGATCACGGCCGTGATCAGCGCCAGCTCGACATTGACGGAGAGCATCAGCAGGAAGGCGCCGACAAAGGTCATCACCGCGATGAACACGTCCTCGGGCCCGTGATGGGCAACCTCGCCCACCTCCTCGAGGTCCTTGGTGATGCGGGCCACGAGATGGCCGGTCTTCTGCTCGTCGTAGAAGCTGAAGGACAGCTTCTGCAGATGGTCGAACGCCTTCCGGCGCATCTCCGTCTCGATGTTGATGCCCAGCATGTGGCCCCAATAGGTGACCACCACCATCAGCCCCGTATTGAGCAGGTAGATCGCCAGAAGGCCGCCGGCCGCCAGCAGGATCAGCGTCCAGTCCTGCGCGGGCAGCAGGTCGTCGATGAACAGCTTCACCGCCATCGGAAAGCCGAGTTCGAGCAGCCCCGACAGCACCGCGCAGGAGAAGTCGAGCGCGAACAGCCCCTTGTAAGGCGCGTAATAGGCGAAGAAGCGTTTCAGCAGGTCCATGTCACGCCGATGCGGTGCCGGGAGGTGGAGGAGGCACGGGCGTCCAGCCGATCCTCGAAGTCGAGGCTTGATAACTCCGCCGCCACGGGGCCGCAACGACCCGCAGGCGTTTGGCTGCCCTGCATTTGGAAGGGAAATGCTCCCGGCGTGCCGAACCTGCGGGCGCGGCGTGATCACAAACCGTACCGAACACGCCCGCAAGCCTTGACCACACGAGTGCCTGGGACGATTCTAACCTGCCGAAGGCTTCAAGGCCTTCTGGGCCGCGTGCGAGCGACAGCCCCCGTCCAGCGCGGCAACAGCACGCCTCCCGGAGCTTCGCTCAAGATGACATTCCTGGCCATGCCGGCCCCACTTGAAGGCGTTCTCGAACGCCGCGGCGAGATCGTCGCTGCCCTTCAGAGGATCGTGCCCGGCGAAGGCGTCGTGCATCATCCCGATGGGCTGCGCCCGTTCGAGAGCGACGGCCTGACAGCCTACCGTCAGATGCCCATGGTGGTGGTGCTGCCGCAGACGGTGCAGCAGGTCTCCGAGGTGCTGCGCTATTGCTACGAGATGGGCATCCGGGTGGTGCCGCGCGGCTCCGGCACCTCGCTCTCGGGCGGTGCGCTGCCGCTCGAGGACAGCGTGCTGCTGGTGATGTCGCGGTTCAACCGCATCCTCGACATCGACTTCACGAACCGCGCCGTCGTGGTGCAGCCGGGCGTCACCAACCTCGCCATCACCAAGGCCGTCATGCATGCCGGCTTCTATTACGCGCCGGACCCCTCGTCTCAGATCGCCTGCTCCATCGGCGGAAATATCGGCGAGAACTCCGGCGGCGTTCATTCGCTGAAATACGGCCTTACCACCAACAATGTGCTGGGGCTCGAGATCGTGCTTATGAACGGCGAGGTGGTGCGCCTCGGCGGCAAGCATCTCGATTCCGAGGGCTACGACTTCCTCGCCCTGATGACGGGATCGGAGGGCCTGCTCGGCCTCGTCACCGAGGTCACCGTGCGCATCCTTCAGGCACCGGAGACCGCACGCGCCGTGCTGCTCGGCTTCCCCACCAGCGAGGGCGCGGGCGCCTGTGTTGCCGCGATCATCGGCGAGGGGATCATTCCGGCCGGCATGGAGATGATGGACCGCCCCGCCATCCACGCCGCCGAGGACTATGTCCACGCTGGCTATCCGCTGGATGTCGAGGCGCTGCTGATCGTGGAGCTCGACGGCCCGCTGGGCGAGGTCGATCACCTCATCGCCCGCGTCGAGGAGATCGCCCGGAACGAGGGCGCCACCCATCTGCGCGTGTCGCAGTCGGAAACCGAGCGGCAGGTGTTCTGGGCCGGGCGCAAGGCCGCCTTCCCGGCCATTGGCCGCATCTCGCCCGACTATTACTGCATGGACGGCACCATCCCCCGCAAGGCGCTGCCGCTCGTGCTGCGACGCATGAAGGAGATGTCCGAGCAGTACGGGCTCGGCGTCGCCAACATGTTCCACGCGGGCGACGGCAACCTGCACCCGCTCATCATGTACGACGCCGCCAAGGAGAACGACCTCGAAAAGGCGGAGCACTTCGGCGCGGATATCCTCAGGCTATGCGTCGAGGTCGGCGGCGTGCTGACCGGTGAGCATGGCGTCGGCGTCGAGAAGCGCGACCTGATGGAAACCATGTTCAGCGAGGATGATCTTGCCGTGCAGCAACTCGTCAAATGCGCGTTCGACGAGAAGGCGCTGCTGAATCCGGGCAAGGTATTTCCGCAGCTCTGCCGCTGCGCGGAGCTGGGCCGCATGCACATCCACAAGGGGGCGCTTCCCTTCCCCGACATCCCGCGGTTCTAGGCCATGGCCAGCTTCACCCCCCGATCCGAAACGGAAGCCGCCGACCTGCTGCGCGCCTGCGCCTCGCGCGGCGAGACGGTCGAGCTTATCGGCCACGGCAGCAAGCGCGGCTGGGGCCGTGCCGTGGTGGCCGACCATGTGGTCGATATGAGCGCCCTCTCCGGCATCACGCTGTACGAGCCCGATGAACTGGTGCTCTCGGCGCGTGCCGGAACGCCGATGGCGGAGATCGAACGCACGCTTGCCGAGCACGACCAGTCGCTGGCCTTCGAGCCCATGGACACGGGGCCGCTGTTCGGGCGTGAGCCGGGTTCCGGCACGCTGGGCGGCATCCTGCTCGGGAATATCAGCGGGCCGCGCCGCATCAAGGCCGGTGCCGCCCGCGACCACGTGCTCGGCCTCAAGGGCGTCACCGGCGCAGGGACGCCCTTCAAGGCCGGTGGACGCGTGGTGAAGAACGTCACGGGTTATGACCTGTCGCGCGGGATCGCTGGATCGTGGGGCACGCTCGCTCTGGTGACCGACATCACCTTCAAGGTGCTGCCGCGTCCGCAGACCGCGTCCACCCTCGCCGTGCTCGGCCTGCCCGATGCGGCGGCGGTGGAAGTGCTGTGCAGCGCCATGGGCTCATCGTGGGAAGTTTCTGGAGCGGCCCACATCCCGGCCGGAACATCGGCCCTGCTGCCAGCAGATTTCGGGCTCTCGGGTCAATCCGTCGCCTTGCTCCGCGTGGAGGGCTTCGGCCCCTCGGTCACCTACCGCACCGCCAAGCTTATCGAGGGACTGGGAACCAGCGCGAACATCACCGTGATCGAGGAGCCGCGCTCCACCGCCCTGTGGCAGCACCTGCGCGACGCGCTCTTCTTTGCGGGCGGGGAGACGCCACTCTGGCGCCTCAGCGTAACGCCGACGCGCGCGGCCGAGATGGTCGAGACGATCGCGCGCTCGGCCCGGGTCCGCCATTTCTATGACTGGTCCGGCGGGCTGGTCTGGCTCGAAGTGCTGGACGATGCGGCGGACGCCCAGTCCGGGACCATCCGGGCTGCCGTGTCCGCGGCCGGTGGCCACGCCACTCTGGTTCGCGGAGCGGGCAGGTTCCCCGATATCGCGGCCTTCCAGCCGCAGCCGCCCGCGCTCGCCGCCCTCGCCGGCCGCCTGAAACACAGCCTCGATCCCGGGGGTATCCTGAACCCCGGCAGGATGACCTGACATGCGCACCGAATTCTCAGCCGCACAGCTGGCCCAGCCGGAACTGGCCGAGGCCGACGCCATCATCCGCAAATGCGTGCATTGCGGCTTCTGCACCGCGACATGCCCCACCTATCTGGAACTCGGCAACGAGCTCGACAGCCCGCGCGGCCGCATCTACCTGATGAAGGACATGCTGGAGAACGACAAGCCGGCCAACAAGGAGATCGCCCTCCATCTGGACCGCTGCCTGTCGTGCCTCGCCTGCACCACCACCTGCCCCTCGGGCGTGGACTACATGCACCTCATCGATATGGGCCGCGCCCATGTGGAGCGCACCTACAAGCGCCCGCTAGGGGACCGGCTGACGCGCGCGCTCGTTTCGGCCGTTCTCCCGCATCCCCGCCGCTTCCGACTGGCGCTGGGTGCCGCCCGTCTCGGGCGCCCGCTTGCCGGCGCCTTCGATGCACTTGGCGGCCCCTTCACCCGCTTGGCGGCGATGCTGCGCCTCGCGCCGCACGCGCCGCTGAAGCGGGCGGACACCACTGCTCCCGAACTGGCGATGCCCCGGCGCGCCCGCGTCGCCATCCTCGGCGGCTGCGCGCAATCCGTGCTCGATCCCGGCATCAATGCCGCCACGCGGCGGCTGCTGGCGCGGTTCGGGGTGGAGGTGTTCCACGCCGCCGGGGAAGGCTGCTGCGGAGCGTTGCCGCACCATATGGGCCGCGAGCAGGAGGCGCTGGCGCTGGCCCGCAACAATGTCGATGTCTGGGCCCGCGAGATCGCCAGCGGCCTCGACGCCGTCATCATCACCGCCTCGGGCTGCGGCACCACCATCAAGGACTACGCGCACCTGCTCCAGCGCGATCCCGACTATGCCGAGAAGGCAAAGCTTGTTTCGAGCAAGACGCTCGACATCACCGAATACCTGATGACGCTCGACCTTCCGCAGCAGGCGCGGCGCGGCACGGCGGTGGCTTACCATTCCGCCTGCTCGCTGCAGCACGGCCAGAACGTCACGCTGCCGCCGAAGCTGCTTCTGGAGCGCGCGGGCTTCACCGTGCGCGACGTACCGGAAGGCCATATCTGCTGCGGGTCTGCCGGCACCTACAACATCCTGCAGCCGGAGATCGCCGGGCGGCTGAAAGAGCGCAAGGTGCGCAACATCGAGAGCATAGCGCCCGACATCATCGCCGCCGGCAATATCGGCTGCATCACGCAGATCGCGTCGGGCACGGCGATCCCCATCGTGCACACCGCGGAACTGCTGGACTGGGCCTATGGAGGTCCTGTACCCGACAAGCTCTCCAACATGGATTCCAGAACGGCAGATGCCGCCTGAGGCAATGCCGGAGCAAGCCAGATGATCATCTCGTCGCCAACCGACTACCGCGAGGCCGCCCGCCGCAAGGTGCCGCCCTTCCTGTTCCACTATGCCGATGGCGGCGCCTACGGCGAGTACACGCTGCGCCGCAATGTGGAGGACCTTGCCGGTCTCGCGCTCAAGCAGCGCGTGCTGCGCGACGTGTCCACGCTCAGCCTGGAAACGGAATTGTTCGGCCAGAAGCTGGCCATGCCGGTGGCCCTCGCACCGATCGGCCTGTGCGGGATGTATGCGCGGCGCGGCGAGGTGCAGGCTGCACGGGCGGCGGCACGCAAGGGCGTTCCGTTCACGCTGTCCACCGTCTCGGCCTGCCCCATCCACGAGGTGCAGAGCCAGAGCAGCGCGCCGATCTGGTTCCAGCTCTATGTGCTGCGCGACCGGGGCTTCATGAAACACGCTCTGGAGCGGGCGCAGGAAGCCGGCATCACCACGCTTGCCTTCACCGTCGACATGCCGGTACCCGGCGCACGCTACCGCGACCGCCATTCCGGCATGTCGGGCAAGGGCGGCCCCATGCGCCGCATCTTCCAGGCGCTCCGCCATCCGCAATGGGCGTGGGATGTCGGCGTGAAAGGCCGGCCGCACGATCTCGGCAATGTCTCGCTCTATCTCGGCAAGCCGACCGGGCTGGAAGACTACATCGCCTGGCTCGGCAACAATTTCGACCCGTCGATCTCATGGAAGGACCTCGAATGGATCCGCGAGTTCTGGAAGGGCCCGATGATCATCAAGGGCATCCTCGATCCCGATGACGCCCGGGACGCGGTGCGCTTCGGGGCGGACGGGATCGTGGTGTCGAACCATGGCGGGCGCCAGCTCGACGGCGTGCTGTCCTCGGCCAAGGCCCTGCCGGCCATCGCCGATGCGGTGAAGAGCGACATCACAGTGCTGGCCGATTCCGGCATCCGCACCGGGCTCGACGTGGTGCGCATGATCGCACTCGGCGCCGATTGCGTGCTGCTGGGCCGCGCCTTCCTCTGGGCGCTCGCGACGGCGGGCGAAGCCGGCGTGACGAACCTGCTCGACTTGTTCGAGAAGGAGATGCGGGTCGCCATGTCGCTGACCGGCGTGCGATCCATTGCGGAGATCACCGGCGACATCCTGGCGGATCCTGCGTTCCAGGCCGCAAGTGCGGTGGACGCCGCCGTGCGGACGGCCCCCCGGCCGGAGCCGACCGAAGCCTAGGTTCAGGAACCGTCGTTCGGGATCGCCAGCAGTTCACCGCACGCCTTGCAGTGCACAGCGTCCGGCTCATGCCGCATGAGCGCGCATTTGGGGCAGGCGAACGTCACCTTGCGAGGCCGGAAGATGGCTTGCGCCAGCTGCACGAACAGCGAGATGCCGATGATCATGGCAACGATGGAGGTCAGCTTGCCCCAAGTGCCGGGCAGGGTGATGTCGCCGAAGCCCGTGGTCGTGACGGTCGCGACCGTGAAGTAGAGGGCGTCCACATAGGTGTTCAGCCCCTCTACCTGCCCGGCGAAGCTCGTATAGACGAAGCCGGTGGTGACGAAGAGGAAGGTGATGAGGTTGATCACCGCCCGGGCGGCGCTTTCCCATTCCGCCCATCCGCTGCGCCGCAGCGGCCGCCAGATGATCTCCGTGCGCGACAGGGTCCATAGCCTGAGGATCCGCAGGAAGCTGAGATTGACGAGCCACAGAGGCGCCAGCAGCGTTGCCAGCACGAAGATGTCCACCCAGACGTCGAGCCGCCGCGCCCAGCGGATCGGTTCGCGCGCCGCAAGCCCCCGCGCCACGAGGTCGGCGGCCACGAAGGCGGCAGCCGTGTAGTCGATCCAGTAGAAGATCAGCCGGTTGCTGAGCAGGGGCGTGGCCAGGAAGAAGACGATGATGGCCAGGTCGATGGCCATGACCGTCCACTGGAAACGCACCGCAGCCAGCGAGTGGCCGTAATAGAGGCTGCGAAGACGCGTTCGAAGGCTGTGCATGAGGTTCCGTGCGGCTTCACCGGCCTCCAGTGGGGCGGTCGTCCCATCATTTAGTCTGATCGGCGGGTTTGCGCACCGGCCTTGAAGCCGGTCGGGAGCCCGGGCGCGACTGGCTTCAGCGCAGCAGGTCTAGGCCGGCTTCCCGCGCGCGGCGTTCAGGTCCACGGTCGCATCCGGCATGTAGGACATCACCAGCCCCGTCAGCGTCTCGATGGCAGGATCCGTGTTCTGGCGCCGCCATGCCATGTGCAGTTCCGCCAGCCGCTTGGTGTGCATCGGACGCAGAACCACGCCGTCGAAGCGCAGATTGGCCGCCGAAGCCGGCACTAGTGCCAGGCCGAGCCCCGCCCGCACCAGGCCAAGGACGGAGTGGATCTGGCTGATGAACTGCACGTAGGAAGGCTGGATGCCGGCCTCCCCGAAACTCGTTGCCAGAAGATCGTAGAAGTAGCGCGCCTCATAGGGCGAGTAGGCGATGAAGGGCTCGCGGTCGAGGTCTTCCAGCGTGACATCGGCCGCCGAGGCAAGCCTGTGGTCGACGGGCGCCGCCAGCACGAGCGGCTCCCGCACTACGCAGAACGAATTGAACTCCCGGCGGTCGAAGGGTGCGCGGATGAGGCCGATATCGATGCGCCCGGACGTCAGCGCCTCGATCTGGTCGGCCGAGACCATCTCCCGCAGCACGAGATCGATGTCCGGCGCCTCGGCCCGGAACAGGGTGATGAGCCGGGGCAGGAACTCGTAGCCCGAAACCGCCGTGAAGCCGAGGCTGACGGAGCCGGCCTCGCCGCGGGCCGTCCGGCGGGCGGCCAGAGCCGCCGCATCGGCAAAGCGGAGAAGACGGCGTGCTTCCGGCAGGAAATTTTGGCCGGCCCGCGTCAGTTGTACGGAGCGGCTGGTGCGGTCGAACAGCCGGACCTCGAGAATATGCTCGAGCAGCTGGATCTGCCGGCTGAGCGGCGGCTGGGTCAGGTTCAGGCGCGCGGCGGCGCGGCCGAAATGCAGTTCCTCGGCGGCGGCGACGAAGCAGCGTAGCTGGCTGAGCTCGAACATCTATTCAAAAATGGTATCGATCAATGCCTAAACTAGTTCGATGCTGGATCGGATGTCCACTACCATGCGTCCCACGCGGCACTGCTATGTGCACGGCACAGAGGCGGCGTCGGTTAACGGCGTGCGCCCGGAAACGCGTTCTGGGAGGAACGATATGGTTTTGAATTCGATCAAGGCCGCGCTTGCGGTGGCTGCACTGTCTGTCGGGATGTCCGCGCCGGTCACGGCTCAGGAATTCCAGCGCCCCGTGCGCCTCATCGTCCCCTATGCCCCGGGCGGCACCTCCGACATTCTGGCGCGGCTGATCTCGCCGAAGCTGTCCGAAGCCATCGGGCAGTCGGTGGTGGTCGAGAACAAGCCCGGCGCCGCCGGCAATCTCGGCGCCGATGCCGTAGCCAAGGCCCGTCCCGACGGCCATACGCTGCTTCTCGCCGATGTGGGTTCCGTGGCAACGGCTCCGAGCCTGTTCCCGGACCTGACCTACAATGTGGAGAAGGATCTGGCGCCGGTCGGCATGGTGATGTTTGGCCCCTATGTGCTGGCGGTGAACCCCTCGACCGAGCTCAAGTCGGTCAAGGAACTCACGGACTACGCCAAGGCCAATCCGGGCAAGCTCGCGGTCGCCACCTCCGGCGTCGGCGGCATGAACCACATCACCTCGATCCAGGTGGCCAAGGGCCTCGGCATCGACTGGAAGATGGTCCCCTACAAGGGTGGCTCCGCCGCCTCGCGCGCCGTCGTCGCCGGCGAAAGCAATGTGATCATCAACGGCGTCACCGCCACCCTGCCCTTCGTCACCAACAAGCAGATCACGGGCCTCGCCGTCACGGGTGACGAGCGCATTTCCAGCATCCCCGACGTGCCCACCTTCAAGGAAGCCGGACTGGCCGCCGAGGGCGCAGGCACCTGGCAGGGCATCATGACCACGGGCGGCACGCCGCCGGAGATGGTCGCGCGCCTCAACAGCGAACTGCAGAAGATCCTGGCCACGCCGGAAATCCAGGAGAAGATCGCCGAGCAGGGCGGCAAGGTGCGGCCCGGCACCCCGGACGAGTTCAAGACCTGGATGTCGGACAGCATCAAGTCCTACGGCGAGATCATCCGCGAAGCCGGCATCAAAGTCGGCGGCTGACGGAGCGCATCATGACCGGACGCAAGATCGACCTGCAGGACGCGCTGTTCGGCGCGTTCCTCATCCTGGTCTCGGGGGGCACGCTCCTCGCCACCACGAAGCTGTCCATCGGCAACGCCGCGGAGATGGGGCCCGGCTACATGCCGCGCGCCATCGCGCTGATCCTCATGGCGTTCGGTCTGTTCTTCACCGCAAAAGGCCTGTTCCGCGGCGGCGAAGGCCGCGGGATAGAGCGCATCCACCTGCGCCCGCTGCCGGGCATCCTGCTCGCGGTCGGCGTGTTTGCCCTGCTGGCCGAGAGCGCCGGCCTCGCGATTGCCTCGCTGTCCACGGTGGTGATCGCAGGTTTCGCGGGTCCTGAGCACAGGTTCTTCGAGAGCGTGATCTTCTCGGTCGTGCTGACCGCCTGCGCCGTTCTCCTGTTCGTGAAGGTGCTCAACCTTCCGATCCCCGTCTGGCCCTGGTGATCGGAACACCGCGATCATGGATCTCTTCACCAATCTTGCCCTTGGCTTCTCGACGGCGCTGACGCCCGAGAACCTCATGTTCTGCCTGATCGGCGTGCTGATCGGGACCGCGATCGGCGTGCTGCCGGGCATCGGGCCAATCCCGACCGTGGCCCTGCTGCTGCCCTTCACCTTCGGGCTCGATCCGTCCTCGTCCATGATCATGCTCGCGGGCATCTTCTACGGCGCGCAATACGGCGGCTCGACCACCGCGATCCTGGTCAATGTGCCGGGCGAGACCTCTTCCGTCGTGACCTGCATCGACGGGCACGAGATGGCCAAGCAGGGCCGCGCCGGCCCGGCGTTGGCCATCGCCGCGATCTCGTCTTTCTTCGCCGGCAGCGTAGCGACGGTCGTCATCGTTGCACTCAGCATCCCGCTCTCGATCCTGGCGCTGAAGTTCACTGCGGTCGAATATTTCAGCCTGCTCGTGCTCGGCCTCTTCGCGGCGGTCATCCTCGCCCACGGCTCGGTGGCGAAGTCGCTGGCGATGGTCGTGCTCGGCCTCCTGATCGGACTTGTCGGCATCGACGTGAACTCCGGCGCCGCCCGCATGACCTTCGGGATCCCGGAGCTTTCGGACGGGCTCGATTTCGTGCCGGTCGCCATGGGCCTGTTCGGCCTCGGCGAGATCATCGCCAATCTGGAGCGCAAGCAGGAGCGGGTGCTCATCAAGCAGTCGATCCGCGACCTGATGCCCAGCAAGGCGGACCTCAAGGCTGCCTTCCCCGCAATGCTGCGCGGCACAGCCATTGGCTCCATGCTGGGCGTGCTGCCCGGCGGCGGCGCGGCGCTGCCGCCCTTCACCTCCTATGCGGTGGAGAAGAAGCTGGCGAAGGACCCTTCCCGCTTCGGCAAGGGCGCCATCGAGGGCGTGGCCGGCCCCGAAGCCGCCAACAATGCCGGAGCGCAGACCAGCTTCATCCCGCTTCTGACGCTCGGCATCCCTGCCAACGCCCTGATGGCGCTGATGATCGGCGCCCTGATGATGCAGGGCATCCAGCCCGGCCCGCAGGTCATGACCGAACAGCCCGAACTGGTGTGGGGCCTCATCGCCAGCATGTGGACGGGCAATCTGATGCTGCTGATCATCAACCTGCCGCTCGTCGGCATCTGGGTCTCGATGCTCAAGATCCCATACCGGCTGCTGTTCCCCGCCATCGTGCTGTTCTGCTGCATCGGCACCTACGGCATCTCGAACAGCCTCTTCAATGTGTGGGTGATGCTGGCCTGCGCGGGCATCGGCTACTTCTTCATCAAGATCGGCGTGGAGCCCGCACCGCTCCTGCTCGGCCTCGTCCTCGGCCCGCAGCTGGAGGAGAACTTCCGCCGCGCGATGATGCTGTCCGACGGCGACGCCACCGTGTTCCTGACCCACCCCATCAGCGCCGTGCTGCTCGGCATCGTCGCCCTGATGCTGGTCGCGCTGATGTCACCCGCCCTGTTCCGCAAGCGCCGCGAAGCGCTCGCCGAATAGCGGACCTTTCCCACTACCGAGAAGGCCACTGCCATGGATCTGCCCATCAACCACTTCAAGCGCGCCATCATGGCCGGCGAGCAACAGATCGGGCTGTGGAGCAGCCTTGCCAGCAATGTCACCACGGAAGTGCTGGCCGGCGCCGGCTTCGACTGGCTGCTGATCGACGCCGAGCATGCTCCCAACGATGTGCGCTCGGTGCTCGGCCAGTTGCAGGCCATGATGGAATACCGCACGCAGCCCATCGTCCGCGTGCCGATGAACGACAAGATCGAGATCAAACGCTACATCGACATCGGCGTGCAGAGCTTCCTGATCCCGATGGTCGAAACCGCCGACGAGGCGCGCGCGGCTGTCGAGGCCACGCGCTTCGCGCCCGACGGCATGCGCGGCTTCGCCGGCGTCTCCCGCGCATCCCGCTTCGGGCGCATCGCCGATTATCACCGTCGCGCGCATGAGGAGATCTGCATCCTCGTCCAGGTGGAAAGCGAACTCGGCATCGAGAACATCGAGGCCATTGCGGCTGTCCCCGGCGTGGACGGCGTCTTCATCGGACCCGGCGACCTCTCCGCCGCGATGGGCCACCTTGGCAATCAGGGCCACGCGGACGTGGTGGACCTGATCGAGAAGGCGATCCGCCGCATCGTTGCCGCTGGCAATCGTCCCGGCATCCTGACCGGCGACGAGACGCTGGCGCGCAAATACATGGCCGCCGGCTGCCTGTTCACCGCAGTGGGGCTCGACACGGGCATCCTCGCGCGGGGGGCGGAAGCCCTTGCCCGCAAGTACAAGGGAGCCTGAACGCTTCAGCAACCGGGAGCCGCAGGCTGTGCCCTGCGGCTCTCCACACCGGGGTGCGGCGCGCCCGGTCCAGCGCGGCTAGAAGGTCACCTTGATCGAAGCTGCGCTCCGCACCGCCGCGCCGTGATGCACGGCCTCGATGTTGTTGCCGTCCGGGTCCAGCACGAAGGCGGCGTAATAGCCGGGATGGTAGGCGCGTTCGCCCGGCGCTCCGTTGTCGGTTCCGCCGGCGGCAAGGGCTGCGTGGTAGAACGCGTCGACCATTTCCCGGCTGCCGGCCTGGAAGGCAAGATGATGGCGGCCGGTGAGATGACCCTGCGCCGCCTCGCTCTCAGAGGATGAGATGAAAAGCTCATCCGCCCAGAAATAGTCTTTGGCCGAGCCGCCGAGCGGAATGCCCAGAACATCGAAGACGGCTTCGTAGAACCGGCGGCTCGCAGCCAGGTCGGCAACGACGAGCTGGATGTGGTCGATGAGGCGGCCACGATAGATCTCGTTGGTTTCCATGCCATTCCTCCTTCGCGCCGCATGCTAGGAGCGCCGGCGGACGCGGTCCAGCGCTCAGCTTCCCTGACGGCTGTAGACGATGATGGAGAGATAGCTCATGGGCGAAACGACGAGCCGTTCGGGCCCGTGCAGCGCCCCTGAATCGAACAGGATCGAGTCTCCGGGATGGAGGTGATAGGTCTGGTCGGCATGCCGGTAGATTACCTCGCCGCTCAGCATGTAGATGAATTCCGTGCCGGCATGCTGGAAGCCCGAGAACGGCTGCGCCTCCTCGCGCAGCGTGATCAGGTAGGGCTCGACGACCACTTCCCCGCCGAGCATGCCGCCGAGAAGCTGGTAGATGTGCCCGACCTTGCTGCCGCGCCGCTCGATGACGACACCCTGCCCCGCCTTCACATAGGAACAGTCGCGCCGCTCCTCGAAGCTCGCGAACAAGGTGGTGATCGGCACGCTGAGGGCGCCGGAGATGGCCTGCAGAGTGGCGAGGGAGGGCGAGATCTGCCCGTTCTCGATCTTCGACAGCATGCCGGCCGAAATGCGGGCCGCCGAGGCGAGATCGGAGACCGAGAGCTCATGCGAACGCCGTAGCGCCCTCACCTGCCCCCCGATGGCGCGCTCCAGCGTGCGGGCGTTCTCGGTAGAAGGAGCGCCGGAGCCCGTCGGCACCTCTGCATGGATCATCTGCGGGAGCGGCTCACTCGGCGGCATCTGGGCCTTCGGTTTTGGACGGCATGGCTGTGCCTAGCGGGGATCGGGCAAGTGGGAAAGCGCCGAAGGCCCACCGGGTTAGCGCATGCTGAACCGTCTCCACAACGCAGCCACTGCCGGGTGGATCCAAGCTGCCGCCGTGGCGCTCGGCTTTCTTTTAATCGGAAGCCCCGGGGGATCGTCCCATCGTCTCGGTGCGTTGTACCGTTTCAGGGAGCACGATCATGGCGCAGCAGGTAAAACCCCAACGTGGAATGGCGATGGCGATGGGAGTGGGCGTCATCCTCGTTCTGGCCCTGGTCATCTTCTGGCTCTCGTTCGACCGTGCTCCGGTCGAGGCCACGGCGCCAGCGGATCCGGCACCGACCAACAGTCCGCAACCGCGTTAGCCTCCATAGGCGAGAGGTGTCTTTTCTTCTCCTGCCGACAGCATCTACAATCCTCCTGCGTTCGCGCTCCTCAGGAGCGTGAACCGGGTGCGGGATGAGCGGATGACTGAGATTTTGCGGGTGCCGTCGCACGAACCGGAAGTTCTTGAGGCGGCAGCGCGCCGCCGAGGCCAGGACGGTCGCAACGCGACCACGGCCCTGAGCAGCGTTGCGGTGCTTGGGGTTCAGGTGGCCAGCCGCAGCCGGCAGGCCGAGGAACTCAAGCTCATCGCCGCCATCATCCAGAGCATGCCGGCCGAACTGCGCTCCGTCATCACCAAGGCATGGTGCGACAGCGAAGCGCCGGCCGCCTACACCCTGACGCTGTGGCGCTGCCCGGACGATGTTGCGCGCTCCGTCGCCGAATGGTTCGAGAAGGGTTGCGTCGAACTGGCCGACGGACACAACGGCATACATGTCGAGCGCGCCGGCGGGCGCGGCTTTGCTCTCGACCCGGCCTAGCGGCCTAGCCTGCCAATCCGTCGAGCAACCGCCTTATGGCGGCCAATGCGTGCTCCTGCCCGTTCTCGCTCGGCCAGATCAGCCGCCCGTCCTTCAGCATCGTGCCCTCTGGCGGCTTGAAGCCCTTGAGCTCGCCGCCGGCTCGGAACGCGAAGGCCGCGGCCTTGGGGCCGAGGTCGATGCGCGCGATCCCGGCACGCAGCGCAGCCGTCCTGATGCCGGCAAGATCCAGCAGATCTATTGTCTCGTCCGGCGGCGGACCGAACCGGTCCTCCAGTTCTTCGGCAAAAGCCTCGACCTCGGACGCGTCCTGCAAGCGGGCCAGCCGCGCATACAGATTGAGGCGCAGAGTGGCGTCGGGGATGTAGCTTTCCGGCAGCGAGCCTCGGCTCGACAGGTGGAGTTCCGGCGTCCAGTCCGGGCCCGAAATTTCCCCTCGGGCGACGAGCACCGCACGAGCCAGCAGCCTCTGGTACAGCGCGGTTCCCACTGTCTTCACGTGGCCGGCCTGATCCTCGCCCAGCAGGTCGCCCGCACCTCGCATGTCGAGATCGCGGGTGCTGATGGCGAGGCCCGAGCCCAGCCGGTCGTGCGCCACGAGCGTTGAGAGCCGCGCACGGGTGGCATCGGGCACTTCCGTATCCGGATCAGTCAGCAGGTAGGCGACGCCTTGCGAGCGCCCGCGGCCCACCCGTCCGCGCAGCTGGTGCAGTTGCGCCAAACCGAACAGGTCGGCCCGCCAGACCAGCATGGTGTTGGCGCGCGGCACGTCCAGCCCGCTTTCGATGATGTTGGTGGCCAACAGCACGTCGCCGCGTCCGTCCGCGAAGTCTACCATCACCTCGTCCATCTCATCGCCCGGCATCTCGCCATGAGCGACGCGAAGGTCGAGCTCCGGTGCGAGTTCGGCGAGCCGGGCTTGGAGGTCTGCAATTTCCTCGATGCGCGGCACCACGACGAAGCTCTGCCCCCCGCGCCGCTTCTCGCGGAGCAGCGCGGTGCGTGTCGTGGCCGGGTCGAACGGGGCGAGGAAGGTTCGGATGGGCCGGCGGCGAGCGGGCGGCGTCGCGATGACGCTGACATCCTCGATGCCGATCATCGCCAGTTGCAATGTGCGCGGGATCGGCGTCGCGGTCATGGTGAGGAGATGCGCGTCCGGCGCGAGAGAGCGGATGGACTGCTTCATGGCCGCGCCGAATTTTTGCTCCTCATCGATGACGAGCAACGCAAGATCGTGGAAGCTCACGCTCTTGCCGGCGACGGCATGTGTGCCGACGACGATGTCGATGGATCCGTCCGCAAGGCGCTCGCGCACCTCTTTCGCCTCGGCGCCCGAAACCAGCCGCGACAGATGCGCGACCTCGATGTCGGTGCCGCTGAAGCGGCGCTTGAAGTTCAGGAAGTGCTGGCGCGCGAGGACCGTGGTCGGCGCGATCACGGCCACCTGCTTGCCGGAAAGCGCCACGGCCGCCGCTGCCCGGAGCGCGACCTCCGTCTTGCCGAACCCCACATCGCCGCACACCAGCCGGTTCATCCGCCGCCCGGAGGACAGATCGTCCAGCACGGCGGCGATGGCAGCCGACTGGTCGGGCGTTTCAGGATAGCGAAAGCGTGCCGCGAAGCGGTTCATGGCGGCGCGCGATGGCTCGGCAACAAAGCCCGGGGTTTCGGCACGCTCCCGAGCGACCTCCACCAGGTGTTCCGCGGTGCGGTCGATCTCCGCGCTGAGCGCAATCCGTCTCTTGCTCCACGCATCCGTGTGGAGCCTGTCGAGGGACACTGCCTCTTCCTCGGCGCTGTAGCGCCAGATGCGGCCGAACTCCTCCACCGGAGCCAGAATGCTGTGTCCGCCGTGATATTCGATGCGGACGGCGTCGCAGGTCAGGCCGGCGACCTCGACCCGCTCAAGCGCCCTGAGGACGCCAATGCCGTGGTCCTCGTGGATCACCACATCGCCGACGCGCAGGTCGGGGTCTGCGAGAAGGCGGCTTGTGTCCTCTTGACCGGCGGCGGCCACACGGCCGCCCAGCACATCCGAGGCCGCCACGAGCAGGAGCCCACCCTCGCGGTCGATGAAGCCCTCATCCACATCCAGCTCGAACTGGAGCAGGTCCGGCGGGCGCTCGGCTTTTATGTCGATCCAGTTCTCGATGTGCTTCGGAACACGGTCGAGACCCCGCTTCAGCGCACGGCGCAGGGGTCGCAATTCCTGCGGCATTCCGGCGACGACAACCCGCATGCCCTCGTCCAGCCGCTCCCCGACAAAGCGGGCAAACGCCGCTGCGGGACCGGCCTGCCGTGCAAATTTGGGCGGGGCTTCAAGGCCACCGAGGCCGAGGTCGACTTCCGGCCGGGAGGCAAGCCCGGCTTCGACCTCGTCCGCCGTGAGGTAGAGCCGGTCGGGAGCGAGGACAGTGCCCTCGCCGGCTGACCCGAGACTGCGTTGGGACTCGTAGGCCTCCTCCACGCCCTCCAGCACCTCTGCACATCGGGTGCGGGCCAAACTGTCGAGAGCCAGCCATCCGTCCGGCAGCACCGTGAGAACATCGCGCAGTTCGGCACCCAGCAGCGGTGCGCGGTGCTCCATGCCCTCCTCGCGGACGGCGAGGCTTTCGCCGGGATCATCAGGGCTCAGCACCAGTTCGGATGCCGGACCGATCACCAGTTCCTGTACGTCGTCTTCGGTGCGCTGGCTCACGGGCTCGAAGCGCCGCATCTCGGCGATGACGGCGTCTTCTTTCAGCGTAATCCGGACGGGTGCTTCCGCGGCAGCCGGAAAGATGTCGATGACTTCGCCCAGGATGGAGATTTCGCCCGGCTCGTCCACGCGGTCGTCACAGGTGTAACCTGCGGCGTCCGCGAAAGCCGCGATCTCGTCACGCGTAATCCTGTCGCCGGTCCGCAACGTCCGGAACCCGGATTCGATGCCCTTAGCCGACGGAACGCGCTGGAGCAGCGCCTCTGGACTGGTGACGAGCACGCAGGGTCCGCCTCGATACTCGGCAATCCGCGCCAGCACGGCCATGCGCCGGCCCATGCTTTCGCGCGAGGGCGAGGCGCGGTCATAAGGCAGGCAGTCCCAAGGCGGGAACACCAGCACGTCCACGTCCGGCGACAGCCTCCGGAGGGCCCGGCCGACCTCGTCTGCGCGCCGCTCGCTGCTGGCTACATACAGGCCAAAGCCTTGATCCGTCTCCGCGTGGCTTGCGAGCCGCATGGCGACCGCCGAGCTCGGCGGTCGCGAGGGAGCGGACTGACTGTCCGGCAGAGAGACGGAGGATGGGAGGAGCTGGGCATCGGCATGGGCCGGGTCCGCGCTCTTGGCGGCTGGCAAGGTCACATTTACCCCCGACATGCGGGACACGCGTTACAAGTCCTGCCGTCGTGGCGGGCTAGGCGATGCTTCAGTTTTCGTCGTCGTGACGCACCGTCTCCCGCGCGGCGACCTCGCTCAGCATGAGCCACGCCATTGCGGTGCCGGCGATCATGCCGACGGCGGAAGTCAGCACGACCCAGTAGGGGTCCATCAGGTAGCTCATCTCGGGTCCTCGGAATGTCTGGGGAAGGCACATCGAGCGCCTTGAAGCATGGTCCGGAAATGCACCCTGCGCCGGGTTCGTTCCATCCGTGTGCAGATACGAACGGGACCCTGCTCGGCGAAACCAAAGCGGCCGTTCGCCGGTTGTAGAGGGTCCGGGCCAGCGGATCTGCGCTGGCCGGAAGCCGCGCGAAGCGGAGATGGGAAAGCTGTCCGTGGGGCTTGTTCGGCACGCTATTCAGAAAGAGGTCGGGCGTCTGGTCGGCGGCCGATCAAGGAAAGTGGAAGACGCCTCTTCGAAGCCGCAGGGCCTCTTCGAAACCGACGCCGTGATCCGGCGCGTGCATGGCGATTTCACAAGCATGATGATCGGCGGCGTGTCCGCGCTCATGCTGCAGATGCTTCATCCGGGCGCTTTGGCGGGGGTGTGGGACCACTCGAACTTTCGACATGACATGCCGGGCCGCCTGCGTCGCACCGCGCAGTTCATCGGCACCACGACCTACGGATCGCGTGAGGATGCCGAACGGCTGATCGAGCGGGTCGCCCTCATTCATCGCCGCGTACGCGGAGAACTGCCGGACGGCACCCCCTATTCCGCCGATGATCCGCGTCTGCTCACCTGGGTGCATGTCGCGGAAGTCAGCAGCTTCCTGCGCGCCTTCCTCCGCTATCGCGATCCCCTGCTCTCGCCCCGCCTGCAGGACCGCTATCTGGATGAGAGCGCGGAGATTGCCCGCCGCCTCGGCGCCGAGGACATTCCGCGAAGCCGGCGGGAGATCGCGGAATATCTCCGCGAGATGCGCCGGGAGTTGCGCTTCGATGAGCGCACCCGTGAGGTGCAGCAGGCGCTGCTCAGCCAGCCCGCGGCTTCGGCCTCCGCCCTGGCACCGTTCCAGACGCTTGTCTTCGATGCCGGCATCGAACTGCTGCCGCATTGGGGGGCGCAGCTTCACGGGTTCAATTTCGGCCCGGGGCGCCGTGCGGCCATCCGGGCCGGTGCAGCCGGCATGGGCGCGGTGCTTCGCTGGGGCCTCGATGCCCCCGCACCCGGGGCGAAAGTTCGCCCGGGGCGCCCGGCCGCAGGTCAACCCGCTACGGACACCTCGTCGTAGCCGGCATCGCGGATCGCCTCGCTGACTGCGCCCGGCTCCGCTGTTTCGCTGTTCACCCGGACAGTGCCGGTCGCAAGGTCCACCTGGACCTCGGCTGCGGGATCCAGATCCCTTACGGCTTCGGTGACAGCCTTCACGCAATGTCCGCAGGTCATCCCGGCTACGTTGAACGTCATCATCAGCGTTCCTCCTCTCCCCCTGTAGATGGGGTCTCCCCCAAGGGTAAGGTCAAGCATGCCTTTGCACTCGGAGTCGCCTTGACCTTACCCCAAGGGGAAACCCTATCTATTCCGCAGAGGTAGGGATCATGAGCAAGATCACGGGCCAGCAGAACGACACCATCGACCTTTCCGTGCAGGGCATGACGTGCGCCTCCTGCGTGCGGCGCGTGGAACGCGCGCTCGAGAAGGTGCCGGGAGTCGCATCGGCCTCGGTGAACCTCGCGACCGGCCGAGCGCGCGTCACGTATGAGCCGGGGAACGAACCCGCCGCGCAAGCCATCGCGGCCATTGCCAAGGCGGGATACGAGGCCCGGCTTGTCGGGGGAACCGAACGCCGCCGCCGGGACGAGGAAGACCTGGAGGACGCCCGCACGCTGCGCCGGGACTTCATGCTGGCTTTGGCCCTTTCGCTCCCGGTGCTCATCCTGGAGATGGGTTCGCATATGGTGCCGGCACTGCACCACCTCATCATGTCCTCCCTTGGCGAACGCACCAGCTGGCTGGCCCAGTTCGTCGTGACGACGATCATCCTGGCCCTTCCGGGCCGGCGCTTCTTCGTCAGGGGCGTGCCTGCACTGCTGCGCGGCGGCCCGGACATGAATTCGCTCGTCGCCATCGGTACAGGCGCGGCGTGGATCTACTCCACCATCGCGACCCTTGCGCCGGATCTGATGCCCGGCGGCACACGCAACGTCTACTTCGAGGCGGCAGCCCTCGTCGTGACCCTGATCCTGCTCGGCCGCATGCTCGAGGCACGCGCGCGGGGACGGACCGGTGACGCGATCCGCCGGCTCGTCGGTCTTCAGCCGGACACCGCCCATGCCCTGCGCAACGGCATCCCGGTCGATGTGCCGGTCGCTGAACTCGCCGTCGGCGATCTCGTGGTGATCCGCCCGGGCGAGCGGATCCCCGTTGATGGCGTGGTTACGGAGGGTTCCTCCTATGTGGATGAGGCCATGATCACCGGCGAGCCCGTGCCGGTGGCCAAGGCCGTGGGCGCCGGTGTCGTGGGAGGCACGATCAACAGCAATGGCAGCCTTGTCTTCCGCGTCACCGGCGTGGGCGAGGACACCGTTCTCCAGCAGATCATCCGCATGGTCGAAGACGCACAGGGAGCGAAGCTGCCCATCCAGGCGCTGGTGGACCGCGTCACGGGCTGGTTCGTCCCCGTCATCCTCGTCATCGCCGCGGTGACGTTCCTGGCGTGGCTACTGCTCGGCCCCTCGCCCTCGCTGCCGCTCGCCTTGGTCAACGCCGTGGCCGTCCTCATCGTGGCGTGCCCGTGCGCAATGGGCCTCGCCACCCCCACCTCGATCATGGTGGGAACCGGGCGCGCCGCCGAACTGGGTGTCCTGTTCCGGCGGGGCGATGCGCTGCAGACCCTCGGCTCGGCGGACATCGTCGCGTTCGACAAGACCGGCACGCTGACTTATGGCCGGCCTGAACTCACGGACTTCATCGTCACGGGCGGCGCCGGCGAAGCCGATACGCTGCGCCGGGCCGCTGCCCTGGAGGCACGGTCGGAGCATCCCATCGCGCGTGCCGTCGTCGACGCCGCAGCGGCACGAGGCCTGGACATCCCCGAGGTGTCAGCCTTCGAGGCGCTGCCCGGCCACGGCGTGCGGGGCATGGTCGAAGGCGTGCGGATTGAGGTCGGCGCGGCGCGCATGATGGCCCTGTCCGGCCTAGGCGTGGACCACTTCGCGCAGCACGCCACAAGGCTGGCCTCGGAGGGCAAGGCTGCGCTCTACGTGGCCGTGGATGGAGACGTCGCCGCCGTGTTCTCGGTGGCCGATGCGGTGCGTGAAGGCGCGCCTGCCGGGCTGCGGGCGCTGCACGAGCTGGGGCTCGAACTCGCGATGATCACCGGCGACGATGCGCGCGTGGCGAATGCCGTGGCGCGTCCTCTCGGTATCCGGCAAGTGGCGGCGGAGGTGTTGCCCGCCGGCAAGGTGCAGGCCGTGAAGGACCTTGCCGCGCAGGGTCGGAGCGTCGTCTTTGTCGGCGACGGCATCAACGATGCGCCGGCCCTGGCCGAGGCGACGGTCGGCATCGCGGTCGGCAGCGGAACCGATGTCGCCATGGAAAGCGCAGATGTCGTCCTGATGTCTCCGGATCCCGGCAAGGTGGCTGAGGCCGTCGAGATCTCGCGTGCCACGCTGCGCAATGTGCGCCAGAACCTGTTCTGGGCCTTCGCCTACAACGTGGCACTGGTACCCGTGGCCGCCGGCGCGCTCTACCCCGTCAACGGGATGCTGATGTCGCCCATCTTCGCGGCGGGCGCCATGGCGCTGTCCAGCGTGTTCGTCGTCGGCAATGCGCTGCGGCTGCGTGCGTTCAGGCCCGGCACGCGCCTGCCGGCGTAAGTGCCGTCAGCGGGTCTGCCCCGGCAGGTCGACTTCATTGATGCAGACCGCAAGGCTGCCAAGCATCAGGGTTTGCAGCCGCTCCAGCTCGGCACCCTCGGGCATGGCACCGCCGATCAGCAACAGCATCAGGCTCTGCGCCTCGCTCATGGCCATGCGATCGGCAACCTTGTTCGCGATGCAGGTGCAGGACTGGTCGATCAGATCCGGCGGCAGGAGAGCGGCGTGCGGCTCATCCTTCAGCTTCTGGCAGGCGGCGATGCCAGCGCCCACGAAGGCATTGCGGAACTCGCCCCGAAGGCCGGGACCTGACGAACCCTGCGCCAATGCACCGCCCGTGGTCAGCGCCAGCACCAGAGCCGCGGCCGTCATCTTCACTGTTCGCACCGATTCCGTCTCCCTTGCCGGCACAAAGTGCCGAGCGGCCGTGGCAGCAACGTGGCGCTGCCTTACTTCACCTGCCGCTTTTCCAGCTTACGCGCCAAAGTGCGCCGGTGCATGCCGAGCCGCCGGGCAGCCTCGGAGATATTGAAGCCCGTCTCGGCCAGCACTTCGTGGATATGCTCCCATTCCAGCGTCTTGATCGAGGTCGGCCGCTGCGACAGCGCCACCCCGGCATTGCCACCGGCCTTGCTGAACGCGGCCTCGATGTCGTCGGTGTTCGAGGGCTTGGCCAAATAATGGCAGGCGCCGAGCTTGATGGCCTCCACGGCCGTGGCGATGCTCGCGAAGCCGGTCAGCACCACGATCAGCATCTCCGGATCGTGCGCGTGCAGCGCTTCCACGCAGGACAGGCCGGACGCGCCCGCGAGCTTGAGGTCCACCACGGCGTAGCCCGGATTGTGATCCTTCAGCAGCCCGTTCATCTCGTCCAGCCCGGCCGCCACGAGCACCCGGTATTCGCGTCGCTCGAAGCTCCGCTTCAGCGTCTTGGTGAAGGCCTCATCGTCATCGACGATGAGCAGGAGCGGCGTCTCATCGGTCATCGCGTTTCCTTGCCACGGCAAGCGAGTGGAGGGGCATGGTCATCGTCACGGTCGCGCCTCCCTGCGGGCGGTTGACGGCTTCCACATGCCCGCCAAGCTTGCGCATGGCGTTGACCAGCAGGAAGAGGCCCACTCCGCGTCCTCGGCTTCCCTTGCTTGTCTTATAGGGCGTGCCGAGGTCTTTCAGCATGTCCGGCAGGAAACCGGGGCCTTCGTCGCTGACCGCCAGAACGAGGGACTCGGCTTCGCGCGCCGCCGTGAAGCGCACGCGGCCCGGTGAAACCTCGTGGGCATTGTCCAGCACGTTGAAGATGACCTGCTTCAGCCCCGTGTCCGAGACGATCCTGAGATCGTCCTTGCAGCGATTGTCGTAGGCAAGCTGTGCGCCGCCACGGGAGGTGCGCCACTCGTCCACCAGATCGTCCAGGAACCGGCACAGGGAGGTCGCGGCTGCGGATTCGCTGCGTGTCTCGCCCGCCTGCAAGAGCGTGCCGGTCACGATGGCCTTGCAGCGCTGCACCTGCGCCTGCATGTCCTCGATTTCCTGGCCGAGCTCGGGATTGCGCTTCAGCGCCGGCATGCGCTTCCAGTCTCCGAGAATGACGGACATGGTGGACAGCGGCGTTCCCAGTTCGTGTGCCGCGCCCGAGGCCAGCAGGCCCATGCGCACGATGTGGTCCTCTTCGGCCCGGCGCTGCCGGAGGTCGGCGAGGCGCTCATCCCGCTCGCGGACGTTCTGCGTGATGCGTTTCACGAACACGATGATCAGGACCGCGTTCAGCGCGAACGAGATCAGCATGCCATCGACGTGCAGGCTGAACAGGCTGGACTCGAGGTCCGGCGGCAGATCGAGCGGCACGTATTCCAATGTCAGCCCTGCAAAGCAGAGGGCGATGATCGCCGCCAATGCCCAGGTCGTCCACGCGTCGAGAAGGACGGCGGCAAGAGTGACTTGCAGCAGGAACAGGAAGACGAACGGATTGGTGGCGCCGCCGCTGAGGTAGAGCTGCGCCGTCAGGGCCGCGACGTCGAAGATCAGCGTTCCGAAGATCTCCTCATTGCTGACCTCCGCCTTCCGCCAGAGGCTGAGCAGGCTCAGGAGATTGAGCAGAACCAGGCCGGCAAGCACCGCGGCCATGGGCCGCCACGGCAGCTCGATCCCGAGGCCGAAGTAAACCGCGAGGATGGTTGCGATCTGGCCAATCACGGCGGTCCAGCGCAGCTGGATCAGCAGGAGCAGGTTCTTGCGCCGGGCCAGCGCTTCTTCGTTGATCGGCCGGGTGAAGGAGCCGGCTTCCGCGCTGTTCATCCGCCCAGCCTAGCCGCTTTGACGCGCGGCAAGCCACCGGCGGCGTTCATCCCGGACGATCCAGATCGCCGCACCCGCGAGAAGCAGCGCCAGACCGTACCAGGTTGCGGCATAGACAAGATGGTTGTTGGTGAAGCGCACCACCGTCAGGCCGCCGCGCGGCAAGCCGCCGGGATTGGGCGTGGCGTCGGCGTCGATGAAGAATGGTGGCGGCTGCTGGAGGCCGCGCGCGGCGAAAATGGCTGCTACTTCGCGGGAGTACCAGCGGTCTGCGGCCGCGTCGTTCTCGCGCAGATATCCACCCCCGGGCTCGGTCAGGCGCAGCAGCCCCGTTACGACGACCTCGCCCTGCACCTGCCCCTCGGAACGAGTTGCGGGGTCGCGACGATCGCTGGGCACGAAGCCGCGATTTATGAGGAAGGTCTCCCCGGACGGGGTGCGCAGCGGCGTCATGACCCAGAAGCCCGGACCCTGCGCAGTGGTTGCCTGAACCAGAGCCTCGGCCCCGTGCAGGAAGGTGCCGGAAACACGAAGCCTTCGGTACTCGTCCGCATCCCGCCCAATGCCGGCCCATCGATCCGCGGAGGGCGGCGGCACCGGCTCCGCATGGATGCGCTGGTCGACGCGCGCGATCAGGTCGAGCTTCCACGAGAGGCGGAACACCTGCCACGTACCGAGCGCGAGCAGCGCTGCCAGCACGATGAGGACCAGGCCGCCGAGCACCGCCAGAACGAGCGGCGACCGGCGGCGATCCGTGAGCGTGTCCTCGGCCGTGGCCGTGGCTCCCCGTTACGGCAGGTTGCGCACGTCGCCGGGCGACATGGGCATCATGTTGGAGTTCATGTGGTACATGACCCAGATCGAGCCTGCGAGCGTGATGACCACGATCACAATCGTGAAGATCAGCGCCAGGAAGGTCCAGCCGCCTTCGGACTTCGTGTTCATGTGCAGGAAGAAGATCATGTGAACCACGATCTGCACCGCACCGAGGCCCATGACGATGAAGCCGGTCAGCCGCGCATCGCCGATGACATCGCCCATCACCAGCCAGAACGGGATGGCCGTCAGGATCACGGACAGGATGAACCCCGTCACATAGTCCTTCATGGACCCGTGGCCGTGCTCTTCGTGGCCGACCTCGACGTGGATTGCCTCGCCCTTCGCGCTCATCGCAGGACACTCATCAAGTAGACAAAGGAAAATACGCCGATCCAGATGACGTCGAGGAAGTGCCAGAACATGCTGAGGCACATCAGCCGGAGCTTGTTCTCGGGGATCAGGCCGCGCTGGCCGAGCTGCACCATCAGCGTAAAGAGCCAGATGATGCCGAAGGTGACGTGCAGTCCATGCGTGCCGACCAGCACGAAGAAGGCCGAGAGGAACGCACTGCGCTGCGGCGTGGCGCCTTCATGGATCAGGTGCGAGAACTCGTAGAGTTCTATGCCAAGGAAGGCGAGGCCGAAGAGGGCCGTGATCGCCATCCAGAACAGCGTCGGCGACAGCCTGCCTTTCTGCATGGAGAGCATGGCGAAGCCGAACGTGATGGACGACAGCAGCAGCATGGCGGTGTTGATCGCCACGAGGTTGAGGTCGAACAGGTCACGCGGCCCCGGTCCGGCGGCGTAATTGCCGCCATAGACCGCATAGCAGGCGAACAGGATCGCGAAGATGAGGCAGTCGCTCATCAGGTAGAGCCAGAAGCCCAGAAGCGTGCTGCCCTCGTGGCCGTGTTCCTCGGCCTCGTAGAAGGTCAGTTCTTCATCGGCTGCCGCCGTGTTGTGCGTCGTTGCCATCGTGTCAGGCCTGCTTTGCCAAGATTTGGGTCCGCTGTTCCTCGGTGCGCAGCACTTCGTCTGCCGGGATGTAGAAATCGCGGTTGTAGTTGAAGGTGTGCGCAATGCCGCCGATGAGGATCGCCAGGAAGCTCAGCGCCGCCAGCCACCAGATGTACCAGATCATGGCAAAGCCGCAGATCAGGGCCAGTGCGGACAGCACCACGCCGGTGCCGGTGTTCTTCGGCATGTGGATCGGGCGGTAGCCTTCCAGCGGACGCTTATAGCCGCGCCGCTTCATATCGTACCAGGCGTCCATGTCGTGGACGCGCGGCGTGAACGCGAAGTTGTAGGCCGGCGGAGGAGACGACGTCGCCCATTCCAGCGTGCGGCCGTCCCAGGGATCGCCCGTCAGGTCACGCAGTTCCTCGCGCTTGAAGTAGCTGACCACGATCTGCACCACGAAGGACAGGATGCCACCGAGGATGATCACCGCGCCGATCGCCGCGATGACGAACCAGATCTGCAGGGACGGATCCTCGAAATGGTTCACGCGGCGCGTGGTGCCCATGAAGCCCAGCACGTAGAGCGGGGTGAAGGCCACCCAGAAGCCCACGACCCAGCACCAGAACGAGATCTTGCCCCAGAACGGATCGAGCCTGTAGCCGAAAGCCTTCGGATACCAGTAGTTCACGCCCGCGAGCAGGCCGAACACCACGCCGCCAATGATGACGTTGTGGAAGTGGGCAACGAGGAACAGCGTGTTGTGGAACACGAAGTCCGCCGGCGGGATGGCCAGCATTACGCCCGTCATGCCGCCGATCACGAAGGTCAGCATGAAGGCCACCGTCCACATCATCGGCAGTTCGAACCGGATGCGGCCGCGATACATCGTGAACAGCCAGTTGAAGATCTTGGCCCCCGTCGGGATCGAGATGATCATCGTCGTGATGCCGAAGAAGGAGTTCACGCTCGCGCCCGAGCCCATCGTGAAGAAGTGATGGAGCCAGACAAGGTAGGACAGGATGGTGATGACAACGGTTGCGTAGACCATCGAGGCATAGCCGAACAGGCGCTTGCCGCAATACGTGGAGACCACTTCCGAAAAGATGCCGAACGCCGGCAGGATCAGGATGTAGACCTCCGGGTGACCCCAGATCCAGATCAGGTTCACGTACATCATCGGGCTGCCGCCGAGATCGTTCGTGAAGAAGTTGGTGCCGACATAGCGGTCCAGCGTCAGCAGCGCGAGCGTGGCCGACAGCACCGGGAAGGTGGCGACGATCAGCACGTTGCTGCACAGCGAGGTCCAGCAGAACACCGGCATCTTCATCAGGCTGAGGCCCGGCGCCCGCATCTTGACGATGGTGGCGATGAGGTTGATGCCCGAAAGCGTCGTGCCCACGCCCGCTATGTTCAGCGCCCAGAGGTAATAATCGACGCCGACGCCCGGGCTGTAGGCCGCTCCGGAAAGTGGCGGATAGGCCAGCCAGCCGGTGCGCGCGAACTCGCCCACGAACAGAGAGGCCATCACCAGCATCGCGCCCGAGACCGTGAGCCAGAAGCTGAAATTGTTCAGGAACGGGAAGGCCACGTCGCGCGCGCCGATCTGAAGCGGCACCACATAGTTCATCACGCCCACGACGAAGGGCATGGCCATGAAGAAGATCATGATCACGCCGTGCGCGGTGAACACCTGGTCGTAATGGTGCGGCGGCAGATAGCCCTGCACCTCGCCGAAGGCCATGGCCTGTTGCGCGCGCATCATCAGCGCGTCGGCGAAGCCGCGGAGCAGCATCACGATCGCCAGGATGACGTACATGATGCCGATCTTCTTGTGGTCCACACTGGTGAACCACTCCTTCCAGAGATAGCCCCAGAGGCGGAAATAGGTCACCGCTCCCAGCAGCGCGCCACCGCCGAGCGCCACGGCAATGAACGTGATCACGAGAATGGGCTCGTGATACGGGATGGCTTCGAGCGTGAGGCGCCCAAAGATCAGCTTCTGGAGATCCGGATTGGAGAACATGCTCTTGCTCGTTCAGATCGTTCGGTGGGGCCGGACTAGTTGTGCTGGTTCAGCTGGGCGGGAGCGGGGGTTCCGCCCTGGTCTCCGCCCGGCATCTCATGCCCCTGCCCATTGTCCGGCTGGGTCTGCTGCTGGTTGACGCCCGGCGTCAGTTCGTCGGGCTTCATGCCTTCGGGCTGCTCGTTGCCGAAGGGCACCCGTCCCGATGCGGGGAAGGTTGCGCCGGGCTGCTCGTGCCCCTCATGCGAACGGTGGCCGTCATAGGTCAGGCGTTCGCGGTTGTGTTCGCTTTCGGTCCCGGCGCCGCCCTGCGCATCGATGTGCATCATCTCGTTCATGCACATCTTGCCGGGCGTGGCGCACAGATTGACGATCTGGCGGAACAGCCCGTCCTGCACGGATGAGAAGTAGCTGACCGGGTGGGCCTCGGACGGCTTTTCGAGCTTCTCGTAAACCCCTGCATCGAGGTTCGAACCCTCCGCCTTCACCTTGGCGACCCACTGGTTGAAGGCACCTTGGTTCATGCTGTGGAACTTGAAGGTCATGCGGGAGAAGCCGGCGCCGCTGTAGTTCGCGGACATGCCCTGGAACACGCCTTCGCGGTTGCTCACCGCGTTCAGCTGCGTCTCCATGCCGGCCATCGTGTAGATCATGCCGGCCAGCGCGGGCACCGAGAAGGTGTTCATCACCGTGGAGGAGGTGAGATGGAAGCGGATCGGCCGGTCCACCGGCGCGGCGAGCTCGTTCACGGTGGCGATGCCCTGCTCGGGGTAGATGAACATCCACTTCCAGTCGAGCGCCACCACCTGCACTTCGAGCGGCGCCACATTGCCGGGGATCTGCCTCTGCGCATCGAGACGGCCCAGCGGCCTGAACGGATCGAGCAGATGGGTGCTCATCCAGGTGACGGCGCCCAGCGCGATGATGATGAGCAGCGGCGCCGTCCAGATCAGGACCTCGAGCTGCGTCGAGTGATGCCAGTCGGGATCATAGGGTGCATCGGTGTTCGACGCCCGGTAGCGGAGCGCGAAGACGACGATCGCGATCATCACCGGAACGATGATCAGGAGCATCAGCACCACGGAGATGATGATCAGATCCCGCTGCTGCACGGCGACGTCGCCGGCCGGATTCATGACCGCGAAATTGCAGCCACCCAGCAGAGCGAAAATAGGGAGCGTTAGAAGGGCGCGCGAAGACTTCACGAGCATGACCATCATCGGTGAGAGTTGCTGGCTGAATACTCATTGCCGACGCAGCGAGGTATTGGACGTTTTGTCCATGCCCGTTCGTTTGACGTCAGCTGCCGTGCATCTTATCCGAATAGTGAACAGGCCCATAGTCCGGCACTTTTCGCCAGGCGTGTCGGGGCGGTTACATCTTTGGGGGTTCGTGGCATGGCCACCGTCAGTTCGGAAGTGGCATCGTCCTCACCGCTGGAGCGCGACGCGCGCCTGGTCCACGCGGACGGGCACAAGGTTTCGCCGGGAGAACTGGCGCTCGGCGTGATCATCGGGCGCACAGCGGAGAGTTTTGACTTCTTCGTCTACGGCATCGCCTCGGTGCTGGTGTTCCCGGCCCTGCTGTTCCCGTTCGCGGAACCGGTGGAGGCGATGCTCTACTCCTTCGCCATCTTCAGCCTTGCCTTCATCGCCCGCCCGATCGGCTCCGTGCTGTTCACGGAGGTGGACAGGCGACATGGACGCGGCGTCAAGCTGACGATCGCGCTCTTCCTGCTCGGCGGCTCGACGGCCTCCATCGCCTTCCTGCCCAGCTATGAGGCCTATGGCGCGCTGCCCATCGTCGTGCTCGCCATCTGCCGCATCGGCCAAGGCCTCGCGCTCGGCGGCGCGTGGGACGGGCTCGCTCCGCTGCTGTCGCTGAACGCCCCGGAAAAGCGCCGCGGCCTCTACACCATGATGCCGCAGCTCGGTTCGCCGTTCGGCTTCATCGTGGCCAGCGCGCTGTTCTATTTCTTCTACGCCAATCTCGCCCAGGGCGACTTCCTGACCTGGGGCTGGCGCTATCCCTTCTTCGTGGCCTTCACCATCAATGTGGTGGCCCTTTTTGCGCGCCTTCGACTTCTCGCGACCGAGGAATATGTCGAGCTCCTGCAGAAGGGAGACCTCCTGCCCGAGTCGGTGTGGACCATCGTCTCCAGCCAGTGGAAGTACATCCTGATCGGGGCCTTCGTGCCGCTCGCCACCTTCGCGCTGTTCCACATCGTGACGATCTTCCCGCTGTCCTATATCGACCTCTACACGGAGCGTTCCGTCGCGGACTTCCTGTTGCTGCAGCTTGGCGGCGCCGTGCTGGCATCGATCGGCGTGGTGCTTTCGGGCCTGATCGCGGACCGCTTCGGCCGCCGCAATCTCATCGCGGCCTGCGCGGCGCTCATCGCGCTGTTCGGCTTCGCCACGCCATCGCTTCTCGGCGGCGGACCCGAGGGCGAAACCATCTTCGTGCTTGCCGGCTTCAGCCTGCTCGGGCTTGCCCTCGGCCAATCGACGGGCGCTACGGCGTCCAACTTCCGTGGCCGCTCCCGCTACACGGGCTCGGGCCTTACCACCGACATCGCCTGGCTCATCGGCGCGGGCTTTGCCCCGCTGGTGGCGCTCGGCTTCTCCAGCCGGTTCGGGCTCGTCGCGGTGGCCATCTACCTGCTGTCCGGCGCGGTCAGCACGCTCGCCGCCCTTTACGTCAATCGGCGCCTGCAATTGCACGCCGCCTGATCCGGGCTTCAGCAATCATCAAAAGGCGGCGCAGGACCCTGCGCCGCCTTTTTGTCTGATCAGGCCGCCTTCAGCGTCTGCATGTCGATGACGAAGCGGTACTTCACATCGCTTTTCAGCATGCGGGCAAAGGCCGGCTCGATGTCCTGCATGCGGATCATCTCGATCTCCGAGGTGATGCCGTGCTCGGCGCAGAAATCCAGCATCTCCTGCGTCTCCGCGATGCTGCCGATCAGGGAGCCTGCAAGGCTGCGGCGGCGGAAGATCAGGTTGGCGATGTTCGGCGACGGATGAGGCGTGGACGGCACGCCCACAAGGGTCATCGTGCCATCGCGCTTCAGGAGGACAAGGAACGCGTCGAGGTCATGCGACGCCGCCACCGTGTTCAGGATGAAGTCGAAGCTGCCGGCATGGGCGGCCATCGCCTCCGGATCGCGGGAGATCACCACGTCATGGGCGCCGAGCTTCTTCGCATCCTCGACCTTGCTGGGGGACGTGGTGAAAACGACCACATGCGCCCCGAGCGCCGCCGCCAGCTTCACGCCCATGTGGCCAAGCCCGCCAAGGCCCACCACGCCGACCTTCTGGCCCGGCCCAACCTTCCAGTGCCGCAGCGGAGACCATGTGGTGATGCCCGCGCACAGCAGCGGGGCAACCGCTGCCAGATCTTCCTCCTTGTGGCTGATCTTCAGCACGAAGTGCTCGTCGACGACGATGTCCTCGGAATAGCCGCCGTAGGTGTTCTCGCTGCCGCCGAAGACATTGCCGTTATAGGTGGCGATGAAGCCGCACTCGCAATACTGCTCCAGCCCGTCATCACAGGAGATGCAGGTGCGGCAGCTGTCCACCATGCAGCCGACGCCGACCAGATCGCCCGGCTTGGCCTTCGCGACGGCGTTGCCGACCTCGACCACGCGCCCGACGATCTCGTGACCGGGAACGCTGGGGAACAGCATGCCCGGCCATTCGCCGCGCACGGTATGCAGGTCGGAATGGCAGACGCCGCAGTACAGGATGTCGATCTTGATGTCCTTCGGACCGACCGCCCGACGCTCGATGCTGAACGGCGCCATGGGCGAGGTCGCGGACTGGGCCGCATAGGCTTTGATGGCCATGTCTGTCTCCGGGGTTTTGGGTGACCGGCCTCGAACGCGGCCGTTTCCATCTACATTGCCGGTCTTCGGGCCATGGCAAGACGCGGCGGTCGCACGGCTCAGCTGATCTCGTCCTCGGCTGCGGCAAGACCGGTCATGCGGCCGCCATGGAAGATCAGCGGCCTGCGTGTGGGGTCCATGCTGAACCGCAAGACTTCGCCGATATAGAGGTCGTGGTCGCCGGCAGCATGCACCGCGTATTTCCGGCACTCGAAGACGGCGGCCATGTCGGCAAAGGTGGGAGATCCGTTCTCCCCCCAGAGATATTCGACGCCCTCCCATTTATCGCCGCCCGTGGCGGCGAACCTCCAGGCCAGCGGGCCGTGGTCCTCGGCCAGCACATGCACCGCGAAATGGTCCGAAGCCCCGAAATCCGGCAGGCTCCGCAGCTTTCGGGAAAGCCCGACGAGCACCAAAGGCGGCTGCAGCGACACCGAGGTGAAGGCGTTCGCCGTCACGCCCACGCGCACGCCGTCCGGCCCCGTCGCGGTGACGATGGTGACACCCGTTGCGAACAGCCCCAGCGCGGACCTCAACTCCCGCACATCCTGTAACGTGGATTCACTCACCGGCTGGCCGTCCTCGCTCCGCACCGTCTTGCCGTGCGGCTCTGTCCGCTGGGGTTGAACACAGCCGAGGCCGACCTGTCCACGCCGGAAGCTGGAACGCCGGCGCGATCACGCAAGGTGCGGTCGGTTCCTTCGGCATGGACCTTTGCACCTGAAACGCGTCATATGCCGCGCCGTCAGCGGCATGTTCCGCTGCCGCACCAAGGGGATGCCCGATCCATGAGCCTTGCGCCGCCGCCAGCCGCCGCTTCCGGCGTACCGTTCGAAACCGCGATCAGCGCTGCGGGACTGGGTCCTTTCCAGTGGCGCCTGCTCGCCATTTTCGGGCTGGTGTGGACGGCGGACGCGATGCAGGTGCTGGCCATCGGCTTCACGGCACCTTCCATCGCGGCAAGCTTCGGCCTCACCATTCCCGCCGCGTTGCAGACCGGAACCGTGTTCTTCCTCGGAATGCTGATCGGCGCCTCGGTTTTCGGGCGCCTGGCCGACCGCTACGGACGTCGCAACGTGCTGATCGTGACGGTGCTGATCGATGCGGTTTGCGGCCTTGCTTCGGTTTTCGCGCCGGACTTCACCTGGCTGCTGATCCTGCGGTTCATGACCGGTGTCGGCGTCGGCGGAACCCTGCCGGTCGACTACGCAATGATGGCCGAGTTCCTGCCCGCAAACCGGCGGGGCCGCTGGCTGGTGATGCTGGAAGGCTTCTGGGCCGTCGGCACCATCCTCGTGGCCCTCGTGTCATGGGGTGCGCAACAGGCGGGCGCCGAGGCTCCCTGGCGCATCATCTTCCTTGCCACGGCGGCACCGGCATTCGTGGGCCTGTTCCTCAGGCTCTGGATCCCGGAATCCCCGTTGTTCCTGTCCCGGACGGGGCGCACCGCCGAGGCGGACGCCGTGCTCGCACGGGTCGCGCGCGCCAACGGCAACCCGCCCCCGCCGCCGGTGATCGGCGACAGCACGCCACGCGCACCCATCGGCGCGCTTCTGAAAGCGCCACTTGGGCGGACCACCCTCCTGATCCTCGCGGCATGGCTGCTGGTGTCGATGTCCTATTACGGTGTGTTCGTCTGGCTGCCCTCGCATCTGGCGGGGCAGGGCTTCGGCTTCGTGCGCGGGCAGTTGTTCCTCGTCCTGGTGGCCGTGGCGCAGGTGCCGGGTTACGCGCTTGCCGCCTATGGCGTCGAAAAATGGGGACGCCGGCCCACGCTTATCGGCTTCCTCGTGCTCAGCGCGCTGGGCTGCATGCTCTACGCCATTGCCGGTACGCCGGGCACCGTTGCGGCAGCCATGCTGGTGATGAGCTTCGCACTGCTCGGCACATGGGGCGCGCTCTACGCCTTCACGCCGGAGATCTTTCCGACGACGCTGCGCGCCACGGGCATGGGCGCTGCGGGTGCCACGGCCCGGCTCGGCGGCCTGCTGGCACCCTCGCTGATGGCGCCCATCGTCACCGCCAGCTTCGCGCTGGCACTGGGGCTGTTCTCCGGGCTGCTTCTCATCGCGGCGGTCGCCGTGGCCCTCATCCGGGTCGAGACGCGGGACAAGCCCCTGTCCTGACGGCAACGGGCGGTACGAACCACCCGTTGCCGATTGTCGTCAGTCGATCCGCTTGCCGGCTGTTTCCGCGGCGATCATGGCTGCGGTCAGCGTGACGCAGGCCAGCACGATCAGGTAGACCGAGATCGCCCAGGTGGAACCGCCGGCCCAGGCCAGCAAGGCGGCCGCGATCAGCGGCGTGAACCCGCCGCTCAGCGCCGCGCCGACCTGGAAGCCCATGCTGGCGCCGGTGTAGCGGAGCCGCGCGTCGAACAGCTCCGACATCCACGCCGCACCGGTGCCGAACATGATGCCCTGCCCCAGGCTCAACGCCACCGCGACCGTGGCGGCGATGATGGTGGGATCCCGCGTCTCGAACAGCGCGAACATCGGGAACGCGAAGCCCATGGAGAACAGGCACGCCACCACGAACAGCGCCTTGCGGCCGTAGCGGTCCGAAAGCCAGCCGAACAGCGGAATGGTGAAGAGCTCGATGAAGGCGGCGATGAGGATGCCGTTCAGGATGACGCTGCGCGGCAGGCCGAGTTGGCCGGTCACGTAGGAGATGGAGAACACCGTGACCACGCTGACATAGGCGATCTCGGAAACCTTGAGGCCGACCGCCGTCAGGAACACCTTCGGATAGCGCGTCAGCACCTCCATCACCGGCATCCTCGACACGGTATTGTGCTGCTTGACCCGGCTGAAGGCCGGCGTCTCATGCAGGCGCAGACGGATGAACAGGCCCACGGCAACGAGGATGGCGCTGGCAAGGAACGGAACGCGCCAGCCCCATGACAGGAAGTCTTCCTCCGGCAGTTGGGACACCAGTGCGAAGGCTCCGATGGAGCTGAGCACGCCGAGCGGATAGCCAAGCTGGACAAGGCTTCCGAAGAAGCCACGCCCTTTGTCCGGCACGCTCTCCACGACCATCAGGACCGCGCCGCCCCATTCGCCGCCGATGCCGATGCCCTGAACGAGCCTGAGCGCCACGAGAAGGATCGGTGCCAGCACGCCCACCTGCTGGTAAGTCGGCAGACAGCCGATGAGGAAGGTGCCGAGGCCCATAATGATGATGGTGAGGGACAGCATGGCCTTGCGGCCCAGCTTGTCGCCGAAATGGCCGAACACGATGCCGCCGAGCGGGCGCGCCAGGAAACCCACGGCATAGGAGCCGAAGGAGGCGATGAGCCCGACCGAAGGATCCATGCTGGGAAAGAACAGCTTGTTGAACACGAGCGCCGCAGCGGTTCCGTAGATCAGGAAATCGTACCATTCGACCGTGGTGCCGATGACGCTCGACCAGACGACCTTCCTGCGCTCGGCGTCCGATAATGCCCCTGTAGACAATGTGCTGGAATGTGGGTTGCCCCCTAGAACCGCAGCATCCGACATCTTGTGTCCCCTATGTTGGAATTATTTCCATCAATGGAGAAGCAAGGGCCGTGCCAGACGCTCCGTTAAAGGTCGAGCGTCACACCATTGCGGGCGCGAGAGACGCACGGCGCCATGCGCGATTGCCGGTCATGGAGCCCCAACACGCTGTCGCGGTGGATTACCGCGCCATCGGTGTAACCGCAGATGCACGATCCACAGACACCGAGCTCGCACGAGGATGGAAGGTCGAAGCCGTGCTCCTTGAGCACGTCCAACGCCGACCGCTCCATAGGCACGCGCAGCACCGCGCCCGTGGAGCGGATGGTGATATCGAACGGCTCCGGCTTGAAGTTCTCGTCGAAGACGGGCTTGAACACCTCGAAGTGCAGCCGCTCGTCCGGCCAGCCGAGGGACGTTGCGGCCGAACGAACCGCATCCGTGAGGCGCCCCGGCCCGCAAGCGTAGATATGGCAGCCCGGCTCCTCATCGACGCTGCGCAGCACGGCGTCCGCATCGAACCGGACGCCACCCCCGAAATAGGTGACGAGCCCGTTGCCCGCGACGGATCGAACGTCACCCAGCAGGGCGGCCTCGGCGGCGCTTCGGGCACAATAGTGGAATTCGACGGTGCCGCCGCTTCGGACTGCCTCACGTGCCATGGGCACAAGCGGCGTGACGCCGATGCCGCCCGCTATGAAGACGTGCCGCCTGGCCTGGGGATCGAGGGCGAAGTGGGAGCGCGGCGCGGACACCCGCACCGCGTCGCCAGCCTTCAGGGTGTCGTACAGCCATGCGGAGCCGCCACGGCCCGCCGGCTCGCGCTTCACCGCGATCCGGTATGAGGAGAGGTCCGCCGGATCACCGCACAGAGAATACTGCCGCACCTTCCCGTCCGGCAGCAGCGCATCGACATGCGCCCCGCCCGTCCAGGCTGGCAAAGCGGGGCGCGAGGCGTGGCGCAGCACGAGCACCGCCACGTCCTGCGCGTCCTCGATGCGCTCGGCCACCACCATCTTCATGATCACGCGCGCGCTCACGGCCGCATCCTAAGCGTCGAGCGGTTCGATGGGATCGCCGGGGCGGATCGTGCCGCCGCTCTCGATGGTGCAGTTGAGGCCCGAGCGATTGTAGAGCGGCAGGAACACCGGCGAGCCCAGCAGTTCCTCCAGATATTTGCAGGGGAAGTTGAGCCGGCCGCCCCGCAGCACCGTCTCTCCGACGCGGAAACGCTTGCCGACCAGATGGTTCAGCGGCACGCCGCGCGTGGTGAGGTTGCGGCGGTGGTCGATGGGCGCCAGCGTGATCGGTCCGCTCTGCAGGGGCGGATCGTTCTTGGCGAGCGCCTCCAGCGCCTCAATTTCGATCAGCGTCACTTCCCGAATGTCCGGCTTCGGCGAATAGGTGCCGGTGCCGAGGAAGTAGCGGTCCCCCTCGATGCCGCGACCCGCGACGAGGTTTGCCTCCGACAATTCCTCCATCTCATGGGAAGCGGCTTCGGCGATGTGGATGTGGAGCAGCGTGCCCCCGGTCCAGATGGTCATCGGCTCAGCCGTTTGCCGCGAGCGCGATGCACTCGATCTCGACGAGGACGTCACGCGGAAGACGGGCAACCTCGATGGTGGAGCGCGCCGGCAGCGACTGCCCGAACGTCTCGGCATAGATGCCGTTCATGGTCGCGAAGTCGTTCATGTCCTTGAGGAACACGGTGGTCTTCACCACGCTCTCGGGTCCGGCACCTGCGGCCTTCAAGACCGCCACGACATTGGCGAGCGACTGCCGCGTCTGGGCCTCGATGCCATCCGGCACCGCACCGTAAAGATCCATGGGAAGCTGGCCCGACACGAAGACGAGGCCGTTGCCGGCGATGGCCTGGGAATACGGACCCGCTGCCTTGGGCGCGGCCTCGGTGGCGATGATCTGACGCGGGGACATGGAAGGCTCCTGTGACACAAGGAACCTATAGTGGACGGAATTCCACTGCGTGAGAAGCCTGAACTTACCGCAGTTTGCCGCTGTCGATGATCAGGAAATACTCACACTCCCCCTCGCCCACATTGGTGAAGGCGTGCGTGGCGTCGGCCTGGAAATAGAGGGAGTCGCGTTCAGCAAGCAGGACCCGCCGCTCTCCGACGGCGGCCTCCAGCCGGCCGCGCAACACGTAGATATATTCCTCCACTCCTCGCCTGTGCGCCACGAATTCACCCGTGGAGCTGCCTTCCGGCAGGGTGTTCAGGACCCAGTCGATGCCGCGCGCAGGAAGCACCGGCGAGATGCAGCGCCGGGTATAGCCGGATTCCGCATCGGACAGGATCGGCTGGCGCGCAGCGGGGATCACGATGATCTCCTGCTCTTCCGGGTGGGCCATCAGCTGCGAGAACGTCGTGCCCAGCGCCTCCGCCAGACGGGACAAGGTGCCGGTCGACGGCACCGTCTCGCCACGCTCCACTTTCGAGATCATGGACCGGCTGACGCCCGAAAGGGCGCTCAGGCCTTCGAGCGAGAGAGCCCTCAGCTTGCGGTGGCGGCGCACCTCCTCCGCCAGCACCCGGAGCTGTTCGGACACGTTGTCGTTTACGCTGCTACGCACGGCCTCGGACAAGCATCGCTCCCGCTAATCACGCCCGACCATAGCGGGGCATCCCCATGCTCTCCAGCCCGGATGCTGCACGCATCACGAGGCGATGGCGAGGTTGCGCTCGTAGTTCAGGCTGGGCGCAAGCCAGCGCTCGATCTCGGCCACGTCCGCGCCCTTGCGTGCGGCATAGTCCTCGACCTGGTCCTGCTCGATGCGCCCCACGCCGAAATAGGCGGCGTCGGGGTGGCTCAGATACATGCCGCACACCGCCGCGCCGGGATACATCGCCATGCTCTCGGTCAGTTCCAGCCCGGCATTGCGCTCGGCGTTGAGCAGCCGGAACAGGGTGGTCTTCTCGGTATGGTCCGGGCAGGCCGGATAGCCCGGCGCCGGGCGGATGCCCTGATATTTCTCGGCGATAAGCTCCTCGTTGCCGAGGCTCTCATCCGGCGCATAGCCCCAGAACTCCTGACGCACGCGCTGATGCAGCCGCTCGGCGAAGGCCTCCGCCAAGCGGTCGGCCAGCGCCTTGGCCATGATGGAGTTGTAGTCGTCCTTCTGCGCGTCGAAGCGCGCCACGATGTCGTCGAGGCCGACGCCCGCGTTCACCGCGAAGGCGCCGATGTAATCGGCCTTGCCGCTCGACTTCGGCGCGATGAAGTCGGCCAGCGCGAAATTCGCGCGGTCGTTGTCGCGCAGCATCTGCTGGCGCAGCGTGTGGATCGTGGCGATCACCGTGCTGCGGCTGTCGTCGGCATAGACCTCGATGTCGTCATCGCCCACGCTGTTTGCCGGCCAGAAGCCCAGCACGGCGCGCGCTTTCAGCCGGCGCTCCAGCACGATGCGCTTCAACATGGCCTGCGCATCGGCATAGACCGACCGCGCCGCCTCCCCGACGATCGCGTCGTCGAGGATCTGCGGGAAACTGCCGGCCAGTTCCCATGTCGCGAAGAACGGACCCCAGTCCACATATTGCGCGAGTTCACCGAGGTCGTAGCCGTTCAGCGCCCGAATGCCGAGGAACTTCGGGCGCGGCGGCTGGTACTGGGTCCAGTCAATCTTGGCTTTGTTGGCGCGCGCACCGGCGATGGTCTGGCGCGGGCCCGACCTCTTGCCGCGTCCGTGCTTCTCACGGATGCCGCGATATTCGTCCTGCACGCCCTTGATGTAGTCGACGCCCGTCTTCTCGCCGAGCAACTGCCCCACCACGCCCACGGCGCGGCTGGCGTCGGGAACGTAGATGACGCCCTTGCCGTAGTTCGGCTCGATCTTGACGGCGGTGTGCACCCGGCTCGTCGTCGCGCCGCCGATCAAGAGCGGCATGGTCATGCCCTTGCGCTGCATCTCGGCCGCGACATAGGCCATCTCGTCGAGGCTCGGCGTGATCAGGCCGGAGAGGCCGATCACGTCGACCTTCTCGGTCACGGCAGCGTCCAGGATCTTGGCCGCCGGCACCATGACGCCGAGGTCCACCACCTCGTAATTGTTGCACTGCAGAACGACGCCGACGATGTTCTTGCCGATGTCGTGGACATCGCCCTTCACCGTCGCCATCAGGATCTTGCCGGCGGTCTGCTGCGTGTTGCCGGAGATCAGCTTCTCTTCCTCGATGAAGGGCAGCAGGTAGCCCACCGACTTCTTCATCACGCGGGCGCTCTTCACCACCTGCGGCAGGAACATCTTGCCGGAGCCGAACAGGTCTCCGACCACGTTCATGCCGTCCATCAGCGGCCCCTCGATGACGTCGAGAGGACGCGAGGACATCTGGCGCGCTTCCTCGGTGTCGGCGTCGATGAACTCGGTAATGCCGTTGACCAATGCGTGGACGAGGCGGTCACGCACCGGCTGCTCGCGCCAGCTCATGTCCACTTCGGCGGCCGCTCCGGCCTTGAAGTCGCCGGCCACTTCCAGCAGCCGGTCGGTGGCGTCATCGCGCCGGTTCAGCAGCACGTCCTCGACGCGCTCGCGCAGATCGGCGGGGATGTCCTCGTAGGGCGTCAGCTGGCCGGCATTGACGATGCCCATGTCCATGCCCGCGCGGATGGCGTGGTACAGGAAGCAGGAATGGATGGCCGCGCGCAGCGGTTCGTTGCCGCGGAACGAGAACGACACGTTCGACACGCCGCCCGAGACATGAGCGTGCGGCAGGTTCTGGCGGATGCGCCGCGTGCCTTCGAAGAACTCGACGGCGTAATTGTTGTGCTCCTCGATGCCCGTCGCCACGGCGAAGATGTTGGGGTCGAAGATGATGTCTTCCGGCGGAAAGCCGATGCGCTCCGTCAGCAGCTTGTAGGAGCGCTCGCAGATCTCGAACTTACGGTCGGCGGTGTCGGCCTGGCCCTGCTCGTCGAACGCCATCACCACCACCGCCGCGCCGTAGCGCATGATGAGGCGCGCCTGCCGCAGGAAGGGCTCCTCGCCCTCCTTGAGGCTGATGGAATTGACGATGGACTTGCCCTGGACGCATTTGAGCCCGGCCTCGATGACGTTCCACTTGGAACTGTCGATCATCACGGGGATGCGGCTGATGTCGGGCTCGGACGCGACGAGGTTCAGGAAGCGGACCATGGCGGCCTCGCTGTCCAGCATGCCCTCGTCCATGTTGATGTCGATGACCTGCGCCCCGCTCTCCACCTGCTGGCGGGCAACGGCGAGCGCGGCGTCGTAATCGCCGTTCAGGATCAGCTTCTTGAAGCGGGCCGAACCGGTGACGTTGGTGCGCTCACCGATATTGATGAAGCTGGCGGTGGAGACGTCGTTCACGAGCGGGCCTCGAAGGGTTCAAGTCCGGACAGGCGCATCCTGCGCTCGATTTTCGGCACCTCGCGCGGCGGCAGTCCGTGGACGCGCTTGGCGATGGCCCGGATGTGCGACGGAGTGGTGCCGCAGCAGCCGCCCACGATGTTGACGAGGCCGGAATGGCTCCATTCATGGAGATGCTCGCCGGTGGTCTCCGGCTGCTCGTCATACTCGCCGAACTCGTTGGGCAGGCCGGCATTCGGGTAGGACGAGACGAGCGTGTCCGCCACGCGCGAAAGCTCCGCCACATAGGGGCGCATCTGCTCGGCCCCGAACGCGCAGTTCAGCCCCACGCTGAACGGGTTCACATGTCGGATGGAATTCCAGAAGGCTTCCGTCGTCTGCCCGGACAGGGTGCGGCCCGAAAGGTCGGTGATGGTGCCCGAGATCATGATCGGCAGTTCGAAGCCCACCTCGTCGAACACTTCCTGCACGCCGAACAGCGCGGCCTTGGCGTTGAGGGTGTCGAAGATCGTCTCCACGAGGATGATGTCGACGCCGCCCTCGATCAGCGCGTGCGTGGCTTCCTTGTAGGCAAGGCGCAGCTCGTCGAACGACACATTGCGGAAGCCGGGATTGTTGACGTCCGGCGAGATGGAGGCCGTGCGGCTGGTCGGACCCAGCGCCCCGGCCACGAAGCGCGGGGTGCCGGTTTCCTCTTCCATCTCATCAGCCGCCTCGCGTGCCAAGCGGGCACCTTCGCGGTTCAGCTCGGCCGCGATGTGCTCCAGCTTGTACTCGGCCTGCGAGATGGTGGTGGAGTTGAAGGTGTTGGTCTCGAGGATGTCCGCTCCGGCTTCGAGATATTGCCGGTGGATGGCCTTGATGACGTCCGGCCGCGTCAGGGTCAGCAGGTCGTTATTGCCCTGAAGGTCCACCGGATGGTCCAGGAAGCGCTCGGCCCGGAAGTCCTTTTCCTGAAGCTTGTAGCCCTGGATCACCGTGCCCATCGCCCCGTCGAGGATGATGACGCGCGTCTTCGCAAGCTCGTCGAGAGCGGCGCGGCGTTCTTCGCGTGTGGACATGGGATTACCTCGGCGCGGATACGATGCGGGATGACCCGCCTCGGGCGCCCGGTCTATCGCAAAAAGGCAACAACAGCCAAGAAGCGTGACCGGACAGCCATAAAACGGTGATTTCTCAAGGTGATGAGCCCGCGCCCCCTTTGCAATGCGGCGCGATCTGCGGGATGAGCATGGCTGACGGTTCCTCGCAGGAGGATCAAAAGGGAACGCGGTGCGGGGCTTGCCCCAACGCCGCGGCTGCCCCCGCAACTGTAAACGGCGGTCCCGCGCCACATGCCACTGGAGAGATCCGGGAAGGCGGCGCGGGAAGACACCCGTGAGCCAGGAGACCTGCCGTCACGCATGGTCATGCGCGAAAGCATCGGACGGGGTGTGCCGGTGGGTTGTCCTGAAGTGCCGGTCTGCCCGTGGGCAGCGGGCGCGAGGGATGGCGCTCGCGGGTGATGCACCATTTCGGCGTTCCGCCCAGGGCTTGTTCATGTTCCGCGCTTTCCTCCTGTCCTCCGTCGCGCTGTGCGCCACGCTCACCACCGCTCACGCGCAGACCACGCCGGTCGTGAATGGAGACACTGTCTCCGCCGATCTCGAGGAGATCGTGGTCACGGCCAACCGCACGCCGACGCCGGCGAAGGCGGTGGGCAGCGCCGTCACCGTCATCACCCGCGAGGAGCTGGAACAGCGGCAGGTGCGGCTCGTCTCCGACGCCTTGCGAAGCGTTCCCGGCGTTGCCGTGAACCGCGGCGGCGTGCTCGGCGCGAAGACGCAGGTCCGCATCCGTGGCTCAGAGGGCAATCAGACGCTTGTCCTGCTCGACGGCGTGGAACTGAACGATCCTTCGGCCGACAGCGAATACGACTTCGCCAACCTCCTGGTGCAGGACATCGAGCGCATCGAGGTGCTGCGCGGCCCCCAGAGCGCCCTCTACGGCTCGGACGCTGTGGGCGGTGTCATCAACATCATCACCCGGCGCGGCGAGGGCAAACCCCGTCTGTCCGCGTTCGCGGAAGGCGGCACCCGCAACACGGCCGCAGGCGGCGCGTCCATAAGCGGCAAGGAAGGACGGTTCGACTTCCTCGTCAGCGCCCAGGGCCTTCGCACCGATGGCTTCTCCACCGCATCGGAATGGCGCGGCTTCAGCGAGAAGGACGGCTACGAGAACGGCACCGCCTTCGCGAAGTTCGGCTTTCAGGCGCTCGACAATCTGCGCTTCGACTTCGTGGGGCGCGGCACCGACTTCGAAGGAGAGTCGGATGACGATTTCGGCAACGGCCCGTTCGACAGCGATGCCGGCGTCGACGGCAAGCAGTTCTTCGGCCGGGCACAGGCCAAGCTGGACCTGATGGACGGCCGTTGGGAGCACATCCTCGGCGCCAGCCGCTCGCATCTCGAAACCCGTTTTCTGTCTGCAGGCGATCCGACCTACGAGAACGTGGGCGACAAGACCAAGCTGGATTACCAGACCAGCTTCTCCTACCGCTCCGACGCGCTGCCCGACCTCTCGCACAAGGCGACCTTCGCGGCCGAGCATGAGGAGGACGAGGCGACGACCGACAGCTCGTTCTCGAGCTTCGACCGCTCCATCTCGCAGACCGGCCTTGTCGGCCAGTACCAGCTCGGTGTCTGGGACGACCTGTTCCTCACCGGCAGCGTGCGGCACGATCAGAACGACCTGTTCGGCGACCACACCACCTATCGCCTGACCGGCGCCTACACCTTCGAAGCCACCGGCACCAAGCTCCGCGCCTCGTATGGCACCGGCATCAAGAACCCGACCCTGTTCGAGCTCTACGGCAGCACCCCGACCTATAACGGCAATGCCGATCTGGAGCCGGAGAAGGCGCGCGGCTGGGACGTGGGCGTGGACCACTCGTTCCTCGACAACCGCCTGCTGCTGGAAGCCACCTATTTCAACCAGCGCATCGAGGACCTGATCCAGGGCAGCGGCCAGACATCAAACAACCTCGAGGGCACCTCGCGGGTGGACGGCGTTGAACTGGCGGTTTCGGCGAGCCTGATGGAGAACGTCACGCTGCGGGCAGCCTATACATGGACCAACGGCGAGAACCCGACGGGCGAGGAATTGCTGCGGCGGCCCGAGCACATCGCCAGCCTCGACGTGAACTACAGCTTCCTCCAGAACCGCGCGAACCTGAACCTTGGCGTTGTCTACAATGGCGACCAGCGGGATACGATCTTCGACGCCTTCTTCAACCCCGTCGGGGTCGACCTTGGAGACTATGTGCTGATCAACCTTCGCGGTGGCTACAAGGTCACTGAGAACGCCGAGATCTATGGCCGGCTCGAAAACCTGCTCGATGAGGAATATGAGGAGGTCTATGGCTACGGCTCGCTTGGCCGCACTGCCATCATCGGCGCGCGCGTGAACTTCTGACGCGGACGCGGCCGCGCAACGGAACAGGGATGATGCGCTTCCTCCCCATCGCCGCTCTTGCCATGGTGGTCCCCACCGTGGCGACGGCTGCGCCGCAGCGCATCGTCTCGCTCAATCTCTGCGCGGATGAACTGCTGCTCAGGCTCGCGCAGCCCGGGCAGGTGGCCTCCGTCACCTGGCTTGCGCGCGACGAGCGGCAGTCGACCGTCGCAAATCTGGCCGGCGGCATTCCTGCGAATGGCGGGGCGGTGGAGGAGATCCTCGCCGCTCGCCCCGATCTGGTGATCGCCGGCACCTACACCACGCGCACGACAGTGCGTCTCCTGAGACTGGCGGGGCTCGAAGTGCTCGAACTGCCGCCGCCCACCACGCTGGAGGAAAGCCGGGAGGCCATCCGAACGGTTGCCGCCCGGATCGGCGCGCAAGAACGCGGGGAGGCCCTTCTCCTCGATCTGAACGAGAAATTCGCCGGCGCCGCAAGCGTGCAGGCTCCCATACGGACCGCGGTGATCGGTGCCTATGGCTTTCCCACCGGACCGGGTTCCCTGCTGGACGACCTGATCGGCAGAGCCGGTTTCACCAACATCGTCAGGGTGCAGGACGAGAACCGCGAATTTTCGCTGGAAGACGCACTGCTGCTGCGCCCGCAGGCGCTCATCATCGATGCGGAGCCGGGCGGCGGTCCCGCCCTGGCGAGCGAGATCGTGCACCACCCGGCCCTCAGAAAGCTCGCGGCGGACATCGCGATCGTTTCCCTGCCGTCGCGGCTGTGGACCTGCCCCGGGCCCCAGCTTGGCACAGCCGTCGACGTGCTGCGCCGCGCCGCCGAAGGCATCCATCGCCGCCAGCGCGGCTACTGACCCATGCACCCGCGCCTGCTCATTCCGCTTCTCGCCGTTCTGATGGTGGCGCTGATCGCCACGTCGGCGGTCGTCGGCAGCCATCATCTGGACATCGGCTCCGCCATCGCATCGCGTCTTGCCGGCCGGCAGACCGTCGAGAGCGTGGTGTTCTTCGAACTGCGCCTGCCGCGCGCCGCACTGGCGGCGATGGTGGGTTTCAGCCTCGGCATATCCGGCGCGGCCATGCAGGGCTGGCTGCGCAACCCACTGGCCGATCCCGGCGTCATCGGCGTGTCGGCGACGGCGGCGCTTGGCGCGGTCATCGCCTTCTATTCGGGGCTCGCGGCCATCTTCTCCCTGGCCCTGCCGCTGGGAGGCATCGGCGGCGCCATGGTGTCCACGCTTGCGCTCTACCTGCTGGCAGGGCGCGGCGCCGGAACCACCGCGCTTGTCCTTGCCGGTGTTGCGCTGGCCAGCCTCGCGGCCGCCCTCACCGCCCTTGCCCTCAACCTGTCCCCAAACCCCTACGCCACGGTCGAGATCATGTTCTGGCTGATGGGCGGGGTGACCGACCGCAGCGCCGATCATGTGCTTCTCGCCTTCCCCCTGATGGCGCTCGGCTGGCTGCTGCTCTCGCGCTGCGGCCCGCCGCTCGACGCCCTGACCCTTGGCGAGGACACCGCCCGCTCGCTCGGATTCGATCTCCACCAGCTCCGCGCGCAGGTTATCGCCGGCGTGGCGCTCGCGGTCGGCAGTGCCGTGGCCGTCTCGGGGGCCATCGGATTCATCGGACTGATCATGCCGCATCTGCTCCGTCCGATCCTTGGAAACAGCGCAGGCCGGCTGCTGGTGCCGAGCGGGCTTGGCGGCGCGGTGCTCCTCTTGGCGGCCGACATCTTCATCCGCCTCATCCCCGTGCAGCCGGAACTCAAGCTCGGCGTCGTGACCGCGCTCCTGGGTGCGCCGTTCCTGTTCGCGCTCGTCTGGCGCCTGCGGAGCGAGCCCTGATGCGCATCGACGCCGAAAACCTCACCCTTCATCTTGGCGGACGCAAAGTTCTGGACAGCGTCAGCCTCAGCCTTGGCGGCGGTGAACTCGTCGGCCTGGTCGGTCCGAACGGCGCCGGCAAGACCAGCCTCCTGCGCGCCCTTGCCCTACTGGTGGAGCCGACGAGCGGCCAGGTGACCTATGACGGCACCGCGGCCGAGAGCGTGCCCGGCGGGGAGCGCGCCTGCGAGATCGCCTATCTTGCCCAGAATGCGCCGGTGCACTGGCCCCTGACGGTGGAGCGTATCGTCGAGCTTGGCCGTCTTCCCTATCGCGGCAGGGCCGAGGCCGCCCGCGACCGGGAGGCCGTGGAGGCGGCGTTGCGCGCCGCGGGAGCAGAGGCGTTGCGGCACCGCACCGCCGACACGCTCTCGGGAGGGGAGCGCACCCGGGTCCTGCTGGCGCGTGCGCTCGCCGTGGAAGCGCCGATCCTACTGGCCGACGAACCCAGCCAGGCGCTGGACCCCTATCATCAGCTGGGCACGATGGAACTGCTCCAGGCGCAGGCCCGCAACGGCACCGGCGTCCTCGTCGTGCTTCATGACCTTGCGCTTGCATGCCGCTATTGCGACCGTCTCGTGCTGCTGGCAGAGGGCCGCAAGATCGGCGACGGCAGTCCAAGGGAGGTGCTCAATGATCGCGATCTTGAGCGCGCCTATCGCATCAAGGCACTGCGCGGCAGCCATGAGGGTCGCTTCTTCGTGCTGCCCTGGAGCAAGATCGGCCCGCCTACCGAGGACGCACCCGGATGAAGCTGTACACCCGCAAGGGCGATGATGGTGGCACGGCCCTGTTCTCAGGCCGGCGGGCCGAGAAATGGGACGCGCGCGTGGCTGCCGTGGGCGACCTCGATGAACTCTCCGCCGCCATCGGCCTCGCACGGCTGGCAGATCCCGCCTCAGCGCGGGAATTGCACCGCATCCAGAACGAGATCTACGGCATCAGCGCCGCTTTGAGCGCCGAGGGACGCCATGACGATCTCGCGCCCGGGGCCGACGCCGTCCTTCGGCTCGAAGCCTTGATCGACGAGATCACGGACCGGCTGCCGGTCCTGCGCGACTTCATTATTCCCGGACGCGCCGAGGCCAGTGCCCGCCTGCATCTGGCCCGCGCGATTGCACGCCGCTCGGAGCGGGGCATTGCCGCTCTCGATGCACCTGCCCCGGCCCCTGCCGTCCTCGCCTACATCAACCGGCTGAGCGACCTGCTGTTCGCGATGGCGCGCGATGCGGATCATCGCGAAGGCCTGGGCGATGCCGAACTGCGCAGCGCGGCCGATGAAGAGGCTTCGTACTAATACGTTGGTCTGGAATGTGCGCGTGGCGACTGGAAGTTCCGCGCTGCGTCTCCACATCGGTGACAGTCGCTGACCCTCGCGCCACATCCCGCTCGTGGCGCGCCGGCTCCCGGCTCGGAACCACCGCCCAGAATGACCAGCCCCTACGTCCGCCGGCCGCTCGTGCTCGCTTCCATCATGGCCTCCATGGCCATGATCGCGATCGAGGCCACCATCGTCTCCACGGCCATGCCGCAGATCGCAGCGCAACTTGGCGACATCCAGCTCTACGCCTGGGTGTTCGGCTCGTTCCTGCTGACCCAGACCGCGATGACGGTGGTGTTCGGGAAGCTGGCCGACACCTATGGCCGCAAGCCGATCATGCTGATCGGCATCGTCATCTTCCTCATCGGTTCGGTGCTGTGCGGCTTTGCCTGGTCCATGCCGAGCCTGATCCTGTTCCGCCTTGTGCAGGGCATCGGCGCGGGTGCCATCCAGCCCGTCGGTCTCACGGTCGTAGGCGATCTCTACTCGGTGGAGGAGCGTGGCAAGATCCAGGGCTATCTCGCCAGCGTCTGGGGCGTCTCCTCCGTCGCCGGGCCGTTCGTGGGCGGTCTTCTGGTCGAAAACCTTGGCTGGGCCTGGATCTTCTGGATCAATATTCCCATCGGCCTGCTGGCCGGGGCCGGCTTCATCGCCTTCCTCAAGGAGGACGTGGAGCGCAAGCCCCGCAGCCTCGACGTGTCGGGTGCGGCGCTGTTCATCCTGGCGGTGGCCTCGCTGATGTACGCGTTGACGGAAGCTGGCGGGGGAGACGGCACGATGGCAGCCGTAGCCGCACTGGTGTGCGCCGTGAGCGTTGCCTTGTTCCTCGTTCAGGAGCGCCGCGCCAGCGATCCCATGATCGCGCTTGGGCTCTGGACCCGGCGGATCATCGCGACCGTGAATGCAGCCACGCTGCTCAGCGGCATGGTGATGATCGGCCTCACCACGTTCCTCCCAATGTTCGTGCAGGGCGTCCTTGGCCAGTCAGCGCTGATCGCGGGGCTGACGCTGACGGTGATGGTGCTGGGATGGCCCGTCGGCGCGACCCTCGCTGCGCGGAACTTCAAGCGCTTCGGCCTGCGGCCGACCCTTATGTTCGGCGCGATGCTGCTGCCCCTCGGTGCAAGCGTGCTGCTGTTCCTGGAACCCGGATCGTCGCCCAAGCTGGCGGCGCTCGGCTCCATCGTGATCGGCCTTGGGCTTGGCTTCTTCAGCACCTCGGCCATCGTCATCGTGCAGACCAGCGTCGGCTGGGCGGATCGCGGCTCGGCAACGGCCTCGAACATCTTCTCGCGAAATCTCGGCAACACACTCGGCGCGACCGTGCTGGGCGCGGTGTTCAACTTGACCCTTGCGGCGGGCGGCGGCGGTGCGGCGCCGGTTGAACTCGACCAGATCCGCAATCTTCTGGAAGCCGGCAGCGCCGCCCTTTCAGGAGACGTGGCGCAGATCGCCCTGAACCATTCGCTGCACCTGACCTTCTGGGGCGTGTTCCTGATGGCAGGGTTTACCCTCCTGCTGGCGCTGCTCGTACCGGTTCCGCCGAAGGCTGCACCTCAGGAGCAGGTCTCACCGTCTCCGGCGGAATAGGCCGCTAGACACAAAAAGCGCGGCCAAGGCCGCGCTTTTCTTGTTGTTCATGGCAATGGCGGTCAGCCGTTGCGGCGTTCGTCCGGCGGTATGACGACCCAGCTTTCACCATCGAACACGAAGCTCGGCAGACGGTCGATGCCAACCGCTTCCCACGCCGGCTCCTCGTCATCGGAAGCGAGCGGCACCATGCTGCCGTCCTCCTCGTCGAAGAGCCACACGCGGTAATCGTGGTCGAGGAGCTTCAGGCCCTTGTTCTCGACCTTCAGGACGATCTCGCTGCTCTTCACGGCACGGATGACGTCTCGGGTGCTGACGGGTTCCATCGCCACCGCCTTGATCGTGGTCGCCTTGGTGGTGACGCTTTGGACGGCACGGTCCGCATCCGTGAAGCCGATCCACGAACCACCCGCCCGGTCCAGGCCATTTGCTGCCGTGCGGATCGAGCCGGCCATGTCCGCCGTCAGAGGTGACCACATCCAGGCCATCAGCGACGTGCTCTGCGAGCCGACATCCAGCTGGGTGCGGGACACATCGCGCCCGCCGCCTGCGACGAGCGCGTCGCGCGTGCGGTCGAAAGCGATGATGTTGGTGCCCGTACCGCCGGAGACCCTGTCGAAGCCGCCGCCGCCGGAGATCTGGTCGTCGCCGCCATCCCCGCAGACTTCGTCATCGCCAAGAAGGCCGAACAAGACGTCGTTGCCCTCGCCGCCCCGGATCACGTCCGCATCCACCTTGTAGGCGGCGCGAGTGGAGCCATTGACCGCATTGTGGGAATGCAGGCCGCCTAGCGGGCCGAAGCCGTAGATGTAGTTGAACGCCGAGACTGTGGTCGCGCCAACCTCGCCGACGCCGAACAGGCGCACGCCGGTGACCATTCCGACGCCGGCACCGGTGGTGATCTGCGGCAGCATGACGCCGAAATCACCGACCACGATGTCGTTGCCCGCGCCGCCATCGATCGTGTCGCTGCCGATCACGATGTGCCCCATGGCAGGCTTGTACTTCAGGCGCGCATCCGTGCCAGCGGCGTCGAGCCACCAAAGATTGTAGCCACCATCGGTCGACCAGTCGCGCGTGCCCGCGCGCTCCAGCTGAGGCTGCACACCCCAGGCTTCGGCACGTGCCGTCCCACCGATGCCGTTGCCGAGGAACAAGCGGTCCGTGACCTTCACGAGCAGGGTCTGGCCCGCATTGGTCACAGCCGTGGCCTCGGCCGCCTGGTTCAGCACCTCCATCAGCACCGGCTGGAGGATGATGCCATTGTCGCCGATCAGGCTGTCATTGCCGATGCCGCCGCTGATGATGTCGTTGCCGACCTGCAGGGCGAACGGCATCGCGTATTCGAACAGCTGGTTTGCAAGGGCGGCAGACGCCGCCTTCAGCGGATGGTTGGCCGCAAGATGCGCAGCGAGCGCGTTGTCACGGGCGGTGTCCTGCGCCGCGAGCGCACTGGCGATCGCGTTGTAGTCCGCCGTGCTGAGCCCCGCGGTCGCGGTGTTGGTGCTGGAAACACCCGGCAGAACCACCACACCTGCATCGCCGACCACCATGTCATTGCCGTCGCCGGCATCGATCTGGTCGTTGTTCAGGACCAGCAGATGCGTCGCCGGCCGCAGCGCCGTTGCCGTGCCCTTGCCGCCTGCCGCACCGAAGGCGCTGATCTGGGCCACAGCCGCTTCGCGAGCGGTGAAGGACAGGTCCGCGACCACTTCCTGCATGTCCTGCAGGAAGCCATGCAGCTTGAGCGCGGCATCCCTCGTGCTGCCCGCGACGCCGGTCAACGAAGCCGTGCCCGGAACCACGATCAGGCCGCTGTCGCCGAAGATGGTGTCCGTGCCGCCGCCCCCGGTGATCACGTCGTTGCCGGCCCGGACCGTGTAGGGAGACGTCGACGTGCCAGCCGCGTTCTTCGCCGCGTCCTGCGCGAAAGACAGGGTGGAGAAGTCCGTCAGCAGGGACATCATGGACTTGGACAGGCCGGCCAGTTCCGCGTCCATGGCGGCAAAGCCGGTATCCCGCAGCGGCATGATCTGCCCGTGATCGCCGAAGATGGTGTCGTCGCCGTCTCCGCCGTCGATGATGTCATTGCCCATCGGCGCCTGCGAGGCGTGGACGAGGTCCGGCACCAGCGAGGCGTAGACCTGCAGGCTAGATCCGTCTGCCCGGGCGATCATTCCGCCGGTGATCAGGTCCGCGAGCGGCCCCGTCACATTCGGCATGACCTCGATCTGCGGCGCGTTGGGCGTCAGCAGCGAAGGCAGCAGGTTGACGTTGGGGACGATCAGTTCGCCATCCACCGGCAGGCTCAGATTGAGCCCCGGTGCCTGGCCGATGAGGCGCACGGCGTTGATGATCTTCGGCAGATCCGTCGCGAACTCGGCCGTGTTGCTGGCCCGGTCACCGAAGATGGTGTCGTTGCCGGCACCGCCGCGGATCGTGTCGTTGCCGATGCCGCCGATCAGCACGTCGTTGCCGTCGCCGCCTTCCAGAACATTGTCGGATGCCGGCGCCAGATCCACGGCGATAGCCTGCGTGCTCCACGAGTTGGAGCCGCCATTGATGATCTTGCCGCCTGCCGCGTCGAAGGCGCCGGTCATCAGGATCAAATCGGCGCCCAGGAGCTTCGCGGACACATTGCCCGAAGCCGCCGCGTTCGCCGCCGTGTCCATCTGGACCACGCCGGTGACGGTGCCGATCTGCTCGATGATGACGTCGCGGTGCCAGCTGCCGTCGGTGTTCAGGACCGCGCTGCCGTTCGCGTTGAGGGCACGCACGATCTGGCCTTCCTCGGCCAGCACGATGTCGTTGCCCAGGCCGCCGCGCAGCGTGTCCGAGCCGAGGCCGCCGATGATCTCGTCGATCCCATCGCCGCCCTCGATCAGGTCATCCCCGCGCTGGCCGAACAGCATGTCGTCGCCGGCCTCGCCGTAGATGCTGTCATTGCCGCCGATCAGGTCGATGTTGTCGAAGCGAACGACCTGGCGCTTGACCGTGTTGGCGAAAGCCCCCGGGTTCATCGCCCAGGTAACGCCCGCCCAGCTGTCCACCAGCACTTCGCGGAGCACGACACCGTTGTCGCCGAGGATGGCATCGCTGCCCGCGCCACCGTGGATGGTGTCGTTGCCGTCGCTGCCGCCGGCCACGTTATGGCCGCCGATCAGGTCGTCATCGCCGTCACCGCCCAGGATCGTGTCGTCGCCCTGCTGGCCGAGCACCACGTCGCTGCCCTTGCCCGCATCGATCCAGTCATTGCCGCCGCCGTCGCCGGCTCCGGTGAACACCGAAATGGCACGCTGGTTGACCGGCAGCGCCACGTCGTAGAGGCCGTGATCGCCGAGCAGGACGTCATCGCCGTCTTCGCCCCAGATCTGGTCCGCGCCCGTGCCGCCGAACACGAGATCGCGTCCCGCACCGGCCTTGATGACATCGTTGCCGCCCGCGTTCGGGTCGGTCGACCATGCGCGCATCAGCACGCTCGCGCCGTTCACGACCGCGAATTCAGCCCGGCCATTGTCGCCGAGGATCAGGTCTGCGCCGGCTCCCGTCGTGATGATGTCGGCACCCGCGCCGCCCATGACGATGCTGTCGCCGTTGCCGGTCGTGATCGTGTCGTTGCCGCCGATCTCGGGAGCGATGGTGTGGATGATCGTCAGCACGCCGGCTGCGTCGAACACCGCCACGCCGCTGTCGCCCAGCACGATGTCGCTGGCCGCGTCGCCGCCGACGAAGATCGTGTCGTCGTCTGCGCCGCCGAGGACGACGTCCGCCCCGCCTTCGGAGCGGATCTTGTCCTTGCCACCGACACCCGGGTCGATGGAGTAGACGAGGCTGCGCACGCCCGCGAGGAACTCCGCGCGGCCATTGTCGCCGAGGATCACGTCATTGCCGGTACCGGAAACCACCTCGTCGGCGCCGGAGCCTGCGATGACGACATTGTTGCCGGCGCCCGTCTTGATGAGGTCATCGCCGCCGAAAGCCGTGTCCGTCGAGGTCACACTGACGATGACGCCGTTTGCGAACAGCGCCCGGCCATTGTCGCCAAGGACGATATCCCCGGCATCGGCTGCCGATCCGCCCAGGAGGTCGATGCTGTCCGCGCCCGAACCGCCCATGACCACATCGGCACCGCCGGTGGAGGTGATGATGTCATTGCCGCCGACAGCCGGTGCGATCGTGAAGATCTCGCTGCGAACGCCGGCCACGAAGCGTGCCGTCCCGTGATCGCCAAGGATCACGTCGTTGCCCGTCCCGGACATCACTTCGTCCGCGCCGGAGCCGGCGATGACGATGTTGTTGCCGTTGCTCGTCCAGATCTTGTCGCCGGCGCCGGTCTCGACGTCAGTCGAGCTGATCTCGCTGATCACGCCACCCGTGAAGACGGCACGGCCATTGTCGCCGAGCACGATGTCGCCGAGGTCCGCGTTTGTGGTGCGCAGGTCGATGCTGTCCGCACCGGCTCCGCCAAACACCACGTCCGCACCACCCGTCGAGGTGATCGTGTCATCGCCGCCGACAGCCGGTGCGATCGTGAAGATCTCGCTGCGAACGCCGGCCACGAAGCGTGCCGTCCCGTGATCGCCAAGGATCACGTCGTTGCCCGTCCCGGACATCACTTCGTCCGCGCCGGAGCCGGCGATGACGATGTTGTTGCCGTTGCTCGTCCAGATCTTGTCGCCGGCGCCGGTCTCGACGTCAGTCGAGCTGATCTCGCTGATCACGCCACCCGTGAAGACGGCACGGCCATTGTCGCCGAGCACGATGTCGCCGAGGTCCGCGTTTGTGGTGCGCAGGTCGATGCTGTCCGCACCGGCTCCGCCAAACACCACGTCCGCACCACCCGTCGAGGTGATCGTGTCATCGCCGCCGACAGCCGGTGCGATCGTGAAGATCTCGCTACGAACGCCCGCCACGAAGCGCGCCGTGCCGTGATCGCCGAGGATCACGTCGTTGCCGCCGCCGGTGACCACCTCGTCCGCGCCGGAACCGGCGATGACGATGTTGTTGCCGTTGCTCGTCCAGATCTTGTCGCCGGCCCCGGTCTCGACGTCAGTCGAGCTGATCTCGCTCAGCACACCGCCGGTGAAGACGGCACGTCCATTGTCGCCGAGAACCACGTCGCCAAGATCCACACCCGTGGTGCGCAGGTCGATGCTGTCCGCACCCGCCCCGCCGAACACCACGTCCGCGCCGCCCGTAGAGGTAATCGTGTCATCGCCCCCGACATCCGGCGCGATCGTGAAGATCTCGCTGCGGATTCCGGCGACGAAGCGCGCGGTGCCGTGATCGCCGAGGATCACGTCGTTGCCGTTGCCTGTTACGACGAGATCGGCGCCGGAACCGGCGATCACCACGTGATCTCCATCGCTGGTGCGGATTTCGTCGGCGTCGCCATAGCCGGTGTGAGTCGAGGTGACCTCGACGAGAAGGCCGCTCACGAAGGTAATCGCGCCGTTATCTCCGAGGACCAGGTCGCCTCCGGTGTCGCCCGCCGCGCGCAGGTCGATCAGGTCGCGTCCCGAGCCGCCGATGACGATGTCCCGCCCACCCGTGGAGGTGATCGTGTCGTCACCGCCATGCTCCGGCGCAATGGACATGACGCTCTCGCGCACGCCGTTCGCACCGAACAGCGCACGGCCATTGTCGCCGAGAATGACGTCGCTGCCGCCGCCGGACACGACGGTGTCGTTGCCGGAGCCCGCGATGACGATGTTGTCGCCGCCGCCGGTCGTGATCGTGTCATTGCCGCCGAAGGCCGTGTCGGACGAGGCGATTTCCGTCACAAGGCCGCCGACGAAGACGGCATAGCCGTTGTCGCCGAGCACGACATCACCGGCATCGGCCGAGGAGCCGCCGCTGATCTCGATCGTGTCGCTGCCCGAGCCGCCGATGACCACATTGCGGCCAGCGATGGTGGTGATGAGGTCGTCGTCGCCGTTGGCGGCGCCGGTGCTCTCGACGCGGACGAGCACGCCCGCCTCATAGGTCGCACGTCCCTCGTCGCCGACGATGAGATCGGTGCCGCCGGTCGAGACAACCTTGTCGCGGCCACGGCCCGCGATGACCACATTGCGGCCGTCGCCGACGCGGATCAGGTCGCCGCCGGCCACCAATTGCGCGCCGCCGGTCAGCGAGGTCACAAGAGCAAGCTGCGTCACGCCCAGAGCGGCGTCGTAGGTGAAGACCACGCGGCCATTGTCGCCGATGACGATGTCGTCGCCTTCCGCGCCGTCGATGTCGTCGCCGCCGACGCCCGCTGCGCCCTTCACAGCAGCCGTTTCCAGGCCGCCGATCAGGATGTCGTTGCCGAGGCCGCCGGTGATGATGTCCGTGCCGCCGACATCGAGATTGGTCGACTCGAACTCCACGAGGATGGGTGCGCCGAACACGTCCAGCTTGCCGGTGACGAGACCGTCCTCCAGCTGACGGATCTGGCCATGATCGCCGAAGATCACGTCGTCGCCGTCATTGCCGGCCAGCGTGTCCGAGCCGGCCGAGCCGGTATCGTCGATCGTCAGGATGCGCGTTTCGCGGTCCACATCGAACGAGCTGTCGCCGAAGATGCGGTCATCGCCGCCACCGCCGGTGATGGTGTCGTCGCCCTCGCCGCCGGCCAGCCAGTCATTGCCGCTGCCGCCCTTGATGATGTCGTTGCCCTTGCCGCCATCGGCCACCACGAAGCCCGTCGCCGCCGAGGCGTCGATGATGTCGTTGCCGAAATTGGTGAAGGCGCGTCCGCTGCCGTTCGGATTGCCGGGCGTGGACGAATAGCGGCTGCCATCCACCGAGGTGTCGCCATACAGCACCAGCGGACCGGCGCTGCTCTTCACGATGATCGTGTCGTCGCCGCCGCCGCCATGGACGATGGTGAGTGTGTCCGGATTCGTGGCGTTGATCGTGAAGGTGTCGTTGCCAGTGCCGAGCAGGAGCTCGACGGTCTCCACCTTGTCGAAGGTGATGCCCCGCTCGAAGTCCCCGATCTCGGTCTGGAGCGGCGCGCCGGACATGCCGAGCCCGCGAATGGTGCTGGTGTGGACGCCGTTGACGAGCTTCGTGTCGAGCACGCCGTCCGTTTGATCCGCCACCGCGCTGTCGTTGTAGAGCGTGATGATGTCGATGGCCGGGCCTGCATCCACGCCATGATCGGGCGACGGCAAGGCGGGATTGCTCTCGCCGGGCAGGGTCACCGCCGCGGCCAGGCTGCGATCCTTGTCGCCGACATCGCCGTGGATGATGAGCGGACCCGCGACCTGGCTCAGCAGGTGATCCTGGCTCGAGAAGGTGCGCTCATAGCTCGGCACCTGCACGGGATTTTCGACCGCGCTGAGGGTGATCGTGATCGGCTGGTTCCAGTTCGCCGCCGTGAAGCGAACGGTCCCGGTCTGCGCGTCGAAGCGCGGATCATTGCTGGAAGCGCCGGTCTGGCCGTCGGTGATGACCTTCACCTCGACGTACCATTCGCTTCCCGCGCCTGCCGGAGGCGGAGCGGTGAGGCCGATGTCGTAGGTGTCGGTATGGCCCTCGGACACGGTGGTGCTGCCGCCGCTGGGGGTCACCGTGATGGACGCGGAATCGCTGTCGGCGACCTGCACATTGATGCGCGGCTCGTCTTCCAGCGTGAACCCGGCATAGAGGCCACCGGTCAGGCTGCTCGTCACATCATGCGTGATCTCGGCATTGAAGCGGTTCTCCACCACGCCGTCGGCCGGGGAGCGCACCTCAACCGTCTGCGCCATGCTCCAGTTCGCGGAGGTGAAGGTCAGCGACAGTTCATTGACCCAATTGCCTGTCGTCTTGTCGAGGAACTGGATCTGGCTGCTGGCGCTGCCGACCTTCACGGTCACCGTCTCGCCTGCGGCCGGGGCGCGCGTCAGCGCAACGCTGTAGTCGTCGGAGGCCTGGCCCTCGGTGATCTTCGTGCCGGCATTCGTCTCGCTGACGATGAGGCCGGGCTTGTCGTCGTCATGGACCGTGACGAGCACGTTCGGGATCACGGCGCCGTTCACGGCCGCGCTGGTGCTGATGATCGAATGGCTGATCGCCACGTCTTCCGCGCCTTCGAGGCCGGGATCGTCGGTCGCCCGCACATAGATGGTGGCTTCCTTCAGGCCCCCGTCCTTCGTGACCCAGCCATTGGCCGTGTAGACGAAGGCGACGGTGAGAGCGTCGGAGAAGGCGCCGTTCGCGGAGGTGGCGATGCCGATGGTGGCGCCGTTCTTGTCGCGCACGGCAGAGGAGGCCTGTGCCGCCGAGACGGTGAGGTACGCCATGGTGCCGATCGCCGCCGCCTTGTCGGGCATGGCGATGGTGTAGCTGTCGACCGAGTTCGGATCGTTCTCGCGAACCTGCGTGCCGCCGTCCGTCTGGACGACCGCAACCGCGCCGCCGCCGCCCGCCAGGGTCAGGTCGATGCCCGGCGCGAAGATGCCGTTGTAGCGCGGATCGCTGCTGCCCACCGTGTGGTTGACCACGCCGGACGTGCCGCCGCTGGTCGCGGAGACGACCGTCTTCAGCACGTCGCCCACGATCTCGAAGCGATCGCTGCCCGCGCCGCCGATGATGGTCGTCAGCGTGCCGGGATTGGTCGAGAGAATGTAGAAGGTGTCATTGCCCTCGAGGCCGTCGACCTCGACGGCTTCCTCGACATTGGACAGCTTGATGGTGAGGCCGGCGCCGTAGATGCCGTCGGCGGTGACGACGAACACGTCGTCCTTCTCGGAGCCGAGCGCCACCACGGTGTCGAAGCCCGAGCCGCCGTCGATGTCCACCGGCGCATTGATGTTGTACTCGATGATGTCGTCGCCGCTGCCGGCGTTCAACCTGATCTTGGCGCCCTCTGCCAGAGCGAAGGCACGCACCACGAACTCGTCGTTTCCGGCCTCGCCTTCGAGGCGCAGGTCGGCATGGTTCGAATAGACCTGGAAGCGGTCGTCGTCCTCGCCGCCATAGATGACGGTGGCGTAGCTGATGCCCTTCGACAGCCAGCCAACCGTTGTCTGGGTGGTCTCGAACAGGTCTCCCGGTGCAACGCCGGCGGCCGCATCGCGCTGCGAGCCGAACACCTGCCCGACCTGGAACAGGTCGTCGCCGCGACCGCCATCCACCGTGGTGATGGCAGCATTGTCATCCATGAAGAAGCTGTCGTCGCCGTTCCCGCCCTCGACGATGAGGCGGCCATTGATGCTGGAATTGTAGTTCACGCGCTCATGCGCGGCCTTGAACGCTGTTCCGTCCTTCTGGAGCATGGCCACGAAGTTGTGGCGCATGAGGAAGGTGTCGGCGGCGTCCGTGCCCTTGATGCGCAGCACGTCCACGCCGTCGTCGCCCGCGCCGGTATCGTCGACGTTGATGATCACGTCCGACGTTCCGGACAGCTGGATGTCGTACAGGTCCGTGCCGCCCTCGCCGTCCAGCGAGAGCTGGTCGCGCACGCCCGCCCGAACCACGTTCAGGGAGAGCAGGTTGACGACCTCGATCACATCGTCGCCGGCACCCGACTTGACGGAGATATTGCCGTTGATGTCCGCGAATTCGAGGTGGATCAGGTCCGTGCCGCCGCCCGTCGCGATGTTGAAGGCGGGACCGTTGAAGCGGCCGTAGAGCTTGATCGTGCTGCCGGTGGCGCCGGTGATGAAAGCGCCGTCGGCCCAGTTGCCGCGGATGTCGAGACGCTGCTTGGCGTTCACGATGGCGATGGCATCTACGATGACGTCACCACCTGCGTTCAGAGCGATGCTTGCGTTGGCGTTCAGGCTGCCGCCCTGGAGCAGGATGTCCTCGCCCGCCGAGGCCGTCATCGAGGTCCCGGCCCGCAGATGCGCGCCCTTCGTCGTGGTCAGGTTGCCGCCGGTGCGCAGGTCGATGGTGGTGACGGCATAGAGCTTGGCGTTGGTGATCAGGGTGTCGCCGCCGGCCTGTGCGTCGATATAGGTCCCGGCATTCAGCAGCGCCGTCTTTTCGACGATCAGATCGTCGCCGGCGGAGAGCTTGATGAAGGTTGCGGATTCGAGGATCACGCCGGCCTTGATGGTCAGGTGATCGTCATCGGCGCCGGTGTCTCCGGCGGTCTTCGTGATGCTGTTGGCCTTCTCGTTCTCGGTGACGGTGATCGGGCTCGATGTGCGGATGTCGAGCTTACCGCCGGCTTCCATGCCGTAGGTGCTCTCGATCACGCCGCCGATCGTCAGGCCGCCCTTGTTCCAGATGAAGGTGTCGCCGCCCGACTTGGTCTCCATGCCGCTGACGGTGGAGATGATGCGCTTGCCGCCGCTGACGCTGTCGTCGGAGCCGATGTCCTTGCTTGCGACGAGGAACGTGGCGCCTGCCGCGATGTTCGACTTTTCGTCGTCGCGTCCGTTCAGGATGCTGCCATTGAGTGCCGCGATGAAGGCCGCGCTGCGCGGGCCGTCATAGCTGGGGGCGCGTGCGGTGCCCGCGCCGGCCAGGATGAGGATCAGGTCGCCCGCCGTCTCCACGAGGTAGAGGTTCTCGTAGTCGGTGGTCGCCGTGACCGAGCCCGTGCTGCCGTTGTACGAGCTGTCGATCTCCACCTCGTCACCGGCCAAGCCAATATTGTGGACGGCGTTCAGCGCGATGTGGCGGCCCGTGACCACCACGTCGGTCTTCGACCCCACGGAGGCATCGAGGATGGACGCAGCGGACTTCAGGCGCACGTCTCCCGTCTTCGCGAGGATGGCGGCCAGGCGCAGGTCACCGAACGTCTCGAACAGATGGACATCCACCTGCGCGGTCGCCGTAACCGTGGACGCTGCCGCGGCATCGATCTCGAGATAGTTTGTCGCGCTGCCGATCGAGCCTTCGCGCGAGGTCAGGACGATGTTGCCGTTGTCGGTCTTCACCTTGACGGTGTCGGTGTTCAGGGCGTCGCTGATGGAGCCCTTGGCCGAGAGGTGGATTTCCCCGGCGCGTGAATAGATCGCCTCGATGTTGAGGTTGCCGAGCGGCGCGTCGATCCAGATGCCGTCCTGCGCGCGGGCCGTGAGGGCGCCGTTGCCGACGAGATCGACATTGATCGCCCGCGTCGCGCTGCCGATGGCGCCATCACCCGCTTCGAGGATGATGCTGCCGCCGCGCACGATGACATTGCCGGCGGTGGCGGCGGAGTTGACGATGTCACCATCGCCCTTCACCCGCACATCGCTGCCCGTGGACGTGGTGCCGGCCTGCACCAGGACGAGCTTCATGTCCTGCTCGGAGCCGATGAAGACATGCTTCGACGCGGTCACCGAAATGGTGCCGTCGACCGCGAGGTCCACGTCCTCGCGCTGCAGGATCAGCACCGTCTTCACGACAGGCGCCACTGTGACGGTGGCCGCCGTGCCGGCGGTCAGGGTCTGGCCTGTCTTGAGGGTGATGACGCCGCCGCTGACGGACGCGATCTCGTAGGACGTGCCGGCTGCACTGGCGTTGAGGCCGTTTGACAGCTGGATCTTCATGCCGGGCTGGAAGTCCCGCGCATTCCAGGTGCCGGTTGCAAGCGTGATGGTGCCGGCGCCGTTGACGTTGCCGAAATTGACCACCGCCGACTGGCTGGCGGGATTGTTGACGGCCTGTCCGACGGTGACCGTGCGGGCGGATTCCACCTTCAGTTCCTGCGTGACGGTGATGACGCCGCCGGAGACCGACTGGATCACGTGGTACTGGCCGGCTTCCGTGGCATTGCCGGTGGCGCCGTCCACGAAGAGCAGCATGCCCGGCTTGAAGCTGGTCGCGTCCCAGCTGCCGCTGGCGAGCGTGATGGTGCCGCGCCCGCCCGCATTACCGAACGAGACGGTGCGATCCGACACGCTGGCCAGGAACACCACGTCGGTGCGCTCGGCGGCGGCGAGCGCGGTCTTCTGCGCCTCGGTCATGCCGGTCGAGGGCAGCGGCAGGTCGATGCGGACGGCATCCGACGACAGGGTGCCGACGCCGCCATTGTCCACCTCGATGACGAGGTTGCCGCCGACATCGATGTTCGCGGCCTCCTTTGTGGTGGAGGTGTCCGGCACGGCCTTGAGCAGGCCGGCGGAGAAAGTGTTGAGCAGTTGCTGCTCGGTCCACACCTTGATGCTGCCCGTCAGGCGGTCGCGGTCCGCCTGCGAGATGGTGTAGGTGAAGTCCTTGTTGTAGGCCGCGACCGTCGCCGGGTTGTAGGCCAGGAACTGGGCGTGCAGCGTGTGGTACTGCGCGGTGCGCAGATCCTCGATGGTCTTGATGGCCGCGTTGGCCTCGGTCTCGGTGGCGTAGGCGGCGCGGTAGTACGCCTTCTCGGCGTCAGACAGCGTGACCTTCTGCGCCGTGCTGTAGGCGACGTCGCCCTGCGCACGGCGGAAGTTCCAGTAGCTTTCGTACTCCTGCTGCTTGAGGCTGGCGAACACGTCCAGCGCCTGCTGCTGCTTGGCGCGGGCGGCGTCCTCCGTCAGCGACAGGTCGGCCCACACGCCGGCCTTGAGATCGGCCAGCGAACGCTCGTCGCGCTCGGACACACCATTGGCGTCGAGCAGGTTTCCGGAGCCAACCTTGATCCATGCACTGCCGGTGGTCTTCAGCGACTCCAGGCGCAGGTCGCCGGACGTCTCGGCAATGAACACGTCACCGCCGGCGGTCAGGTTCAGCACATTGCTGCGCATGGCGCCGGTGTCGAGGACGAGAGGCGTGGTGGTGGAATTGCCCACGCCGCCGCCGGCGTTCAGCGTGATGCTGGCTCCGGTGATGTGCGCGGCGCTGAGGCCGGAGGTCGCGGCAGCCGCTACCTTGATGGCGCCCGGAGCCGTCAGCGTGACATTGCCGGCGGCCGTGACCTTCTTGATCGCCATTTCGCCGCTCATCTCGGCGATGTTCACGGCACCGTTCGTCGCGGTGACCTCAAGATAGCCGCCCTTGCCGTCGACAAGGTTGACCTGCACGGCCTGTGCGCCGGTGCCGACTCCATTGGTGCCGGTGAGCACGACATTGACGCCGCCAACCACCGCGGTCTCGGTCAGCTGCTCGATCGCCTTGTTGGAGATGATCGTGGTGGTGCCGGTCTCGTTCTGGATGGCGCCCTGCAGCAGGACGCGCCCGCCGCTCTCGGACTTGATCGTGACGTCGGACGTCTCATCGCCGATGAAGCGGATGCCGATGGTGTTGTCAGCCGCGATGGACTGCGTGGCCAGAACGCGGGAGCCCTGCTCCGTCACGGTCTTGGTGTAGTAGGTCTTCTTTCCGTACCAGGTGCTCGTGGTCCACGAGGTGGAGGGATACACGACCGGCGCGCCATCGGCGCGCTCGCTGACCGAATAGCCGTAGCCGTTGGTGCTGTTGTTGTAGAAGTAGGAGCTCGCGGCCACCAGCTCGGGCTCGCCCTTGGCTTCCTGCTTCGTCCACTGCAGGCTTCCGGGATCGGCCGCCAGGGCGTCGATGCCCAGCCAGCTGGACGTGCCGTACTGGTTGGTCGTGCGGGTGACCTTGTCCTTGCCGACCTGCCAGCCGAAGCGGGTGTCCTGCTGCGGCGTGTAGGCCGTCTTGCTGTGGTTCGGCACGGAGACGACGCCGGACTCATCGATCGTGTCGTTCACGAGGGTCACGAGCCCTGCCCGCACCGTCACCGTGGCCGACTTCTTCTCGTAGACGGTCTGGTAGTACGGGTGGGTGGCGTCGACGCCGGTGCGGCCCTTGTCGTTCAGCACGATGAGGCCGGCGCCCCGCTGCGAGACGTCGAGCCGCTTCACCAGCAGGTCGTAGCTGGTGTTGTTGGTGATGTTGACGTCGGAATAGCCACCGAGCGCCTGGATCTCGCCCGTGCCCGTGTTGAAGATCTTGCCCGTCAGCGTCACGGACCCGCCGGTGGAGCGCATCTCGCGCACGACGATGCGCTGCTCCTTGGTGTCGTACTGGACGATGAAATCGTTATCGACCACCGAGGTCAGCGTCACGAGCCCGGTCCTGCCGGAGCGGATGATCTGCTCGATCTCAAGGCGCGCATCATTGCCCAGGGTCAGCGTGTAGTTGCCGTCGCCGCTGCGGATCAGACCGTTGACGTTGATGAACTCGGCATTGATCGTGATGGTGGAGCCGACAAGGTTCGGCACCGCCGGCAGCGCCGGATTGGTGAGGCCCGGGATGGCGGCTCCGCTATTGTTCAGGTTGGCATTGCCCATTCCGGTGCCGGACGCATTGTTCGGCAGGCTGTCGGCAGCCGAGGCATCGGTGTTCGTGGTGGTGGCACCGCTCCACGCCGCCGTGGGATCGCTGCCGACCATGTAGATCGAGCCCGGCTTCAGGCCGATCGTCACGGCGCCGCCGACCGTCTTCAGGGACTGGATCGCCGTGAAGATGCCGCCGCCGGTCACGAGAATGTCGCCACGGGTGATGGAGGCATCGATGGTGACGCTGGCATTCGGCGTCAGGTTCGTGATCGTGCCGCCGACGATGATGGACGGTCGGACAATCGACGCACCCTGATCGATCTCGCCGTCGAAGGTGTTCTTGATGGTGATCGAAGGCGCGTCGCCCGTGCCGCCGCCCAGCACGATGGTGCCGAATGCGGAAACCCTGGCGCTGACCGATGCGACCGAGCCGTCCAGCTTGTCGAGGTCCTGGTTGTCCTCGGACGCACCAACGGCGTTTATAGCGTCGATCTGCTGCTTCGGCGTCGCCGTCTGGCTGGCACCGACCGGCTGGATCTTGGTGCCGTTGATGCTGACGCCACCGTTCTGGGTGGGGATCGTGATGTCGCCCACGCGCAGGGAAGCGATGGACTTGTTCTCGATGTTGACGCTGGCATTGCCCGGCGAGTCCAGCTTTCCGGTGCCGGACAGCTGGTCGGCGCGCACATCGATGATGCCGGCCTTGGCGGTGATCGGGTCCATGACCACGGTGACGATGCGGCGGTCCACCGCGACATACACGTCCTTGCCGTTGTCCTTGTAGACCTCCATCAGGCCGTCGGCCACGAGGGACGCGCGCAGGCGGTTGATCTCGCCCGTGTAGAAGGCCTTCAGCTCAGCATTGCCGTCGCTGGCATAGCGGGCGAGCTTCTCTTCCTTGTCGCGAAGATCGGCGAACAGGTTCGACTGCACGCCTTCCAGCGCCAGGTGGAAGGGCGCCGGGCTGTTGTTGCCGACCGGCACCATCTCGCCATTGGTCCGGTAGTACAGGTCCTCGGACGAGCCGTTCATCCGGTAGGTCACCGTGATGATGTCGTCGGCCGTGTACTCGTTGCCCTGACTGTCGAACTCGACGCCCTTGTTCAGCACCACGCTGACGATCTCGACGGCCACGTTGCGACCGACGCCGGTCTGCACGGTGCCGTTGACGGTGACGGTTCCCACCGCGCGGGTGAAGGAGGTGCCGTTGAACACCTCAGCGCCGCTGCTGCCCAGCATCGCATCCACGCCGTCGGCGGCGCCGCTGAGCCAGTTGACGGCCTTGCCCTTGGCGGACACCTGCGCGAGGCCGTTGCGCTCGGCGTAGAGCTTGGCATCGCCGCCCGTGCGCACCAGCGCGTTCGCGGCGATGGTGACGGTGTTGGCCTGCACCAGGAAGCCGTGCGCGTCGATGTCGTCGATCGGGATCGGCGTGCCGGCGAAGCTGTCGGAACGCGCGTCGATGACATAGGCGTCGCGCACCATGTCGGCGTCCATGCCCGCCAGCAGGTTCATGTCGCCCTTGGAGAACAGGCTCGCGCCCGTGCCCACCGCGATCTCGTTGACCGGGCGCACATCGACCCTCGCCATGGCGATCGCGACCGTCGCGATGCCGCCATAGGTGTCGACGCCGACGACCGTCGTGACATTGCCCTTGCCGCGGGCGGACAGGGTGATCTCGCCGATGCTCGACAGATCGGCGTCCCCGATCTCGATGCGCGACAGATCCTGGATCGTGTGGATATCGGAGGTCGCGCCCACGCCCGAGCCCAGCGCACCGCCGGCAAGGAACGTCACCTTGTCGTGCGCATCGATGTCATTGAGGGCGCCGAGGGTCAGGTCGCCCGGAGCCGAGGCCGAGCCGGTGACGGCAAGGTTTGCGCCGTCGGCCACCACGACCTTGGTCGCTAGGTCGATGGCGGTGGTGCTGCTCACCTCGGCGCCGGAGGCGAGGCCGAGCGTCATGCCGTCCACATTGCCATCGGCGATCAGCGGCTTGCGCACGCGGTTGACGGCATCGGCGCCGATGTCGCGGGCCTTCACCACGGCATCGGCCTCGAACGTCGTCGTGACTGCCGAGCGGATGTAGTTGATGCCAACGGCGCCTGCGCCGGAAATGGCGCCGTAGGCGTTGGTCAGGATCTGCGTGTTGACGGTGGAGACGTGCTCCGCCGAAAGGTCGAACGAGCCCGCGCCGCGCGTCGAGACATCCACGACGGCGTCCGCACCGATGGTGGCGGTCGTCACCGATATGGTGCTGGTCTTGGGCTCGGCAGAAGCGCCGGCCAGCACGCCGCCGGCTCCCGCCGTGGTGTTGGCGCGGTTGTCGTCTGAGCCCAGTGCCCTGACGGTGACGCTGCCGGCCGTGACTTCGGCGTCGTCTCCGATCCGCACCGAAGTTTCGGTATTGGATTCCGAGTTGGCCTTGGTGATGCCGGCCGCGATCAGGCCTCCCGCCGTGCTGTTGGAGTCGGCGCGCTGGCGCGTGTTGTTGGTGGCGCTGGCGACAACTGCGCCCGTGATGTTGAGCACCGAATTCGCGGCGATCAGGCTGCTGACCTTCGACATGTTCTCGGCGCGCGTGATCGTGGCATCGACGCCGATGAGGCCGCCGGCGCCGCCGGTTGCCTTCGCATCGGCCGAATAGCCGGACGCGGCGAGTGCTTCCGTTGCCGTGACCGAGACGCTGCCGGCGGTGATGCTGCCGCCGAGCGTGGCCGATACGGTGTTCGCCACCGTGGCGGTGGCCTTCGAAACGCCCACGGCGGCCGTGCCGGCATTGAAGCCGTAGGCCGTCGCGACCGCCTGCGGGGTCGCGAGCGAGGACACGCTCACGGCATCGGCCGAGAGCACCGTGGCCGTCAGCGACGCGCTGACCGTGTTCTGGATCCTGGTTTCGACGACGGAGCCGCTGGCCGCGAGGCTGACGAGGCCGAGCGCAACGCTGGCCGAGCCGACCAGTGCGCCCGCGCTCGACGTGTCCTGCGCGCTGACGGTGATGTCGTCGCCAACGGTCAGGCTGCCGCCCGTGATGGCGGCTTCAACCACGTTCGTGATGTTGTTGGAAACATCGGCGCCGCCGCCGGCAATCGCGCCGCCGAGGCCGATCGCCACGGACAGGGACGCTGCTGCCGCCGTCGCGTTGATGGTGGAGCCATTGATGGCCTGCACCGTGACATCGTCGTTCGCGGACGTGGTGTCCGTGACATTGACGAGGGTGTCCGTGATACGGGCGGAGACCTTGTTGCCGATGGTGTTCTCGGCCAAAGCCACCGAGACCGAGGCTGCGACCGAGACCGTGCCGATGGCGCCGGAAATCGAGGCCGCTGCCGCTGTCGCGGTGATGGCGGAGGTGTCCTGCGCACGGACCGAAAGGTTGGCTGAGGTCACGCTGGTCGTGGTGGAGTCCGCGCCCAGATAGGCGCTGGTTTCCACATGCACGTCATTCGTGGTCTCAACGCCCGCGCCGGCGAGGCCGACCGCAACGGTGCCCGCACCCGCGACGGCGACGGCGCCCGCCACCACATCGGCGGTGATGGTGGCCTTGCTGGTCGCACCCAGCGCAACCGCGCCGGAAGACCGGACGGAGGAGCCGGTGACGTAGGCCAAGACCTTGTTGCGATCCGTCGCGCCGTTGCCGACGCGGTTGAAGGCCAGCGACATGCCGACCGAAGCCGCGCCGCCGACCGTGCCGCTGAAGGCTCCGGACGCGGATGCCGCCGCGATGAGCGCCTCGATCGTGGACTCGTCGCTCGCGCTGACAGTGACTGCGCCGATCTTCTTGCTGTCGGTGCCGAGCGCGCTGCCGGTGATGTAGGCCAGCGTATCGCCCGTCACGACATTCTCGGCCTGCGCGCCGGCGCCGGCCGCGCTGATCGCCACGGTTCCGCTGCCCGACACCGCAAGAGCTGCGGCGACCGAGGTGGCCTTGATGGTCGAGTTGCGCTGCGCCGTGACGGCGAGTGCACCCGAGGTGGCGACGGAGGACACGTCGACCAGGTGGGCCGACACATCGTTGTCGATGGTGTTCCAGGCCAGCGAGACGCCGACGGTGGCGCCCACCGCGACATTGCCGGAGAACGCCGCGCTAAGGGCCGCCACGCCGACATCGGCGGTGACCTTGGAGGTGTCCTTGGCTGTGACGGAGAGGCTGGCGGCATCGACGCTGCCGCCGGAGATATAGGCGGAGGTTGCTATGGCGATGTCGTTGGTCGCGCCGGCACCCACGCCGGCCACGCCCACGGACACACTGCCGGAGGCGGCCAGGGCGGCAGCGCCGGCATAGACCTTGGACACAATGGTGGCGTCGTTGATGGCCGACAGCGTCACCGCGCCCGAGGAGTTCAGCGTCGAGCTTGAACCATAGGCGGTGATCGAGCCGGAAATGCTGTTCAGCGCTGCGGAGGCGCCGACGGCGATGCCGACGCCGTTGCTGCTGCCGATGCCGGCTGCGGCAGCCGCCGAGCCGACGATGGCGTTGATCTTCGACGTGTCGCTTGCCGAAATCCCGATGCTGGAGGGCTTTGTGGTGGCCCCGATGGTGCTTGTGGCGATGTGCGCATCGACCGAGCCGGTGATGGCGTTGGTGGATGCTGCGCCGCCAGCGGCGACGGCGACGCCGTTGGACCCCGCTGCAAGCGACACTGCAGCTGCAACCGCAACCGCATCGATCTCCACATCGCGCACCGCCGAGACCTTTAGGGCACCCGAGACGTTCGCGGAGGTGACGCCGCTCAGATAGGCCGTGACATCGTTGCCGATGGTGTTCTCGGCGATGGCGGCGCCGACCGTGACGCCGACGCTGGTGCTGCCGGAGAAGGCGGCGCCGACCGCAGCGGCACCCGCATCCGCATCCACATTGGACGTGTCCTTGGCGGAAACGGAAACGCTGCCGGCGGTGATGGTGCCGCCGGTCACATGCGCAAGCGTGTCGACCGCGATGTCGTTGCTGGAATACACGCCGCCGCCGGCGACGCCGACCGCGTTGGAGCTGCCGGCCGCAAGAGCGACCGCGCCCGCGAACACCTTGGAGGTGATGTCGGCGTCTTCGACGGCCGAAACCGTGAGCGAGCCCGACGGCGCCAGGGTCGAGCTGTCGGCATAGGCTTTCACCACGCCGTTGATCTCGTTCTCCGCCACGGACACGCCGATGGCGATGCCGATGCCGTTGCCGCCGGTGCCTGCCGATGCCGCACCAGCCGCAGTGCCGACGATGGTGTCGATGTCGGACGCGTCGAGCGCCGTAATTTCGATGCCCTTGGCGTTGCCGGTCGTGGTCAGCGTGCTGCCTTGGACATGGGCATCCACGGTGCCGTCGATGTCGTTGGTCGCCGTGGCGCCGCCAAGCGCGACCGCGATGCCCGTCTGCCCGCCGATGGCGAGCGCGAGCGATGCCGCGACCGCCGTCGTCTCAATGGTAGCGTCACGCTCCGCGTGAACGCGGATGTTGGGCTCCGTCACCATCTGGCCCGGCAGCGTGATCGCTGCTCCGGTCGCCGTGATCGAGGCGCTGTTTGTGACGGAAGCGGTGACATTGCTGTCGATATCGTTGAACGCGAGCGTCAGACCGATGGCGGCGGCCGTGGCGTTCTGGCCGGAGAAGGCCGCCGCAACGCTGACGGCGGCCGCTTCCACGTCCAGCGTGGAGGTGTCGGACGCGTCCACGGCAATGCGGGTGGCATTGATCGTGCCGCCGCTGATCGTGGCGCTTACATCGCGCGCAACGCTGTTCTCGGTCTCGACGCCGGCGCCACCCAGCGAGAAGCCGGTCTTCTCCGCGCTGATGCCGATGGCAACGGATGCGGCCGCAACGCGTGCCTCGACCGAGCCTTCCGCCGAGGAGGCGACATTCACGGCGCCGCTGCTGCGGACGGTCGAAGAGCTGATGGAGGCCGAGGTCTTCGCCCGGTCGGATGCCGTGCCAATGCCGTTCCAGGCGATCGACACGCCAAGGCCAACCGCTGTGCCGGCTCCTCCGGAACCGAACGCAATGCTGCCTGCGACGGAGATGATGTCGGCGTCGATCTGCGAATCGTCGGTGGCGGAAACCGTGACGGCGCCGGTCTTGGCGCTGTCGGTCCCGAGCACGCTGCCGGAGATCGTCGCGGTGGTCTCGCCCAGGATCTGGTTCTGCGCGAAGGCGCCGCCGCCGGAGAGGGCGAAGCCGCTCTTGCCGCCCGCCGCCGCCGAGAAGGCCACAGCCGCGGACTGTGAATCGATGATCGCCGTGCGATCGGCGGTGACGGACACCGCGCCGGGGGTCGCAAGCGTGCTGCCGGAAATCGTTGCCGCGACATCGGTGTCGATGGTGTTGCGGGCCAGCGACAGGCCGATGGAGGCAGCCTTGCTCTCCTCCGCCGCGAAGGAGGCGGTGACGGCGACCGACTGGGTGTCGGCATGGATCGTGGAGGCGTCGGAGGCGGAGACCTCAACGCCCCCGGCTCCGGCGGTCACACCGGCGACGCCGCTGACGGTCGGCGCGCTCTCGATGCTGGCCGAAACGCCGTAGGCGATCTTGTTGGCCGTGTAGAGGCCGGACACGCCGACGCCCTTGGCGCCGCCCTTGCCGGCGGCTGCGCTGAGAGCAACCGAGGTGGCGGCGATGCTGGCGTCGATGTCCGCCGTGGAGGTCGCGGTGACGTCGATGGCGTCGCCCGCCTTCAGGACCGCGTTCTTGGCATAGGCCTTGATGCCGAAGCCTTCCTTGCCGGACGGGTCGGTCTCGGTGAGGTTCAGGGCGTCGTCCTCGTCCGTTCCGAGCGAGGATGCGCGCCAGCCGATGAGGTTCAGCGCCACGGAGACACCGATGGCCGCAGCCGTCGCGCCTTCGGCGCTGGCGCCGCCCGTCACCGCGATTGCGGCGACGTCGGACTGGATGCTCGACCCGTTTGTGGCCGTGATCGCGATGTCGTCGGACGCCTTGAGCGAGCCGCCGAGCGCATGGGCATCCACCGAGCCGAGCACGGTGTTGATGGCGACCGCGCCGCCGCCGCCGATGGCCTTGCTGCTCTTGTAGGTGCCGTTCAGGGTGACGGCGGTTGCGGCCACGCTGGAGGTGATCTCGCTCTTGTCCGTGCCGAGCGTATTGGCGGCATCCACCACCACGTCACCGGCCTGCGCATCGACGGTAGAATTCTCCACGTTCGCGCCGACATCCACGTCGATCGTGTTGCGCGCGGTGCTGAGGCCGATGCCCAGCGCGAGCGGCGCCTTCTCTTCGTTGATGCTGGCGGAAGCGCTGATGGAGGTGCCGCTGACATCCGCATTGATGGAGGACAGGTTGAGGGCACGGACCTCAACATTGCCGCCCTTGGCGATGACCGAGGAATTGTTCTCGATGCTGGCTTCCACCTGAGCCGCGATGCGGTTCAGCGCGATGATGGCGCCGATGCTCTTGCTGCCCTGAAGGCTGAGGCTGGTGGTGGCGCCCTCTATGACGGCGTCGATGCTGGTCCTGCCGGTCGCGGTGACATGCACATCGCCGGCTGCATTCACCGTCGCACCCGAGATGGCGGCGCTGACGGCGACCGGCTGCTGCTCGCTTTCCAGCACGCCGAACAGCGCATCCACGGTGTTGAACAGGAAGTTCTGCGGGACCACGCCCAGCGTGTTGAAGGCAAGCGTGACGCCCACGGCGGTCGCACGGCTTTCGGTGGTGGAGTCGATGGTGGCGTGGATGTGCGAGGCGTTCGACGCCTCCACATCGACATCGCCGCCGGCCGTGGTGTCCACGGTGCCGCCCTGGATGAGAGCCTTGGCGCTTGCGAGGACGGAATTGGTCGCGATGATGGCATTGACCGCCATCGACTTCGACTTCATGCCCTCGGCTTCGAACGCGCTGCCACCGGTCGCGATGGAGACCGCGTCGATATCCGCATTGATGGTCGCGATCTGCTGCGCGGACACCCGCACGGCGCCCGCCGCGTCCACATCGGCGCCCTTGATGAGGGCTTCGGCCAAGCTGCGCACATCGTTGCGCACGAAGATGCCGCCGGTCGCGCTGGCGCTGGTGCCAGGAACGTTGAGGCTCGGCAGGTACTGCGTCAGTTCCTCGGCGGCGGGATCAACCACCCGCCAGGAGGTGGCGTCGGTGTAGTCGGCCGCACCGAGATCCAGCAAGGCCGGGTTCTGGCCGATATACTGGTACAGCGTTCCCGAAGCGCCCTTGGCCTGGGGATAGCCCTCGGCCACGCGCACCACCGCATAGGGCTGCACCGTCTGCGAACCCGAACGCGTCGTGTACTGATACTCGCCCAAGGTCGACTGAAGGAACTTGGCCAGAAGCGAGACGCCCGCATCGCTGCTCACATCGGCGATCTGCGTCAGCTTCGTGGAGGCGTCGATGGTCGAGCGGTCCTTCGCCTCGACCTTCAGCGCGCCGCCGGAGCTGATGTCGTGGGCCGACGCCGTTTCGATGGCCGCACGCGCGCCGCCGTTCACCAGATTGCTGGTGATGACCGCGCCCGTGGCCGAAGCCGAGGCCTTGTAGAGCGCGCTGCTGGAGCCGGTCGCTTCGTTGCTGATGCTGGAGAGGATGGAGGCGTTGTCGTCGGCCGTGACCGTGATCGCACCGTCTGCCGCCAGCGAGGAGTTCGTGACCAGCGCTTCGGCAAGGGCGACGCCGGTGCCGGGCTGCTCCTGGAACTCGGAGGACCCGGCAAGGGTGTCGAGCAGGCGATAGAGGACGTTGGTCGTTCCCCAGTTCACCGTGTTGAAGGCGATGGTGGTCGCCTTCGCGCCGCCGCCTTCATTGGTGATGCCCGCCTTCAGGGTCGAGACGATGCTGGCCGTGTTCGTTGCCGTGACATCGATGCCGCCATCGGCGGTCAGGCTGCTGCCCGTCACCTCGGCCTTGGCGTGATTCTGGATGAGGTTCGTCGCGATGGTGGTCGACTTGGCCGACGCGCCATGGAACATCGAACCGAACTTGAACGGCACTTCGCCGAAGGCGCTGGCGCCCTCGGAGCTGATCTCCGCATCCAGCACGGAGGTGATGGTGGCGGTATCGCGCGCCGCAACCGCGACATCGTCGCCGGCCGTGACGACGGCGTTCTTCACGGAGGCATCCACGCCGCCGCGCACATCGTTCACCGACACGACCGTGCCGGCAGCCGAGCTCTTGGTCAGGCCAAGATTGACGCCGAGCGGGTTTGCCTGCGTGGCTGCGACAAGCTTCCAGTCGCCGAGATCGCTGAAGTCGGCCGAGGCGAGATCGAGCTCCGCCGCGGTGCCCATATACTTGTAGGTCTCGCCCTCCATCTTCACCCACTTGGAGGTGTCGATGTAGTGCGCCACCGAAAGATCGACGGAGCCGGCTGCGCCGATATAGCGGTAGACATCGCCATCCGCGCCGCCCACGAGCACCCGGTCGCCGGTTTTCAGCGCGGTCGCGCCAGCCGTGCTGGCGTAGTCGTGCGCGGTGTAGCCGGCGCCGACGCGCACGAGATCGCCGAACACGAGGGGGCGAACCTTGGCGCTCTCGCCGTCGTCCGGCGTCGTCGTGAAGTCGATATCGGCATTGGCGTCGATCGTCTTGCCGATGATCGACAGGCCGCCGTCCGAGGTGGTGGAGGCCGACGAAACGATCTTGGTGTTCGCGTTGATGCGCGCGGTGTTCGAGGCGTCCACATCCACGGAGCCGCCGGCGCCGACGCTGGAGCCCGTGACCGCCGACGTGTTGTCGATATAGGCCTTAACGACGCCGCTGATCTTGTTCGACGACAGGACGGTATTTGACGCGCCGCTCTTCGCCATCAGCAGTGCCGACTTCTCGGAGACCGCCGCGTTCGACACGGTTGCGTTGATCGAGCCGGTGTTCGCGGCGGTGACCGCGACATCGCCATCGGCGTCCACGTCGGACGCGGTGATGTAGGCCAGCGTCTGCGAGCCGGGATCCACGCTGCCGAGGATGTCGCCGCCGATCAGCGTGCCGATGGTGTTGAACAGCACATTGTCGCCGGCCCAGCCGATGCTGTTGTAGGCGACCACCGTCGCGGAGTTCTTGTCGCCGCCCGAAAGCGAACTGCGCAGGCGCGCGTCGATCTCGGCGCTGTTCGTGGCCTGGACCAGCACGTCACCGGCCGCGCCGGTTCCGCGCGCCGTGATGTCGGAGGCGTTGGCGTAAGCCTGCGCGCCGCCGAGCACGCGGTTGGTCACGATCTGCTTGCCGCCCGTCTTGGTGTCGGCGCCGAAGGGCAGGATCTTGCTGGTGATGCCGCTGCCGCCATCGACCTGGAGATTGGTCTCGGCATAGGCGACGATGGCCGCGCTTTCGTCCGCGACGATCGCGACATCGCCGGCATCGGCCGTGACGGCCGAGCTGTCCACGAAGGCCTGCGCGCTGTTGCGCACATCGTTCAGCATCAGCAGGATGGCCGAGGCGCGGGCATTGGACGAGGTCACATTGCCGACGTTCTCGAGAAGGCTCGTCTCCTCGACGACGACGCGCTTCCAGGCGGTGGCGTCGGTGTAGTCGGCGGTCGACAGGTTGAGCGGCTGCGTGCCGTTGCCGATGTATTCGTAGACCTCGCCGCGAATGCCCTTGGCGGTGTCGAAGGTGCTGCCGATGCGCACCCGGTCGCCCTTTTCCAGGCTCTGCGAGCCGGAGCTGGTGGTGAAGCGGTAGGAGTTCGCGATCGTGGTCTTGGCGGAGCTGATCCAGTTCGCCGCGACGTTGGAGACGGTGATGCTCTGGACGAGCTTGCTGTCGGCCACGATGGTGGCGTCGTCATCGGCTTCGACCAGAACGCCGCCGCCGGCGGTGATGGTGGAGCCGCCGACGACCGATGCGCTCGCGCCCGCCGCGATCTTGTTGCTGGCGAGGAAGATGCCGGAGGCGGCGCCCGTCGAGCCGAACGTGGATTGCAGGACGGCGGTCTGGGCGTCCTCGACGACGAGGTCCTGGCCCACGGTGGAGTGGATGGAGGTGGTGGAGCCGGCGGTGACGTCCACGTCTCCCGCTGCGTTGATGGTGGCGTTCCGCACCTCGGCATGGGCCTGATAGGGCGTCTGGCTGCCGAAGATGGCGTCGCCGGCTATGGCGTCCACGGTCTCGAACAGGACGTTCCCGGAGGTCCAGCCAATGGTGTTCAGCGCGATGATGTAGGTGCTGGCGGGACCGGAGGATTTGGTCAGCGCGATGGCGGTGATGGAGCCCTTGGTCTGCGCATCCACCAGCACGTCGCCGCCGGCGGTGGTGGTGACGGTGCTGTTCGTGATGGAAGCGTTGGCGCCGCCCAGCACGTGGTTGGTCGCGAAGATGACGGCCGTGCCGCCCTTGTCGTTCAGCGTGCTGTCCTCGCGTGCCGAGATGTCGGCGGCGGCGAGCGCCTGCACGCGCACATCACCGGCTGCATCGACCACGGCACCCTTGATGCCGGCGGTCACCTTGTTCTGCACGTCGTTGAAGACAAAGCTGCCCGCCGTGTCGCCGGCCGGCAGGATACCCACGGACGGCACGATCTGGTCCAGCACCCAGGTCGCGATCTCGGTGTCGATGTCGGTCTGCGCCGGGACCTCCTTCCAGAGATCCTTGTTGGCGTACTGCGCCGTGCCGCCCAGCGCGACGTTCGCGGGCGTGCCCATATACTGGTAGATCTTGCCGGCATCCCCGGCATTGCCGACCCACACCCGGTCGCCGAATTCCAGTGCCTTGGTGCCCGAAGCCACGGTGTAGTCGTAGCCGCCAGCCAGCAGATTGGCGTATTTTTCGACGAGGGCGGCGCTCTGGTCGAGCGTGCCGTCGCGACGGCCGCCGTCCGAGGAGCCCGTCGTGTTGACCGCGGCCAGCATCTCGGTGGCAGACCGGATGGCGGAGCTGTCCTGCGCGATCACCGACACATCGCCGCGCGCATCCACATCCGTGCCGAAAGCGGCGGTGCTGTTGTCGATCAACGCAGACGTGGCGGCGTTGATGTCGTTCGTGGACAGCACGATGCCGACGGACATGCCGGCCGTGACGGCCTCCGCGCCCGTGGAACTGGTGGAATTGGTGACCTTGGACCGGATCAGGCCCGTGGAATCGGCCGTGACCGCGATGTCGCCGGCGGAGTTCACGTCGCTGTTCGTGATCGCGGCGCGTGTCGCCAGCGGGGTGCCGATTCCTGCCGGGCCGTTCAGCAGAGCCTCGGCCGCATCGTCCACGCTCTCGGAGTCCAGAAGCTCCTTGATCGTGCCGAACAGGTCGGAGTCCGGCTGCCCGATGGAGTTCAGAGCAACCGTCGCACCGAGCGCCGTGCTGCCGGAGGTGGTCATGCTGGACGCATTGACCGCTTCGATGGTGGCGGTGTTCGTGGCCTCGACCAGGACGTCGCCAGATGTGGTGACGACGCGCGAATCCTCGATGCGCGCATCCGCGCCGCCGAGGATGCGGTTCACCGCAACGACGCCGTTGAGCGCGGTGCCCGACGCGCCGCCGAACACCGAACCAGCCTTCGCATTGGCCGTGATGTCGGTTTCCGCGACGATGGTCTGCGCCGCTTCCGCCGACACGGACAGGCTGGCGGCCGTGAGCGCTGCATCGGAGACGCGCGCCTCGGCGCCGCCATCCACCCGGTTGAGAACGATGATGGCACCGGCGCTGATGGCGGTGCCGGCCTTGAAGTTGAATCCTTCGGGCAGGATCTGCGTCTGCGGCACTTCCTGCCAGTAGCGCAGGTCGGAATAGTTCTGGGCCGCGAGGTCGCGCGTCCCGTTCTCGCCCATGTAGCGGTAGATGGAGCCGGGATTGCCCTCCACCTTCTGCCAGTTTGCGGTGTCGAGATAGTTCTGGGCAACGAGGTCGAGCGATCCACCGGCGCCGACATAACGGTACATCGCGCCGACCTGCCCGCGATTGGCCGGGAAGCCGTCCTTGATCTCCACGATGTCGCCCGCACCGACGGTCTCGAACTTGGTCTCGGAAAGGCCGAACAGGTCGAGGGCGGTGGTGAAATCGCTCTTCAGCGCGACCGTCTGGCCGAACGCGATCGCCTGCGTTCCGTCCGTGGCCGAGAAGGTCGAGTCCAGCGTGTAGCGCAGCAGCTTGTCTGCGAACCGGGCCAGCCCGTCGGTCGAGGAGACGCTGGAGGCGATCAGCTTGGCATGCGACAGCACCGCGCCTTCGTCACGCGCGGAAACCGTGGCCGCACCCGTGGAGCGCACGGTGGCGCTCGACGCGCCGGAATTGTCGATATAGGCCCGCGTCGCCCGCGAAACCGTGTTGGAGCCGACGACCGCGCCTGCGGTGCGCGCCGCGCCAATGCCGAAGCTCTTGCTGTCCGCGCGCGAAATGTTGCTGACATTGGCGTTGATGACGCTGCGTCCAACGGCCATCACGGCGAGAGCGCCCGCGACATCGACGGAGGAATTGCTGATCCGCGCAACCGTGTCGGAGCCCGGCTCGGTGGTGAAGAAGCCCGTGCCAAGCAGCTGGTCGACGACGCCCGAGACGGTGTTCGAGAGCGTCTGGGTGGATTCGAAGCCCACCACGTTCACGGCGATGGCGCCGGTCACGGCATTGGCTCCGGCGCCCGTGGTGGCGGCACCCGCTTCGGCGTGTGCGTCCAAGATGGACGTGTCGGCAGCCAGGACGTTGAGGTCGCCGCCGGCCGTAACGGTGACGGTGCTGGTGTCCACCGCGGCCGTGACGGCGCTGGTCACCTGGTTGAGGGCCAGCGTGCCGGCGAAGCTGAGGCTGGTGAAGGCGAGGCCCGCGCCAAGGCTGGCGGAGGTCACGACATTGGTCTGGGCGTCGGCGCTCACGACCATGCCGTTGACGGCGCGCACAGTCACATCGCCGGCCGAGGTGACGCGTGAATCCACGACGTCGGCCGTGACGTCCTTGTCCACGAGGTTGATGGCCGACGAACGCTCGAAGGACACGCTTATCGTGAACGGAAAGCGCGAGGCATTGATGAGCACGGCCTCGCCGGTGGCGGACACCGTCGAGGTGTCCTGGGCGGAGACGGTCACGCCGGCGGCGCCGGCGCCGACAACGCTGTCCGTGATCCGCGCGCTCGTCGCGCCCGTCAGGCGGTTGCCGGCCTGATGACCCGACGCGGACACATCGGTGTCCGAGATCGCGGTGACGGAGACGCCCGAAGCCGTCGCGCGCACGCCGTTCAACCGCGCGGAAGCGGTCTCGCTGATGCGGTTGGCGGCGGTGTCGGAGGCATCGGCGTCGATGTCGATGAGAACGTTGCCCGTGCTGCCGGCGGCGAGCTCGAGGCGCCCGGCGGCGTCGATGGTCTTGGCGGCGGTGTCGACCGGGCGCACCGCGTCCGCCGAACCGCCGACCACGACGGCCGTCGTGCGGGTCACTTCGTTGGCAGCGTTGACGGCCGGGAAGTAGCCGACGCTGTTGAGGACCGGCACGGCCTGCGCCTTGTTGGTCGTCAGCTGCTGGCTGATCAGGGTCACGTCATCCGCGGTCATGCGGACGGACGGACCTCCGGCCCCGAGAACTGCGGAGCCCGTTTGCACAAGGCGCGCCGAGGCGGCCACATCCACGCTGGTGGTGTTCGTCACCTTCACCAGTGTGGTGGCGGACGTGCCGACCGTATCGGCGACTTCGACGGGGGCGGTGATCACCGGCAAGCCGAGACCCTTGACGTCCACATCGACATCCACGTCCGTGCTGGACGCAAGATCTATGGTGCCGCTGGCCGTGATCGCGCCGGACACGCTCACCACCGAATGATCGGTCAGGGCGATCGTGACGCTGGAGAGATTCCGGGCGTCGGGTGCGGACAGGTCGACGTTGGCGGTGACGTTCGCGGTCAGGCTGACCGTGACACCCGTGATGCGGCCGTCCATGACCACATCGGCGGTTGCCGCCGATGTGATGCCGACGGTGGCCAAGGCGGCTCCGGTGACGGTGATGGTGGTCCCGGTGACGGCGCTGGCATCCAGGGTCACCACGGTGCCGGTCAGCGATGCTCCCGACTTCACCCAGATCTTGGAGACGGCCGAGGTGATGGCGTTCGGATTGGCGAGCCCGGAATCCGTGATCGTTTCGATATCTTCGGCATCGGCATCGAAGCTGATCGTGTGCGCCGTGATGGCAGCGACCGGTCCGACCGTGATGAACTCGGAATCGACCGACAGCGTCTTCGCGCCAAGGTTCAGCGTTCCGGAGAATTCGACGGCATCGCTGCCCGCGCCGCCATCGACGATGATGTCGAACGTCAGCGTGCCCGGCAGGGTGGCCACGCCGAACGTGTCGTCGCCGGTGCCGAGCAGGATCTTCAGCTGAGAGGCCGGTGCGTTGAAGTAGATCTTCTCGAAGTTGGACGCGCCGGTCGGTGCGACCATGTAGCTGTAGCCCGCAACCGCGTTGTCGGACGCCACCAGCTGCGCGCTGAAGCCGCCGGTCTGGGTGCCGAGATCGATGGTGACGATGCCGCCGCTCTCGGGAGCGATCCGCGCAAGGCTGATAAAGCCAGCGTCTTCGCCCGTGGTGCGATAGGTCAGGTCGCCGTTGAAGCCCTCGCCATAGACCAGCGCCTCGAAGCCGGAGCGCGCTCCGGCAAGCGACGCGCCCTGCGCGGCATACAGCGTATCGGCACGGCCGCTGCCGGCCACAAGGTTCTCGACACTGTCGAATGAACCCGACACGCCAGCCGAAGAAACGTCACCCCTGTTGGCGCCATCAAGGAACCAATCGCTGCCGAGCGTGTTCTGGACGTTGAGCGTATCCTGCCCTGCGCCGCCGTCGAAGGCGAAGTCGGGAAGCGAGACGCCTGCGAAAGAGTCGGCGTCGAAGGTGAGCCGGTCATCCCCGTCGCTGCCCGCGATCGAGATGGCGCTGATGTCCGCAAGATCCCCGAAGGCCAGTAGCGCGCCACCATCCGACATGTCGCGGATTTCGACGCGCTGGATGTGGACGGTCTGCTCCTCGACCTTCTCCACCTGGTTGACCAGTTGGACCAGGATGTCGTGATCGGCACCGCTGTTGTCGAAATCGTTGAGGTTGAGCGACAGGATGTCCGCGTTCAGCAGCAGGCGCGGCTCCAGCGGCTCGAACAGGAGCCGCTGGCGGTTTGATCGTTTTGCAGCTGCCGAGTGCAGCAGGCGGGCCAGCCAGCTCCGGCGGATCGAGAAGCGCGCCATCCCGGGCTTGCGCCCACGGGGGCGACCGGTGATGCCTTCGGACTTGAACGGAAATGCCATTGTCCTGACGCCTTCGTCTGCGTGCTGCTGACTTACTCGCTACGCTACTGAACCGTTGCCGGTCTTATGCGTCCTGCTCGGCCAATTCACGGGCCGGCTCGGCAGTCTCCGGCGCACCCTCAGCCTGGGCGTCGTGCTCGCGCACCCGCTCTGCCGTTGGGGTAAAATTCCGGAGCGAATGCAGGTGCGCATAAATGAGATCGAGCTCATCCGCCCGCGCCAGCTGTTCCAGGCGCTCGCCCGACAGGGCCTTCAGCCGCTCGGCGCTGATGGCCTGGAAGCCGGTCAGCGTCATGCGCTGGCCACCCGGCAGCGTGAACTGCGCCTGCATGGGCTCGAGCAGGTCGAACTCCACGAGGCGGCGGGTGAAGGCCTGCGTCCGCAGGAACTGCTGCTGGTAGGCCTGCAGAAAGCCGAGCACGCCCTGAAGATACTGCGTGCGCTCGCCGGTGCTGTCGAACAGGCGCTCGCCGCGACCTTCGGTGTTCGCCCCCGAGAAATCCTCGTCGATGCAGAGCGTGAAGTTGTCGCCGGCATCGGTGCTGGCGAAGACGAAGGGATAGCGCCGCAGGAAGGCGGGGATGTAACGCGCGGTCCAGCCGCCGCTCCGGGACACGTACAGGTTCTCCTGGTCGCGCACGCCGAGCATTGCCACGGGAACCACCTGATCGCCCTGCCCGGCGAAAACGATGGCGAATTCCGGCATCGCCACGTTGAATTCCGCCGTCATCAGCGGAACGGAGTTGATGCTGGAGGCGAAGGAGTAATCCTGCCCGGCCTTCACCGACCAGTCGGCGTGGCGCTGGCGGGACACGGGAACGGCCCGTTCATAGATGAGAAGCTGACGCTGCGCCTTGTCCGTCGCGCCGGTGTTGCTTTCACCTACCATGACCTGCTCCCCCAAAAGTCGAATTGATCCGACCGAGCACATAGCACGGCCTTTGAATCAGCGCAGGGGAAAACATGCTTTTCAGCACTTCATGCGAGCATTTTCTTCTTTAGGTCTCCCTCTGCGGGCAAGGTTTAGCGACGTAATTGGCTAACGAGGAGGAAACGGACGGAAGTAAAAGCCCACAGGTTACTTCTTTGGGGTAAAACCTTTCGCTCCGTAGTAAAACGTGGCGAAGGGTGTTCCGTCTGCTGACAGTCCGGCGGACAGATGGCCGAGAGCCTCGCCGGCCGCTGATCGCAGAGCTGATTGCAGAGCTGATTGCAGCCCGGCGCCAACATTCCAGCGTCCGGCCAGCGCAAGAAGATCCTGCTCGAGATCACTCACCAGAAGCCCCGCGCCGTAGAGCATAAGATCGAACGAGCGGCGAGGGCTGGTTTCGTCGTGCACATCGAGCAGGAAGTAGTCGGCCGTACGCCCCCGCAGGAGGTCGAACGCCTTGAAGGCGACGGCTCCCGGGTCTCCGGGTGCACCCGAAAGGGCCGATCCGATGATGCGCTGCACACCGGCGGCGTCGAGATCCCCGGGCCAAACATAGCGGGAGATGTTGTACGCGCCGGAGACGGCGTTCCATTTCAGGACGAGGTGGACGAGCACGCCGTGTCCCGGCACGGGCAGGGCCATGGCGGCCCGCGCTTCGGCGGCATGTTCCAGGTAGACCTTGAAGACAGGGCCGGCGGCGGTGCCCTCATAGCCGAGATGAACGACATCGCACCCCCGCATCGCGTCCTGTATCCGGGGTTCGAGCTCGCCCGGCAGATCCAGTGCTCGCAGGACCTGCATCAGGCCGGGTTCGGGATCGTCGCCGAACGCTCCGGCGTGCACGCTGACGACGTACCGATCCGCCCTCACCGCTCCCGGCGCGAGCTTCACGCTGCGTTCGAAGCCGTATTCGTGGCCGAGGGCGTGGATCAGCCGGCGCGGACGTTCCGCGATGTCGTCCGGCGGCACGTCAGGGCTGGCTTGGCGCCGTGCCCGGAACCGCCGTGACGGCTTCCGGCTCCAGCGTAAAGGCCACGCGGCAGCGCTGCCCACCGGGCAGCAGGTTTTCCGGGTTCGGCAACATCAGGCGCACGCCGAATGTGCCGCTGGCGGCGTCGAACACCTGGTCCGTCACGCCCACCTTGGCGGGATAGCTTCCGCCGGTCGGCGGATCGAGCGTCACGGTGCCCGTCGAGCCCTCGCGGATGCGGCCCCACAGAGCCACCGGCACATAGGCTTCCACATGGAGCGGATCGAGCTGCACCAAGGTGAGCACGAAGCTCTCCTGGTTCATGAATTCGCCGGGGTTCAGGTTGCGCTCCGCCACGAGGCCGGACACGGGGCTTGCAATGGTGCGGAGCGACAGGGCGGCCTCGGCGCGCAACCGGTCCAGTTCGGCCAGCCTGCGCTTCAGCAGCTCGGTCTCGAGATCGCGCTGGGCGATCGCGAATTCCGCCTCCAGCTGGTCGAGCTTCTCGGCCGTGACGAGGCCGGTTGTCAGCTGCTTGGAGCGCGACAGGCGGCGCCGCGCGAGTTCGAGCCGCGTGCGCTGTGCCTCCACGTTCTCCGATGCCGCCGCCTGTGCGCGATAAAGCGCGGCATTGGCTTCCTCGACCGTCGAATCGAGCTTCGCCAGGGGTTGCCCCGCCTCCACCAGATCGCCCCGGCTCACCAGCACCTCGCGCAGGATGCCGGTTGCGGCGGAACCGACCTTCACCCGCTGCGCCGGCTCGGCCACGCAATCGAAACTGACATCCTGTGCACGCGCAGGCGCACCTGCACACAGCAGCGCGGCGGCAAGAAGAGCGGGGGCGGGCTGGAGGCGAAGGGTCATGTTGGCCTCTTACTCGGACTGGCCGGAGAAGGCGAGGATGCGGGTCTGCATCTCGTCCGACTTCATCAATTGCCGGCGCATCCCGGCATGGATCCGCTCCGCGCGGCGCTGCATCGCCTTCAGCAGCAGCCGGCGCACCAGCGGGCCATGCGCCTTCCGCAGCGGCAGCGTCACCGCACGCAGCACGCCGGCCCGGTCCATTTCCATCAGGGGATCATCGAGCGACAGTATGGCTTCGAAATGGCCCTTCTGCCCTTGCCGGCCCGCACGACCTGCAAGCTGGTCGTCCACCCGGCGGGCGTCATGCCGCTCCGACATGATGACGTGCAGCCCGCCGAGATCCTCGACGCCCGGGCCGAGTTCGATGTCGGTGCCGCGTCCTGCCATGCTGGTGGCGATGGTGATGTGGCCCCGCTGCCCGGCCTCGGAAACGATGGCGGCTTCCTGCCCGTCCTGCGCCGCGTTCAGCAGGCGGTGCGGCAGGCCTGCGGCGGTCAGCATCGCGCTCGCCTCCTCCGATGCCGCGACCGTGCGCGTGCCGATCAGCACCGGGCAGCCGCGCTCATGCAGTTCGCGCACCCGCGCGGTGATCAGCCGCCATTTCTCCTCGCCACGCTCCGTCACGAGGTCGGGACGGTGCACGCGCTGGATGGGGCGATGCGTCGGAATGCGCGTCACCGGCAGCCGGTAGACCTGCCAAAGCTCGCCCGCCACTTGCCGGGCGGTGCCGCTCATGCCGCACAGGTGCCGGTAGCGACGGAAGAAGCGCTGATAGGTCATGCGCGCGATGGTGGCGCGGCGGTGGGAGAGCTTGCAGCCCTCCTTGTGCTCGATCATCTGGTGCAGCCCGTCGCCCCAGAAGCGGTCGGGCATGACGCGGCCGGTGCCCTCGTCGATGATCTGCACCTTGCCCTCGCGCACGAGATATTGGTGGTCGCGGTGGAACAGCAGGCCGGCGGAGAGCGCCTGCCGTGCCAGTTCCTCGCGCATGACGGTGCCACGCCACACGCCGCCGAGAGGTTCGGCAACTTCGCGCACCCGCTCATTGCCCGCCTGCGTCAGCGAAATGCGGCGCTCGTCGATATGGACGAGGTAGTCCCGCGGCGTCTCCAGCTTCGCCGCAAGCTCCATGGCCTGCGCGATGACAGCCGCGTCCACATCGCCGTCCGCGTTCTCGGAGATGACGAGCGGCGTGCGGGCCTCGTCCACGAGCACGCTGTCGGCTTCGTCCACGATGGCGACATGCAGGCCGCGCAGCCTGAGGTCGCGGGTTCGGGACGCGCCCGCCAGCCCTTCCAGCTTGAGGCGAACATTGCTGTCCTGCTGCCCCAGCACCATGCGGTCCCGCAGATAGTCGAAGGCCAGTTCCTTGTTGGTGCAGTAGGTGATGTCGCAGGCATAGGCGGCGCGGCGCTCCTCCGGCTTCTGTCCGGAGATCACGATGCCGACGGAGAGGCCGAGCGCCCGGTAGACCGGGGTCATCAGCTCCGCGTCGCGGCGGGCCAGATAATCGTTCACCGTCACCACATGCACAGGGCGTCCGGACAGGGCCGCTGTCCCCGCCGCGAGCGTGGCCGTGAGGGTCTTGCCCTCGCCCGTGGACATCTCGGCAAGGCGGCCCCGCATCATGGCGAACGCGCCCATGATCTGCACGCCGCGATGGCGCTGCCCCTTGAAGCGGCCGGAAACCTCGCGCACCACTCCAAATGCGCGGGCCAGCTGCGTATCGGTTAGGGCGGACAGCTCCGGGGCTCGGCGCAGGTCGAGGCGCAGCGCATGGACAGCGGCATCGAGCGCCCCGGCGTCGAGCCCCTGCAGTTCGCCTTCCTGCTCCATCACGCGCTGGACGACGCGGTTCATCCGCCGCATGTCGCCACGGCTCAGCGCACCCCGGAAGCGGCCAGCGAAATCGAGCACGGCCTTGTCGAGCGCACTCCGCTTCGGTGCCTGCCGCTCGGCATAGAGTTCGATCCGGGGCTGCGCCGCGTCAGACATTGAACTGGCTCAGGAAGACCTGCCGCAAGCCGCGCAACAGCCTCCACGCGACGGCTTCGCGGCCATGGTCGAACCGCACATAGACCCGTCCGCCTAGCGCGCGAGCATCGTCGAGGTTCGCGACGCCCACATCGAAGAGGAACAGGCTCTGCAAGGCGCGCGGCCTGTCCCGGCCGCCGGGGTCCAGCGCGATCGTGCCGCCTCCCTCCGTCGTCAGAACGGGGCTCGGCACTTCGGACTGCGCGGCCGGGACCTCGCGCAGCAGCGTGGCCGGGACGGTGCGGCCGAGATCTTCCGCGAAGCGCACATGCACGCGCCCGGTGCGCCCGCGCACCAGATCCACATCCGCCTGAGAAACGACGACGCGCACCACGGGATCGGACGCCGCAACCACATATCCCAGCAGGTCGCCTTGTCGGACGAAGCGGCCCGTGAGGTCCTTCGCGTTCGGCAGGATGACGCGGCCATCATGCGCGGCGCGAACCGTGAGGCCGTCACGCCTCTGCCGGAAGGCCGCGAGCGTCGCCTCGATGTGGCCGATCTGCGCCGCGAACAATTCCGCCTGCACGCGGTCGAGTTGGCGCACAGCCTCATAGCGCAGGCGCAGTTCCTGCCGCTGCGCTTCCGCGACGGCGATCCGCGAGTTCAGCACCGGGTCTTCCATGCCCACCAGCACGGTGCCGCTGGCCACCTCCGCATCGCTGTCCGGGAGCACGGCGTTGACCACGCCTTCGGAACTGGCGCGCACCTGCGCCCGCTCCGGTATCCACACCACCCCTTCGGCCACGGTGGCGTAGGGAGCCGGGATCAGGAACAGCAGCGCCGCCAGGCCCGCCAGCACAGACGCCGATACGGTTAGCGCCCGGCGTCGCCGGCCGGAGAGGCGTGGGCTGGTGAAGAGGTATTGGCCGCCTTTCCAGAGCGGGAAGACGACGAGCGAAGCCACCGACCAGATGGCCATGATGATGCCGATGAAGAACAGCTTCGTGGCCACGAACATCGCGATGCCGAGCGTCACCAGCACGCGGTACAAGAAAGCGAGCACGCCATAGGCCACGAACCAGCGCGCCTCGCCCCGGCTGTCGGCCGGGTTGTCGGTCTCGATGCCGAACAGGTGCCGCTGCACGATGTACATGATGTAGCGGTTGGCGCGGGTGCCGAGGCTCTGAATCTCGATGAGATCGGACAGGATGTAGTAGCCGTCGAAGCGCAGCAGCGGATTGCCGTTGAACACAAGCGTGGAGACGCCGCCGATCAGCATCGTGTTGAAGGCGATGGCGCGCACCAGCCCCGGCTCGGCATTGGCCCAGACGAAGGCGGCGATGGCCGCCAGCGCCAGTTCGACGATCATGCCCGCGCCGCCCACCACCGCACGGCGCCATTTGTCGTGGAACGCTGCGGACGCGGAGGCGTCCACATAGGGCGCCGGCATCAGGATCAGCATCATGACACCGACCTCGTGGACCTCGCCGCCCCACACCTTGGTGGCGTAGGCGTGCCCCGCCTCGTGCAGCAGCTTGATGACCGGGTAGAGCACCAGCATCAGCGCGACATTGGTGGCGGTGAGAACCTGTCCGAAGACGTCGGCCTTCAGCTCCTCGAAATGCAGGCCCGCGACGACAGCCCCGGACACCACCAGCGCCAGCCACAGCAGGAAACCCGGCACGCTGAACAGCGGGCGCACGAAGGGCGCGGTCAGGTTGAGGATATGATCGGGGTCGAACAGCGGGAAGCGCAGGGCCAGCGGGTTCTTGAAGCGGGAGACGAAGGTCTGCCGCGCCTGCTTGTGCGAACGCTCCGAGATCTCGTCCAGATCCGGCGCCATCTCGCCGTGCAGCAGATCGCTGCCATGCAGTTGCGAGAGCAGCTGGATCACCTCGTCCTGCGTCGGCGGATCGTCGCCCGCCCGCTGTCCCACGAGGTCCCAGATCTCGGCCACCGTGCGGTGGCCGTTCATCAGGCACAGCATCAGATTGGCCTGCGGCGAAACGCGGTGGAACCGGCCGGTCTGGTGATCCTGCACGATGTACCAGACCTGCCCGCGCAGGACGTGCCGGTGGATCTGCGCATGCTGGCGCAGACGCGGCTTCAGGTTCTGGACGCGGTACCAGGAGGAGCTGAAGAGGGAGCGCGCCATCCGGACTGCCTTATGGCAGCCATTGCCACGCCTTGAGGCGCAGCCAGTCGGTCATCGAACGGGTCCAGATCCAGATCAGCAGGCGTTCCCCGGCGTCGATCTTGGCCACGCCCTCCATGCCCGGACGCAGGCGCGGCGAGTTCTCCGTCAGACGCCCCTCCACCCGGAACACCGTGCGTCCGCCGCCGGCCTCGGCCACGGGGGTGATGGTCTCGACATTCAACGCAAACGCCTGGTCCGGCAGCGAGGACACGACAAGCTGTCCCGCCTGCCCCGTCTGGACATCGGCGAGATCGCGCTCGTCCACATTCATGATGACGCGGTACGCATCGAGCGGCGCGATCTCGAACAGCACCTGCCCGCGGCTCACGGACGCACCGACCGACTGGCTGAGATCGCCGGACACGACGAGGCCGTCGAAGGGTGCGCGAAGCTGGGCGCGGGCGATCTGCTCGTCGATCAGCCCGATCTGCGCGTCGGCCTGCTCGATCTGGCTCTTCACCACATTGATGACGGCTGGCTGCCGGGCCGCCAAAGCGCGGTCATATTCATAGAGACGTTGCTGGCGCTCGGTGACCCATTTCAGGCGCTCGAGCGTGAGATCACGGTCTTCCAGCGCGGCGATGAGGTCCCCTGCCCGCACGGTGCTGCCGGCGCGCACATCGGCCTGCTTGATGAATCCGTCATAGGAGGCCACCACCGCACGCCGCACCGATCCCTCGATGCGAGACTGCGCGTTGACGCGGTATTCCTGCTCATACAGGGCGAAGAAGGCGATGACGGCGATGGCGCCAAGCGCCGCCAGCTTGCGGCCGGTGTGCGAGGGGCCGAGAAAAGTTTTTGCCTCGCGCCACAAAGCGTCGGCGACTTTGAAGCCGATCCAGCGGTCGCTCTGCCGGCGATCCTCCAGAACGGGAGCAAGCGCGGCGCATACGGCGTCGAGCAATCCCACCGTCTCCGGCTCGAAGGGCATGTCCTCAGGACGTTCAAGGCTGACGGCGCCGACAAAGCGGTCGCGCACAAGAAGCGGGATCGTCAGCACGTGGCCGCGCTGCAGAAGCGCCAGTTCCTCGGCCGCACGCGTGGCCAGAGGCTGGCCGGGCACCGGCGGATATTGCACCACGCTGCGCTGGTCCATCGCCTCGTCCATGGCGTTCTCGACATGACGGGCAAGGTTCATGCTCTGGCCGAAGCTCGCGGTGTGCGAGATGGCAGCGATGCGGACCGATCCACGCCGCACAAAACCGATGCTCACACGCAGCGCGGGTGCGCGGACTGCAAGCTCGGTCGCCACCGCCATGCAGGCCGGCTTGAAGCGCTCCTGCTCCAGCGCGGTCGCCAGAAGATCGAGCGCCAGTTTCGACCGCGTGCCGGTGCGCGAGGTGATGAACTCCCGGTCGGCGCGTTCGCGGTCGCGCAGGGCGGCGGTGCCCCACTGCACCTGCCGCATGGCCGAGCGCATGTGCCGAGCCTCGGACCGGCCGAGATCCAGCGCGACAACGGCGATCAGCGCACCGTCCAGCGATACGGGATAGGCCAGAGCGGCGGACCCTCCGCCGACACGCGCCTCCTGCGCCATGCCGCGCCCGTCGGCGGCGGCACGTTCGGCCAGCGCGACAAGCGCGGGATCGGGGCGATATTTGTCGGGCCAGACCGCTGCCGGTTCGAGGGCGCCGCCGGCTGCTGCCGGAACAAGCAGAAGACCAGCAGTTACATCGCCGATCATCTGGCACTGCAGGGACAGCCAGGCGCGGCGGAACTGCGCCGCATTGCCACCCTCGCCGAGCTGTCGCCAGATCGCCGTGTCCAGCACGGCGACATCGCCGCTCGCGCCCGCACCCGGAGCCGTTGCCGGCCTTTCGAGAGGTACGGGTTCGTCGCTCATGCTGGCGCGAGCCGGCGCTTAGCGTTCGACGTCGAGCGAGCCGTGGCGGGCCTCATGCTCGCGCAGCACGCCGCTGAGCACGGTCAGCAGCCGCTTGGCGGCGAGCGGGGTCAGGATGATGCGGTTGCTGAGCTCCACCGCCATGGACGATCCTTCGGACACGTTCCAGGTGCGGTTGGTGCCGAAGAACAGGTCGACCTGCTCGCGCGTGCTCTGCACGTTGATGACGTTGGCGAAATGGGTCGCCATGCCGGCATCGATCCATTCCAGCTTGCGGGCCTGGCCCTCGGCTTCACCCGTCGCAGGCGCACCGGTCGTCGTGTCCATGTTTCCCCCAGAAGGCCGCGGCACAGGCGGCCAATTTTCTTCATAGCCGAAATTGTACCGCAGCGGGGGCAGATCGCGCGCTTCGGCGCGCTCTGGTTGCCGGCGCGTTAAAAGCGGTAGGAGGCGCCCAGGCGTGCGCTGAAGATCTCGGGCTGCACGGCGAAGTCGTCGGGCTGCGCACCGTCGAAGGTGATCTCGTCGGTCGCCTTGGTGTAGAGGCCCTCCACACGCAGGCTGACATTGTTGCCCACGAGGGTCTCGATGCCGCCGCCGACCTGATAGCCCTGAAGGGTGTCTTCGTCGCCTTCGGTGCCGAACACCGCCGCCGCATCATCCGTGACGGTTGTCCGGATCCAGGCTGCGCCGCCCTTGGCGTAGATAAGGGATGCAGGCGTCACGAGAAAACCGAGCCGGCCAGTGACCGCATAGATGGCATCGACCTCGGCGAAGACCTCGGCATCGCCCAGCCCTTCGTCTTCGAAGGCGAGGTCCGTCCAGGTGCCGCTGGCTTCCACGCCGACGACCAGGCGCTGGAACGCATAGTCGAAGCCGATCTGCCCGCCGCCTCCGACGCGAAGATCGGCGAACTGCTCCCCGTTCAGCAGGATCTCGTCATAGCCGGTGTTTGCGCCCTGCCCTTCGAGATGACCGCCGAAATGGAAGCCGGTCCAGTCTGTCTCGATTGCCGGGGCGGCAGGAGCCTCGATCTGTTGCGTGCCGAACTTGAAGGCGCCGCCGATGCGCGCCTGCAGGAAGCTCGGCTCGTAGCTGGTGAAGTCCACCTCATAGCCTTCTTCCACGAAGGTGTAGGCAAGCTCCGCGCGGACCGCGAAGAAGTGCGTGAGCATGGATTCCACACCGAGACCAACATGCGCGCCGACCAGCAGGTCGTCCACGGGATCCGCAGCGAAGCCAATATTGGCCTCGCCGTCGATGAAGGCCACGCCGCCCTTCACGTAAAGCAGGGTCTCCGGGGTCACGAGAACGCCTAGCCGTGCGCTGAGCGCCGCCACGGTGTCGATGTTGACGGCATCCTCGGGAACGCCGTCGAACGGGTTGCCAAGATCGGCATGCACCCAGCTTGCCTCGGCCTCGACGCCCATGACGTAGCGCGGATGGAACTGCCAGTTGTAGCCGGCATAGATGCCGATATTGGCATCGGTTTCGCCGAAGCTGACGTTCAGTTCAGGAGCTAGCCCGGGAATAGCTTCTTCTGCGGAGTCGACGCTGCCAAAGCTCGCACCAGCCAGGAGGCCGAGATACGGCCCGGTCCAGGACGGCACGGTTGGGCTCGAAGGCGCGAAGTCGGCAGCATGAGCGGGGAGGGCGAATGCGGCCAACGCAGATGCCAGCGCGGCAGATTTCCAGAGGCGCATGTGTTGTCCCGTCCCAGCTACACTTTTGGATAACACACCGCGTTGTTCGCCGCTGTTGCACAACTGCAACGAGTGATCCCCATCACGGGGGCCGGAGAGCGGAACCAGTAGCCGCGATCATGCTTGAATCGGCATGGACAGCGGCCAGCCTCCTGAAACGGACACCAGAGATCGCGGCCTCCCGCTGCCGGTCACGACCGCGCCGATGGAGGCACACGCAGCCGACGCCTTGCCGGAGGGCCCGGGCTGGCAGTTCGAGCCGAAATGGGATGGCTTCCGGTGCCTTGCCTTCCGTTCGGGAACCGAGATCGACCTGCGCTCCAAATCGGGGCGCCCGCTCGCCCGTTACTTTCCCGATGTGGTGAGCATTCTCGGCGCCCTGCCGGCGGAGCGCTTCGTGCTGGATGGCGAACTTGTCATTCCCGTTGGGGGCGAACTTTCCTTCGAGGCGCTGCAACTGCGCCTGCATCCGGCGGAAAGCCGGGTGCGGAAGCTGGCGGGCGAGACACCGGCCGAGTTCATCCTGTTCGACCTGCTGTTCGACCCCGAGGGTGACATCCTGATGGATCGGCCCCTGCGCGAGCGGCGCGCGGCTCTCGATCAATTCTTCACAGCGCTGGCCGACACGTCCGGTCTGCGCCTCTCCCCATCCACCAATGATCGTGGCGTCGCGGAACGCTGGCTTGCTGGCACCGGCACCGCCTTGGACGGCGTGGTCGCCAAGCGCTGCGACGATCCTTACCGCCCGGACGAGCGCGCCTTCGCCAAGGTGAAGCGGCTTCGCACGGCCGATTGCGTGGTGGGCGGCTTCCGCTACGCGCAGGGCAAGAAGGAGGTCGGCTCGCTCCTGCTCGGCCTCTACGATGCGGATGGAGAGCTCGACCATGTCGGCTTCACGTCCGGCTTCGCCGAGATGGACCGGGCCGCGCTGACCGCGCGCCTCGAGGCGCTGGTGGAGCCTCCCGGCTTCACCGGACGCTCGCCGGGCGGGCCGAGCCGGTGGAGCACGGAACGCACCGGAGAATACCAGCCGCTGCGCCACGAACTGGTGGCGGAGGTACGCTACGACCACGTCACCGGCGACCGCTTCCGCCACGGCACGAAGTTCCTGCGCTGGCGGCCCGACAAGGCCGCCCTGCAGTGCCGGATGGATCAGCTCGACGCGCCTGCCGATCCCGAGCGGCTGGCGACACTTCTGGGGATCCGCGATCATGGCTGAGGCGAAGGAAGCAATCGAGATCGGCGGCGTTCGGCTGACAAGCCCGGAGAAGGTGCTCTACCCGGAGCAGGGCATCACCAAGCGCGATCTCGCGGAATACTATCTGGCCGTCGCCGACTGGATGCTGCCGCATCTGGTGGATCGGCCGGTGACCATGGTGCGCTGTCCGACGGGGCGGCAGAAGAAATGCTTCTACCAGCGCCATGCGGGATCGGGTGTGCCCGAGGAGCTTGGGCAGGTGGAGATCGAGGGCTTCGAGGAATCCGGCGCCTATCTCTACATTCGCGACATACGCGGCGTGCTGTCCATGGTGCAGATGGGCGTGCTCGAAATCCATCCCTGGGGCTCGAAGGTGGATGACCCCTCGCGCCCGGACCGCCTGATCTTCGACCTCGATCCCGGCGAAGGCCTCCTCTTCGCCGACGTGATGCGGTGCGCGCATGAGCTTCGCGCACTCCTGCAGGAACTTGGGCTGGAGCCGTTCCTGAAGACCACGGGCGGCAAGGGGCTCCATCTCATCGTGCCTCTTGCCCCCACGCATGACTGGAGCGGGGTAAAGCGCTTCGCCCGTCATGTCGGCGATCTGTTAAGCGAACGCGCCCCGGAACGCTTCCTGACGCGCATCTCCAAGGCCGAACGCGAGGGGCGGATTTTCATCGACTATCTGCGCAACGATGCGACCTCGACCGCCATCGCGCCCTATTCCACCCGCTCCCGCCCTGGAGCGCCTGTTTCGGTGCCGATTGCCTGGGATGAACTCGCGGACGGCTTCGATCCCTCGCGGTTTACGGTGTGCACGGTGCCGCAGCGGCTGATGGATCTGGACTTCGATCCCTGGGCCGGTATCGGCTCTTCGGCGCAGACCCTGCCGCCGATCCCGGAGGCAGCGGCAAAATCCCGACGCCCGCGCAAGAGCGCACCATCCGCCTGATTGCAGTGGACGATCCTGCGCCCTCCTTCCGTTTTCCGGTCACCTGCTGCTAAACAGCCATGCCGTGCGCGCATGCGGGCGGAGCCTTCAAGGTCAGGATCAGTCCGCGAATGAATGTTCACCAGATGGATACCGAGCAGATCCGGCAGAGGATCGACGAGCTCGGGCCCTGGTTCCACAACATGGAACTGTGCGGCGTGTGGACGGCCCCCGGCCACTTTCTCGGCAATTACCCCGCCATGAAGTGGGAGCGCTTCGCGCACGCCTTCCCCGAAGACCTCACCGGCAAGAGCGTGCTCGATCTCGGCTGCAATGCCGGCTTCTACTCAATGGAGATGAAGCGGCGCGGCGCCGCCCGCGTGGTGGGCGTGGATTCCGACGAGCACTACCTGGCGCAGGCGCGGTTCGCGGCCTCCATCAGCGGCTACGACATCGAATTCCGGCAGATGTCGGTCTACGACGTCGCCTCGCTGGGCGAGCGGTTCGACATCGTCATCTTCATGGGCGTGCTCTACCACCTGCGCCACCCCTTGCTGGCGCTGGACCTGCTGAACGAGCACGCGGTCGGCGACATGATGCTGTTCCAGACCATGCAGCGCGGCAGCCGCGAGATACATCCCGTGCAGGCCGACTACGACTTCTTCGAGGTCGAGCACTTCGACGAGCCGGGCTATCCGAAGATGCACTTCTTCGAGCATCAATATGCCCACGACTGGACCAATTGGTGGGCGCCCAACAAGGCCTGCACGGAGGCCATGCTGCGCAGCGCGGGCTTCACCATCGAGTCCAACCCCGAGGACGAAGTCTATATCTGCCGCCGCACCGAACCGCCGTGCGGGCCGGGCGCCGTCTACCCCAAGGAAGGAACGCGGGCATGATCGAAGCCGCGATGATCTGGAACGAGCCCAACAACAAGTCGCATTGGGACCCGGAGATCGATCCCGACTTCGTGCTGTTCGCACAAATGACGAAGCTCGCCGGCCAGGCCATCGCCGCCGAATGCCCGGGCCTGCCGCGCGTGCTGGGCGGCATGTCGCCCATCGACGCCGGCTTCGTGCAGAACCTTGAGCGCAAGGGCGTGTTCGAAGACGTGGACGTGGTGGCCGTGCACGGCTTCCCGCTGGACTGGAACCTCTGGCAGATCGACGAATGGCCGGCCAAGGTCGCCGAGATCAAGGCTGTGACCAACCTGCCGGTCTGGGTGTCGGAAGTCGGCGTGTCGAGCTTCGGATCGGAAGAGGTGCAGGCATGGGGCGTCGGCAAGACGGCCAGCCTGCTGAGGGGCGTGGTGCCGCGCGCGCATTGGTACAGCCTCTACGACCTGCCGCAGGCCTGGGGCGCCACGACGCGCCACCGCGAGGCGGAAGGCTCATCCTACTACCGGCACTTCTACATGGGCCTGCTGCGCGAGGACGGCTCCGCCAAGCCCTCGCTGCAAGCCTTTGCCGATCACGGCGAGGGCATGGGGATCTGCCAGTGGTTCCACTATCACGACCACCGGCTGGATGACGCGGTGGCCTGGCTGAAGCGGCTCGGCGTGCGCCATCTGCGCACCGGCCTGTCCTGGGCCGACAGCTTCCGCCCCGACGCGCTGGGCTGGTTCGACCGCCAGATGGAAGCGCTGGCCGACTTCGACGTGACGGTGACGTTCTGCTTCACGCCGGAACATCGCGGCATCGCCCCGCACCACACCTCGGCGCCGCAGGTGCCCGAGGAATATGCCGAATTCTGCGCCCAGATGATCCGGCGCTATGCGCCCGCGCGGGTCGCGTCGATGGAGCCCGAGGTGGTGGTCGCCTGATCGGCTGCGGGGCCGCTCCTCAGGCAGCGGCCTTGATGTTGTCCGTAAGGCACTCGGCGACCCGCGTCTGGAATGCCGGCTTGTAGTGCGCCAGGTCCATCAGCGCCGTCGGCACGCCCATGTCGAGCACATGGGCCGTGGGGTCGAACAGGGTCGCCATGCCCTCCTCCTGCAGCCGCTCCATCGCGCGGATGATCTTGGTGCGCTGCGGTATCGGGGCGCCCTTGTAGTCGGTGTTGAAATGGCTCACGAGGACCACCGGCTTGCGCAGGAAAACCACGAGCTCGCGGATCTCCTTGTAGATCTGGTCCGTGCTCTGTTCCTCGATGCGGATGGTCTCTGCCACCTCGCGCGGGACGCCTTCAAGCTCGGCGGGGATCTTGGACGTGTCGTTGACCTGGAACCGCATCATCGGGTCCCACCAGCTGGCGGCGGTCTTCTCGTTGACGCCGAGCAGCTCCCGGGTGCGGTTGATCTGCAGGAAGAAGGCCTTGAAGATGATCTTCCGGATCGAAGAGACCTCCAGCACGAAGACATCGGTGTCCTTGAAGCTCTCGTGGAAGCTCTCCAGTGCTCCTGCGGCCGGAAACTTCCACTCGTCCTTTATGTTCATGTAGGGGCGCAGGCGCGCGGGCGGCTGCTTGGCGCCGGTGATAATGTCGATCTGCTGCTTCACCTCGGCTGCGTAATGCGTGAAGCCGAAGATGTTCTTCTGGTTCAGCTTGATCGTGCCGGCATCCGCGAGCATCTGACTCGGGGTGATCACGCGGCAGCATCCAAAAACGGTGACGGTCGGTGTCATAGGGCGGTTCCCGATCAGGCGAAGCCGAGGGCGCGAAGCTCGGAGATGGCGGCGCGGACAGGGGTGTATTTCTGGACGGCCTCAAGGCCGGCATAGCGCATGGCCGCGGCCTCGGCATCCGACATGGAGAACATGCGGTGCAGCGCGGTGTCGATCGACCGCGGATCGCCGCAATCGGCCAGGAAGGCGTTGACGCCATCGTCGATGAAGTCGGAGGCACCGCCAAGCTTGGGCGCCAGTGCGATGCAGCCGCAGGCCATGCTTTCCGCCGCCGTGCGGCCGAAGGCCTGGTAGTCGGACAGATCCACGAAGAAGTCCGAGTCGCGCAGCAGCGTGGCGACATCCGTCTGCTTTAGCTTGCCGATCAGTTCGACGCCCTCCGGGATCTCCATGCCCGTGCGGGCCAGGTCCTCGTGGTCGACGCCGAAGATCTTCACGTCGGCCGGCCCGAATTCGCCGGCCGCCACGCGCTCCATCAGGGCAAGCGTCTTGCGCGGCGCGCGACGCGGAGTGTCCGGACGCACCATGGCGCACAGCACGCGCCGGTCACGCTTCTCGCGGCGCGCGGGCTTGTAGATGGTGTGGTCGATGCTGGGCACGACAAGCTCGACCTTGTGGCCGTGACTGGCTCCCACGATGTCGCAAAGCCAGTGCGTCTTGGCGAAATAGGTGCAGTTCGGCAGCACCGCGAAACTGGCCACGGCGATGCCGTGGTCCACCGTGCCGGCCTCGTAGAACAGGGGCTCGTAGTCCTGCACGTAATAGGCCGTGCGGAACGAGGCCTTGGTCTCCGTGATCGCCTCCGCGATGGAGTGCACGGAGGTGTTGGTCGTGGCCACCACCACATCCGCATCGGCGGCGACACGGCCGAGTTCGCGCGGCCCGGTGAAGGGCAGCACGCCGGTCGCGGTCCATGCATAGCGGTCATAGGTGTCCATGAAGGACTCGATGTTCTGCTGGTTCACCAGCACCGTCGCGTCGACGCCGAGGTCGCGCAGCGCGGTCACCTCCTGCATCACGGAATGGGCGCCGCCGCTGCCGCCTCGGACGGGAAGAACAAACGCAATCTTGGGCATCAGGTCCGCAGCTCCGATTCCAGCTCTGCCATCTTCGCCCGGAGGCGCACCATCGCGGTGTTGAACTGCATCCCGCGTTCAAGGGCACCGATGTTCACGCCGGGATGCTTGTTCTTCAGTTCGAAGCCGCCGGCGCGGGTCAGCTTGGAGCGCGTGGCGGAGCCGAAGCTCACGCTCTTCTCGTGGTAGACGAAGCAATTGTCGGCCACGACGAGCTTGAAGCCGGCGAGACCCGCTCGCAGGCACATATCGGTCTCCTCGCCATAGCCAAGCGGGAAGGCCTCCTCGTCGAAATAGCCCACGGTGTCGAACACGGCGCGCGAGATCAGCGTGCAGAAGCCGTTCAGCACCGGGAAGCACGGATAGGTGCATTCCGAAGCGGCGGCGAGCTTGGCCTGCACATCCTCGATGATCTCGGGCTCGATGAAGTCGTTTTGCGACCATGAACCGTCCGGGTTCTTGGCCTGCGGCACGGACTGCCAGGTGGCGGCGTTGGACAGCGGGCCGATCAGGCCCGCGCCCGGCACGCGCGCGGCGGCCTCATGCAGCCTGCGCAGCCAGCCCTTCGACACCACGGTATCCGAGTTCAGGATCACCACCCATTCGGCATCGGTGAGCTTGATCGCCTCGTTGATCGACTTGGTGTAGCCGCGGTTCAGCGCGCGGCGGTGCATGGAGAACCGCTCGTCGCCGGCCACGATCTCGTCCAGCAACAGGGTGGTGTAGCCGCGGCTGCCGTCGTCGATGACCTTGACGCGGAACGGCGTGTCGGTGGCATCGCGCACCGAGCGCAGGCAGCGCGTCACCACGTCCGCGCCATTGTAGACGGGCACGATGATCTCGGTCATCGGCACCTCGGTGCGCAGCCGCATCACGGCCGGCACCGAGACCTTGTGCTCGGGCGCCAGCAGCACCTCGCGGCCAAGCCTCTCGTCATAGATGCGCGTCAGTTCCTCGCAGGCCGCGAAGGCGCCGGTGAGGCGGCCATCCTCGAAGCGCGGGCCGCTCTCCGGTGCGTCGGACGGCACGAGGGGGCACATGACAAGGCCAAAGCAGGGGCGGAAGGCGATGGTGAGAACAAGTTCGCCGGACGCGGCAAGCTCGCGCTCCTCCGGCTCCAGCACCATCTGGACCTCGGTGCTGGAGAACCTCCGCATGACGCGGCTGCGGCGCAGCCGGCGCAGCCGGTCGAAGGCCTGTCCGTTCCACCGGCTCAGGAAGATCTCGACATGGCATTGCGTGGTGTTGGAGGTGGCCTTGCTCAGCTTCAGCCAGAGCTTGAACCGCTCCTCCTCGCGGACTTCGGCCGCAAGGTCCGGCAGGCGCTGGTGGACGGTCCAGGACACCTCGTTCTCGGCCGTCAGCCGCGCCCCCCAGGAAAACCCCGAAGAGGCCGGCGGCGGATCGGCCCGCTCGAAGCGCGGCCCGACGGCTGTCGGGTCGACGTCAGCCCAGACGCCGTCTGCCACATGGTTGAACCAGGAGGTCAGCCCACCGGCGATTCCGTTCGGCCAATAGGACGGCTCGCCGCCCCAGCCCTTGCCGGAGCCGTGGGACGTTTCCGTCAGCGGGTCCAGCATGTCCGGCCCCTCGAGCGCACCTCCGCCCGTCAGGTCGACCACGCGCAGCGCTAGGCCGGCGTTCCCCGTGCGCACGAGGTCGGGCACGGGCCAGGTGAAGCCGAATGCCTCTGCGGGTGCGTCCTCTTCAACGGCGTCGGCCGCGTGGATGATGTTCAGCACGGTCTCGCCGTGCAGGATGGCGAGCGGGGCGGAAGGCCCCTCCTCCGGCACCACCCAGCCCACGAGCGCGCCGCGCTGGGGATCGAAGCGGAACCGGCCATTGGCGATGGGCTCGTAGAGGCTCACGAACGCACCTCTCGCGGCGTGCATCGGCAGGCTGATGGCTTGGTCATGCCCTGGCTCCTGCCGCTGCAATGCCGAAGCGGCTGAGATCCGGGAGCGGCGGCCCCTCATATCCGGTTGTGCGGGGCTGTTCTGGCTCGATCTTGAGGAGCGGACGCGGCGCGCGCAGCAGGGCGGCGCGGCCGGCGGCTACGCGCAGGACAAGCCAGGCATCGCCTGCCTCCAAGGCTGCTGCCTCCGTGTCCGTCAGGACGAGGTCGAACGCCTCCATCTTCGCACGCTTGCGGGCCTGGCACGACAGAAGCGTGCGGCGCACATCCCGTCCGCTCTGCCGCACCACCAATTGCACGTCCATCGGCGCGGGCGTGCCGTCGCCCGCCGCGCGTGTCTCGATGTAGAGCCGCAGCCCCGTCAGCAGGAGAGGAGCGACATCCTTGCGGAACCGGAACGCCAATTCGGCGGCGGTGCCGTTTCCCGTGACCCGCAGCCCGTAATGAGGCAGTTCACCGGCCCGGAACTCCTGCGGTTCGCTGACGAGGAAGCTGACGGAGCCGCGCCTTTCGGCCGGCCGCAGCACCACGCCGTTGGCGCGTTCGCTTGGCGCCGTCACCGCGCCCTCACCCGGCCCCTGCCAGTCATGCATTGTGGGGTTTTCCAGGAACTCCAGCGACAGCGGCGCCGTCTTGCGCGGTTCGACGCCTGTCACCTTCTGCAACTGGCCCGCGATCTTGCGGTCCGCCGGCTGTGCGGCCGCCAGCGCGCGCAGGTGCTTTGCCGCCAGGGCCACGGACCCGATGGCGAGGTGAGCGTCCGCCAGCAGGCGGTGGGCATCGATGTCGTCCGGGTTCAGCGACAGGGCGCGCCGGACCGGCGCCAGCACTTCGACGGGGCGGCCCAGCCGCATCAGCGCGCGGCCGGCCTTGATCAGGCTCTCGCGGAAGGCGGAATCGCCGGGCTGCACCTGCTGCCAGTAGCCCAGGGCTTCCTCGTAATTGCCCTCATTGTGGGCAAGGCGGCCAAGGATGACGACGGCGCGGGCGTGGGAAGGGTGCAGGTCGAAGGCCTGCGTGGCGAGCGCGCGTGCCTTGTCGGTATCGCCCTGCCCGGCCGCGATGCGGGCGCGCACCCACAAGGCATCGACATTGTCGGGGGAAAGGCGCAGCGCCTCCTCGAGGTTCTTGATGGCGGTGGCGTGGTCGCCCTCGCGCTCCGCCTGCCGGCCCAGATCGACCAGCGACTTCAACAGGTCGTTCTCGGGCAGCCGGATGGTGCCGATTTCCTGGCCATCGGCGGTCTGGATGGTCAGGACCTCGTTCGGATCCGGCGCCTGCCAGACGGAGGGCGGCAACGCGATCTCGAAGGCATGGGCACCATCGCCGATGCCGGCGGAGAGGAGATCCTTGCGCTCGCGGTCGGCCAGTTCGGTGGCGACCACCTCGCCCTTCCACACCGCCTGCACCTTCAGGCGGCGGGTGCCATCGCGCTGGTCCCATGCCCAGCCGGTGCAGCGCCCCCGGCGAAAGCCTTCGACGCGGCCCGCGAGCCAAGCGTTCTGGCGGGTGAAGGAGATGAGGCGGCGATCCACCTCCACCATCCCGCCATCGGCATCCACCACCTGCAGGGAAACCTCGCGGGTGGCCTCGGTACAAAGGTGGCCCGGAACGGTGTAGCGGATGCCGTGGGCGCCATCGCCGATGCCGGCGCCCGCCAGGTCCTGGCGCGGCTGGTCGCCCACCACGATGTCGGACTTGTAGCCGTCGATCACGAGCAGGGCGAGAAGCCGCTCGCGCGGGCGAGCGGGATCCCACGCCCAAGCGCGCAGCATCTCACCCGTCATGCCATCGATACGACCGCGCATCCGTCCTCCTCCCGTTCAGGCCTTCAGTTGCGGCGGCCTATTCGCCTTCCCACTGGAAGACGGTCTTGCCGGTCTGGGCGCGGAACATGGCCCGCCGGAAGCGCGAGGTGCTCTTGCGGCCGATGATGACGCGGATGGTCTTTGCGGCGCGCGTCTCATCGGCATTGCTGGGGACGTGCGGTATCGGCGTCGCAACCACTTGGCCGCTCGTGCAGATGGCGAATCCGGAAATCGCCAGCGCGTCCTTGTAGGTCGACAGGAAGTTCACGTAGTCGGCCATGGTGGGCTTGTAGAGGACGCGCTTATCGAAATGGTCCGCGACCTGCAGGCCCTTCAGCGCGAGGTCGCCGTCCTTGTCGAAGAACGGGTGCTGGATGACCGCGAACTGCGTTGCGGACCGCACGATATTGACCAGAGCCTGGCGGAACGCTGCCTGTCCCGGCATCTCCGGCAGCAGGTTGATGGCGAAGGCCGAAGCCGCGAGGTTGCGGCGGTCGAAGTCCAGCACGTCCGCCAGTTCGGCGTTGATGCCCTTCTGATGGCACTGCAGGACGGCGTCCTCGGATTTGTCGATCGCGAGGCCCGGCCCCGGCGCGCAGGTGGCGGCAAAGTCGAAGGACTGGCCTTTCCCCGCGCCGAAGTCGATGAATTCGAGGGTCTCGCTCACAGGCTGTCCTTCCGTCCGTCACATGAAATTTCGCGATAAGGTGCTGGGGCCGCGCTCATACCGGCAGCTCCTCGAAGCTGTCGGCCGGCACGGCGTCGGGCATGAAGCGCCGCGCCCGTGCCAATCCGTCCTCGCCGCTCCCGAATATCCGCACGGCCGAGGTGAAGAGCGTCCGGTCTTCCGGGGCGATCTCGTCCTCTGGGCCGAACAGGCTCTTAGGGCCGGTCGCGGGACGCTCACCCATCAGCACGTTCAGGGGCAGGCCGCGTCGGGAGGCGATTTCAGATATGCGCCGGCCGTCGCCGCGCTCCAGTCCGTCCGCGAAGACAAGGATGGACCCGGCATGGACGGAGGGCTCGTCGAGCGCCATCCAGTCCTGCTTCAGGTGCCAGAAGATCCGTTCGGAAGCCGGCGCGTTGCGCGCCCAGCGCTCCAGCGCCCTCTTCTGCTCGCCGGGGCGGCCCTTGCCGGTCAGCACGGCGACCCCATAGGGAGCGGCCCCGCGCGCAGCCACCGCGAAGGCCTGCTTCCGCGCCAGCAATTGCCGGTAGAGGCGGTCATAGCCCAGTGCCATGTATTCGGCGGAATAGGCCCGGCCGTATCCGTTCTGCCAGCGGATCACGTCGTTGACGCGCGCCCGGACGTCAGCCGGATTGCCGCGGATCCGGCGCATTACGTCCGAAATGTCCGTGGTGCCCGAGCCGTGGGGAACGAGCCAGCCGCCGCCATGCGCAAGGATGCGCTCGCCCACGGCACCGAGATCCACCCCCAGCACCGGAAGCCCGCACGCCCACATCTCCGTCAGCGTATGGCAGTAGGTCTCGGGCCATACCGAGAGCACCGCCCCGATATGCGGACGGATGCTGCGCACACGGGCGCTGAACTCCTCGCGCTGGTAGGTGCCGTGCAGGACGAGACCGGGCGCGGCTTCCAGGTGGCCGTGATCGCCGAGGATGTGGAACTCGAATTCCCGACCGCCGTCCAGCGCCGCGATCTGCCGGATCAGCCCGGCTCCCTTGGCCTCGGAGATGTTGCCCGGCACGAGGACGCGAAGCGGACGGTTCGGGTCTGGAAACGCGCCAGAGAGTGACGAATCCGGGAACGAGCGTCCGTGCGGGATCACCCGGAAGTCGCGCTCGGACAGATCCGGAAAAGCCTCGCACAGGATGTTGCGTGCGCGCTCCGAAGTGGTGACGAATGCATCGCAATGCGCGAAGGCGGCGCCGAAGATCTCCCGCCAGCGCGGGACGAAACCCGTGCGTGAAGGCGGGAACAGCTCAGGCTCCCAAAGCTCAAGCGCGCAATCCGCGCCGCCCGTGCCACAGTCCACGCCGTGGTGCTGACCATTCTCGTCCAGCAGCTTCACGGACGGGCAGGCGGTGTAGAAATCGTGGAACGAGAGCGCGACCGGCAGGCCGGCCATGCGGCAGACCTCCGGCAGGTCGGCGCCGTGCCAGGCGAGGTGGCGGATATGGACCAGCTCGAAGCCGAAGCGGACGAGGAGCTTCAGGACCTCCTCGTTGTACTCCGCCGAGCGGTGCGTGGTGGGAACGATGCGGCTGCGCAATGGCTGCGTGAGAACCGCCTCGTCGCCCCCGGGCGCGTAGCGGGAGAGTTCCAGTTGGCGGCTGTCGCAGCGCAGGACCCAGGGCTCGTAGCGGTCTGCCAGAGCCGCCATGAGATCGCGGTTCGTCTGCGGCGTGCCGCCCGTCTTGGTGGAGATGACGAACAGGACACGCGGCCTCGGCTTGCGCGCGGGCCTCTCGAGCCGGACCATGGCTCGCCGGATCCGCCAGCGGACGCCGAGCAGATCGGCACCGTGCTCGAACACCCGCGTCAGCAGCCGGTATTCCGGATAGCGGGCATGCAGCACCGCCTGCCCGTCGTCGTAATGCAGGGACTTCGCCGCGCCGAAGCTGGCGGAGCGCCGGTGGTAGACGAAGGTTCGGTCGTCCAGCACATGCTCCCCGCCCGCACGGAGCGCGCGCATGCAGAAGTCGTTCTCCTCGCCATAGCCGATGGGGAACGCCGCCTCGTCGAGCGCTCCGACCCGGTCGAGGCAGTCGCGCCGGATAAACATGCAGAAGCCATGGCCGGTCGGCACCCGGGGATAGGCGGCGATGGAGGCCTGCCGGACCAGCCGGCCCATATCGTCCACCCCGAGCCCATCGGGCAGAGCGTTCTCGATGCCGGGTTCAGGCGCGGAGAACACGCCTGCATTGTTGGATAGCGGAGTGGCGGTCGCGACCTTAGGGCCGCTATAGGCCGCCATGCGCAGGCCGGCGAGCCAGCCGGGCGTCACCATCGTGTCCGAGTTCAGCAGGACGACGTCGTCATCGCCGGCCAGTTCGATTCCCCGATTGACGGTGCGGGTGAAGCCCAGATTGTCGTCGTTTCGCAGGATCTCGATGCCCGGAAGGTCCTCGTAGAGGGACAGCACCTCACCCACGGCAGGGTCAGGACTCCGGTCGTCGATCAGGATCAGCCTTGCATCGCCCGATGTGTTCCGCACGAGTGCCGCAAGGCAACGCGAAAGGTCTTCCGCCGCATTGTAGATCGGCACGATTACGGAAACGCGGCGCGCGGGGTGCGATTCCAGGACGGCGTACAGGCTGTCGAGGTGCGGCCTTGCCGTGCCGGCCAGCGCTATCGCCTGATCGGGCCCTTCCAGCGCACGGCCGGAGAATGCGGGCGTGACACGCACCTGGATGCTGTCCGCGCCAGGATCCGGATTGGCCGGATCCAACCGGAAGCCGCCGCGACCATCGGACAGGCCTTTCCGCGCCAGGTCGCCGCGGCTGCGGTCCGCACGGCCGGAACTGTAGCGGACCCCGTTGATGTGGACGTCGTAGCGCGCCGGGTGATCGCCGTCGGGATCGATCAGCCAGCCGGACACGCCGTCCGGCTCGACCGCCTCGAGGAACCCCGTCGCGCCTTCGCCGGCACGCAGCATTGTTTCCGCGATCACGTCTCCGCCGTGCAGGAGGGCCAGCCGCGTTCCGGCACGGGACACACTGAAGCCGGGATCACGGCCACGCAGGCGCAGCAGAAAATGTCGGCGATCCTCATGGAAGCTGCACGGCACCTCGCCATCCGCGTTCCAGAAGCGCCAGACCGGCTGGCTTGCAAGGAGCGGCACCGCCAGCTCCGTACCACCCTGAAGGCGTAGACGGGCGATGTCTGCCTGCTCGCCATCAAGCAGCAGGTGGAAGCCTTCCACGGCACGTTCGGCCCGGACCCCGCCGACCGCTTCCTGCCTGACAATCTCGTCGTCCTCCAGCACGGTGCGAGCGGAGAACAGACCGTCCGCAGACGTGAACGACACCTCCACCGATCCATTCGGCAAGGATGGCACCACGACGCCGAAGCAGAGCCGCCTGTCCTGCGGCGAGCCGACTGCATGGCTTGGTTCGCCGATTTGCACGGGCTCCATGCCCGTGACCTCTACCGTGATCCCGTGCGGAACAGCCTCATCCGCTTCAAGAACGAGCGAGCACAGCAGGAGCGCGCGTTGCGCACCTGAATAGACACCGTGGATATGCAGGCCGGGCTCTTCCGCAGGGGACCAGAGGTCATCGCCGGGCAGTTCATCGGCTGCCCCGATGTCCTGCTCCGCCGCCGGCGCGCTGCGGACGGGGAACGCCGTTGTCGCAAGCGTGCTGCCGGAGGAGACCAGCGCGACCTGCAGGATGTCCCCCACGGACCTGCCGGAGCGATGGGCTGCATCTGCCAGCATGCGCTCCGCCACGAAGAAGCCGAACAGTTGCGCCGTGCCTGCCTCGAAAGGCAGATCCGGACGCCCGAACACGGCTCCGAGGTCGAGCTTCAGCCGCCCATCCACGACAAGGTGTGCGTCGCGCTCCGGCGCGGGATCGAACAGCCAGCCGCCGAGACCGTCTTCCGCAACGTGATCGAAGGCGCCGAGAGGCTGGAATGGAGCCATGGCCGTGGCCGGCCCGGAAAGCACGATCTCGTCAGCCGTGTCGGTCGAGGCAACGATGTCCGGAATACTGTCGATGTCGGCGGTATAGGGCAGCGCATGGGCGAACCCGGCCCGACCGTCCGCTATGCCGGCAGCCGCGAGATCCGCGCGATCGGTCAGCCGGGGAATTGAGATGGAGGCGTGGCCCTCCGCCTTCAGCCGCAGCGAAGAACCGAGCGCCTGATCGTCGCGCGTCGCGGCCCAGCCGCGAACGAACACGAAGCCGCGGCCACGCTCGATGCGCTCAACAAAGCCTCGCAAGGCCGACTTACCAGCCATGCATCATCGATGCGCAACCCGCCATTGCACAACGCCCCCGCCTGTTTCGAAGGATACAGAACCGAAGAGCAAGATGTAAACGGGTAGATTGCGAATAGCAGGGTAGCTACAATGCAAGATCTAATTGGTTAAATGGCCTATCACACCGCCGCTACTCAAGATTGAGTTATAGCCGTTCTACACGTTATACGGCGCTATTCTGCGTGGAGGCATGCAGCGATGTGGCTGAACCGTTTTCGCAGATCCAGGCCGTTCATCGAAACAGCGCGCGTGGATCTCGGCCCGGCCTGGGCCGGCAACAGCGTGAACTGCGTGCCGTTCCGGCGTGACGCGGTCCTGACCTCCGCCAACACACACACGGCTGCCTACTTCGACGCCGACGGGGACGTCCGGCTCGTGGAGATCGACCGCGACAGCGGGCGTCGCAAGGAAGCGGTGCTCGCCAATGCGCGCAAGCCTCTCGATGCCCATCAGGCGATCAGTATGGGCCGCGATGCTCAGGGGCGCCTGCACCTCGCCTTCGGCGCGCACAACGAGACCCTCCTGACGACACGCAGCCGCTCCGCCGACCTCACGGAGGGGTTCCTCGCAATCGAGGAAGCCGCAGGAGGGGCAACCTATCCGATGTTCCTGTCTGTCCGCGACGAACTCCTGCGCCTGTTCCGCATCGGCAATTCCAAGGCCGGGGAGCTTTGGGTGGAGAGGCTTCAGGGCGACGCCTGGGTCAGGGACAAGAAACCGTTCATCAGCGGCCTTCTCGAGCCGTGGACCGCCGGGCCCTATCTCAACCAGCCCGTCGTCGCACCGGACGGCACGGTCCATCTGTTCCTTGTCTGGCGGCTGCCCGGCAAGGCCATGTCCGGCGGGCTCGTCGTCAATGCGGGCATCGATGCCATGCGGTCGACGGATGGGCTTCGCAGCCTGTTCACGACGTCGGGCGTGCAACTGTCCCTGCCCGTCACACCTGTGAACTCTGAACGCATCGTGCCCGTCCCGCTGGGCGCCAGCCTGATCAACCAGGCCGCAGCCGGTCTCCTGCCGGATGGCACGCCCTTGTTCCTGACCTATTGGGACGATGGAAATGGCGTACCGCAATACCGGCTCGGCTGGCCAGGCGCCGGCGGTTGGCAGGTGTCCACCGTCAGCGCCTTCCGAACCCCGTTCCGGCTCGACGGGGGAGGCACGCTGCCGATCCCCCACAGCCGTCCCGATCTGGTTTGCCACCGGGATGGGCGCATAACCATGATCCATCGCAGCGCCGAGACCGGCAACCGCCTGATGGCGACGAAACTCCAGCCGCCGCATTACCGGCTCGACAGCGCGCGCACGCAAGTTCTCGTGGACCAGGACCTCGGTTTCTACGAGCCGATCCTCGATCGCACGGCCTGGGAGGCACGCGAGGAACTCGTGCTCTATGTGCAGCCGTGCAGGCAGGAGATGAATTCCGACGGCACCAGCGCGCAGCACGCCGAGCGGGCTTTTCTCGCCTGCTTCAGCCCCTCATAGCGGCCGCCACTTGGCTTGAATGTTCGGACCTTTCCTCTATCGTTCGCCCCCTTTTCCCGGCAGCAAACAGCGGCGGCCTGCATGACAACGACCGTGATCAAATCCCGGCCCCGGGCGCGGACCCGGCCCGAAACCACGCAGGAAGAGAAGGATCCCCAGGTTCGCCGTGTGCTGAACGTCGGCAGCGGCCCCTACTCGCCGCGCAAGCTGCATCCCGTTTTCTCCGGCGCGGACTGGATCCAGCTCCGGCTCGACATCGATCCCGACGCCAAGCCCGATCTCCTCGGCAGCATCATCGATGTCGGCGACCTGATCGAGAACGAGAGCTTCGACGCAGTCTGGTGCTCGCACATCCTGGAACACCTGCACGAGCCCGAGCTTGCCAAGGCGATGGCGGAGATCAGGCGCATCCTGAAGCCGGATGGCTTCCTGTTGCTGACGTCGCCAGATCTGGAATCAGTCGCCGAACTGCTGATCGAGAAAGGTCTCGATCATGTGGCCTACAACTCACCGGCCGGTCCCATCACTGTGCTGGACATGATCTACGGCCACACCGCCTCCATCTCACGGGGCAAGCACTACATGGCCCACAACACGGGCTTCACCGAACAAAGGATCGGGGAACTGCTGATCCGGTCCGGATTCGACCTGTGCCATGTGAAGCGCGGCGCTCATTGGGATCTGTGGGCACTCGGCCTCAAGGACAGGGCATCGAGCGACGAGGTGCTGGGCAAGCTCCGCGCGAGCGGGCTGGACCTCGTCGAGGATGAGGCCTGAAACAGAAAAGCCGGGCCACTGGAGGGCCCGGCTCGTTGATCCTCTTCCGCGGGTTCAGTGAACCAGGTTGGGCCGTCCGACGCTCTCATAGGTGAAGCCGAGGGCTTCCATGTCCTGGGGGCGATAGACATTGCGCAGGTCCACCACGATGGGCTGCTTCAGCGTGGTCTTCAGCAGGCCGAAATCGAGCGCGCGGAACGCGTCCCATTCCGTGACGATGACGAGCACGTCGGCATCCTTGGCGCAGTCATAGGCGTTCTCGGCGTAGAACACCTCCTCCGGCAGCACCTTGCGTGCCTCGTGCACGCCTTCCGGATCGTAGGCGCGGATCTTGGCGCCCTTGTCCAGCAGCGAGTTCACGATGGCGATGGACGGCGCGTCGCGCATGTCGTCGGTGTTCGGCTTGAAGGTGAGGCCTAGCAGCGCCACCGTTGCGCCCTTCACATTGCCGCCGAGTGCGTTGACCACCTTGCGGGCCATCGCCGTCTTGCGGGCATCGTTGACCCCAACAACCGTTTCCACGATGCGCAGCGGAGCGCCGGCTTCCTGTGCGGTGCGGGTCAGCGCCAGGGTGTCCTTCGGGAAGCAGGACCCGCCATAGCCCGGCCCGGCATGCAGGAACTTGGAGCCGATGCGATTGTCGAGGCCGATGCCCCGCGACACGTCTTGCACATTTGCGCCCACGCGCTCGCACAGATCGGCCAGTTCGTTGATGAAGGTGATCTTCGTCGCAAGGAAGGCGTTGGCCGCGTACTTGATCAGCTCGGAGGTGCGGCGGCTGGTGAACAGCAGCGGCGAGGAATTGATGAAGAGCGGACGGTAGAGCTCAGTCATCACGGCGCGGGCGCGCTCGTCGTCCGTACCGATGACGATGCGGTCGGGACGCTTGAAGTCCTCGATGGCGGCGCCTTCGCGGAGGAATTCCGGATTGGAGACCACCGAGATCTCGGCATCCGGAGCCACTTCGCGGGATATGGACTCGACCTGGTCGCCGGTGCCGACCGGAACCGTCGACTTCGTCACCACCACGGTGAAGCCCTTGCACTTGGCCGCGATTTCGCGGGTCGCGGCATAGACATAGGAGAGGTCCGCATGGCCGTCGCCACGGCGGGACGGGGTGCCCACTGCGATGAACACCGCGTCGGCGTTCTCCACTGCGGGGGACAGCTCGGTGCTGAAGGACAGTCGCCCCTGCCGCACATTGCGGTCCACCAGATCCTCGAGCCCCGGCTCATAGATCGGCATGATGCCCTGGCGCAGGGCCTGTATCTTGCGCTCATCCTTGTCCACGCAGACGACCGTATGGCCGAAGTCGGCGAAACAAGCGCCCGAGACGAGGCCAACATACCCCGTTCCGATCATTGCTACGTGCATGGTTCTAGGTCCGTGGTTTGGAAGCCGTGAAACGCATCAACCCGGCGCGATTGAGCGGGGTTTGTCAATGTACACTTACCCGTTCTCCATGAACTTCCGATGAGAAGCGACGCCTTTGAGGGCCCGGCTGCCGCAAGTCATAAGATAACCCATGCTGGCGCATGGCAGCCATGCATCCGCGCGGCCTCTAAAGCGCTTTGTCGAGGACCTTTTTGAGGCACGCTGCAAATATCTTAGTATTCGCGGCACGTGGCTTCCTGGGCTAATATGTTCAGGAATGACATTCGTCGGGTCCAGTGCGAGGCTTTTCATTGACGTTTCAGCCGATGCGAGCAGTTGAGGCCGGCCAGACGTTCGAAAGACGCGACACGGCGCTGCGGCACCGGCACTTGTTTGCCTTTCTACTTTCGATTGCTTTTGTAGTTCTGGACGTCGCTCTGGTTGCGCTGGCGGCGGTGCTAGCTGCCCTGCTTCGTCAGGGCACCCTGGACTCAGGCAACTGGCCGCAGTTCGTGGGCGTGGTGCTGCCTGCCTATCTGGTCACCTGCGCCGCCACCGGCGGATACAGTTCACGCGTTCTGACCAGCTTTTCCGCGGCTGCCGCCCGGGCTCTTCTTGCGATGGCCGTCGCGGTCAGCATCGGGTTCTGCGCCGCGTTCGCGTTGCAGGTGGGCGGCCAGATCTCTCGCCTCGAGACGGCCTATGCCATCGGCTCGGCGCTGGCCTTCCTGCTGCTTGCCCGAAGTGTCGGAGCGCGGATCGCCGCTCCGGCTCTCCAGAAGGGGGCCGAGCATTCGGTTACCGTCGTCACTGACGGCCACGTGCCGACCGAAGCCTGGGCGGGGGCCCGTGTCGTCAACATTCATGCCAAGGCAGCCGCGCTGCCGGAGGGCGAACTCGCCTTCTTTGCGTATGTCGGGCATCTCGTGCGCGACAGCGATCGCGTGGTCCTGATCCTCGGCAATGTTCAGCAAAGGCTGCGCTGGGCGGAGACGATGCGCCTGTGCGGCGTCAACGCGGAGGTGGTGGCGGACCTCGGCGGGCTGAAGCCGATAGGGCTGTCACGATGGAGCGGCAGCTCCACGCTGGTCGTCTCCCGCGGCCCGATGACCCTGGGCGAACGCGCGGCGAAACGCGCCTTCGACCTGGGCCTCACCCTCGCGGCCATGCCGTTGGCCCTGCCCCTCATCGCCATTGCAGCCGCCCTCATCAAGATGGACTCGCCGGGTCCGGTCTTCTTCATCCAGACGCGCGTCGGCCGCAACAACCGGCATTATCGCTGTTTCAAGCTCCGCACCATGCGCCATGAAGCAAGCGACCCGGAGGGCGCGCGCTCCATCTCGCCTGGCGACGACCGCACGACGAGGATCGGCCGCGTCCTGCGCCGGACAAGCCTCGACGAGTTGCCGCAGCTGTTCAATGTCCTGGCAGGCGATATGAGCCTTGTCGGCCCGCGGCCGCACGCACTGGGCTCGACCGCCGGGGGCGCGCTGTTCTGGGAGGGCCTGCCGGACTACTGGACGCGGCACGCCATGAAACCGGGTGTCACCGGCCTTGCGCAGGTGCGAGGTCTGCGCGGCCCGACGCAAACCCGCGAGGACCTCGAGCGCCGGCTGGCAGCCGATCTGGAATACATCAATTCCTGGTCGCCGCTGCTGGACCTGCGGCTCCTGCTCCGGACCGTCGCCGTGGTCGCGCATCGGAACGCATTTTAGAACCCTTTGGAACAGCCCGGCCCCGGCCGTGTTGGTCTTGTTGGCGGCAATCGGTGCCGCCGCACGGGTGTCGATAGCGATTCCTTATCGACCAACGCGAACTACCACGTTGATTATTAAGCAGGTACGGGCCATTTTGGAGCAGTTCCAGAGCGTGAAGCAGGTTTAAGTCATGTCGCATTACGAGCCGTGGAACCCCGATAGGGCCGCGGACATCATCGCAGAGTTTGCAGGGATCGAGGGTCCGGCCATGCCGATCCTTCATGAGATCCAGCACACGTTCGGCTTCGTTCCTGACGCGGTGATCCCCATGATCGCAGACGCGCTGAACACCTCGCGCGCAGAGGTCTTCGGCACCGTCAGCTTCTACCACGACTTCCGCCGTGAGCTGCCCGGCCGCCACGTCGTGAAGCTGTGCCGCGCCGAGGCCTGCCAGGCTGCCGGCGGCGACCGGCTGATGGAGCGCGCGGAGCAGCGCCTCGGGGTGAAGCTCGGCGAGACCACTCCCGACCGCCGCGTGACCATTGAGCCGATCTATTGCCTCGGCCTGTGCGCCACGGCGCCGTCCGCCATGCTGGACGACCGGATGATCGCCCGCCTGGACGAGCAGAAGCTCGACGCACTTCTGACGGAGGCGCAGGCATGAGCATTCGCATCTACGTTCCCATCGACGTCGCCGCCATTGCCTGTGGCGCCGAGGAAGTTGTCACGGCGATCCGCGACGAGGCCGGCCGACGTGGCCTTCCCGTCGAGATCGTCCGCAACGGTTCCCGCGGCCTGCTGTGGCTGGAGCCTCTCGTCGAGGTGGAGACCGCTGAAGGCCGCATCGGCTTCGGCCCGGTCTCGGCATCCGACGTTCCGGCGCTGTTCGACGGCGGCTTCCACGAGGGCAAGACGGGCCATGCGCTCTGCATCGGCATGGTCGCCGAGCACAGCTACCTGACGCGCCAGCAGCGCCTGACCTTCGCGCGCTGCGGCATCACGGATCCGCGCTCTTTAGACGATTACCGCAAGTTCGGCGGCTACAAGGGCTTCGAGCGGGCTTTGTCCATCGGCCCTGCAGCCATCGTCGAGGAAGTGTTCGAGTCGGGCCTTCGCGGCCGTGGCGGCGCGGGCTTCCCGACCGGCATCAAGTGGCGCACGGTTGCGGCGACCCCCGAGCAGCAGAAGTACATCGTCATCAATGCCGACGAAGGCGACAGCGGCACCTTCTCCGATCGCATGATCATGGAAGGCGACCCCTTCGTGGTCATCGAGGGCATGACGATCGCCGGCATGGCGGTGGGCGCGACCAAGGGTTACGTCTACACCCGCTCCGAATATCCCCATGCCATTCAGGCCTTGAACGACGCCATCAAGGTGGCGCGTCGCGCCGGCCTGCTCGGCACCAATATCGGCGGCTCGCCCTACAGCTTCGACATGGAAGTCCGCATGGGCGCGGGCGCTTATATCTGCGGCGAGGAAACCTCGCTGCTGGAGAGCCTTGAGGGCAAGCGCGGCCTCGTTCGTGCGAAGCCCCCTCTGCCGGCCATCGTCGGCTTGTTCGGCAAGCCGACCGTCATCAACAATGTGATGTCGATCGCCTCCGTGCCGGTGATCCTCTCCGAGGGCTCGAAGTTCTACAAGGACTTCGGCATGGGCCGCTCGCGCGGCACGATGCCGATCCAACTCGCCGGCGACATCAAGTATGGCGGTCTGGTCGAGATCGCGTTCGGCATGGAGCTTGGCGACATCGTCAACGGCTTCGGCGGCGGAACGGCCTCCGGCCGCCCGGCGCGCGCGGTCCAGGTGGGCGGCCCGCTCGGCGCCTATGTGCCTCTGCATCAGTGGAACACGCTGTTCGACTACGAGGCCTTTGCGGGCATCGGCGCCGGTGTGGGCCATGGCGGCATCACGCTGTTCAACGACAGCGTCGACATGCTGAAGATGGCCCGCTTTGCGATGGAGTTCTGCGCCATCGAGAGCTGCGGCAAGTGCACGCCGTGCCGCGTCGGTTCGACGCGCGGCGTCGAGACCTTCGACAAGATCAGCCGCGGCGAGAGCGTCGAAAAGAACCTCGCTTTGATGACGGACCTCTGCGAAACGATGAAGCTTGGCTCGCTGTGTGCACTGGGCGGCATGGTGCCGTTCCCGGTCGAAAGCGCCATGCGTCATTTCCCCGAAGATTTCACGCCGGAGCCCGCGCTCCAGGCGGCTGAGTAATAGAGAGGAGACCCCCGAAATGTCTCTCGTCCAAGAAACCGACTACGGCACCAAGAAGTCGCTGTCCGAGAAGATGGTGACGCTCACCATCGACGGCATGCAGGTCACCGTTCCGGAAGGCACGTCGATCATGCGCGCCGCGATGGAGATGGGGACCGCGATCCCAAAGCTCTGCGCCACCGACATGCTCGAGGCGTTCGGCTCCTGCCGCATCTGCCTCGTTGAGATCGAAGGCCGCGCCGGCACGCCGGCATCGTGCACCACGCCGGTCGCACCCGGCATCGTGGTCCACACCCAGTCGGATCGCCTCCATCGCCTGCGCAAGGGCGTGATGGAGCTCTACATCTCCGACCATCCGCTGGACTGCCTGACCTGCTCGGCCAATGGCGATTGCGAGCTGCAGGACATGGCCGGCGCCGTGGGCCTGCGCGAAGTCCGCTACGGCATGGACAACCTCAGCCACTTCGACAAGAACTCCGAACTCTACATGGAGAAGGACGAGTCGAACCCGTACTTCACCTACGAGCCGTCGAAGTGCATCGTCTGCAACCGCTGCGTCCGCGCCTGTGAAGAGGTTCAGGGCACCTTCGCGCTGACCATCATGGGCCGTGGCTTCGACAGCCGCGTCTCCGCCGGCATCGCCGAGCCCTTCCTCGAGTCCGAGTGCGTGTCCTGCGGCGCCTGCGTGCAGGCCTGCCCGACCGCGACCCTGAACGAAAAGGCCGTCATCGAGATCGGCACGCCGGATCATTCGGTCGTGACGACCTGCGCCTATTGCGGCGTCGGCTGCTCCTTCAAGGCCGAGATGAGCGGTTCCAAGCTCGTGCGCATGGTGCCGTGGAAGGACGGCAAGGCCAATGAAGGCCATTCCTGCGTCAAGGGCCGCTTCGCCTTCGGTTATGCGACGCATAACGATCGCATCGTGAAGCCGATGATCCGTTCCAAGATCACCGATCCCTGGAAGGAAGTCAGCTGGGAAGAGGCCATCGGCTATGCGGCGTCCGAGCTGACCCGCATCCAGCAGAAGTATGGCCGTGACTCGGTCGGCGGCATCACGTCTTCGCGCTGCACGAACGAGGAAACCTACCTCGTCCAGAAGCTGATCCGTGGTGGCTTCGGCAACAACAATGTCGACACCTGCGCCCGCGTCTGCCATTCGCCGACCGGCTACGGCCTCAGCGTCACGCTCGGCACCTCCGCCGGCACGCAGGACTTCGCCTCGGTCGACTATTCCGACGTGATCCTCGTTATCGGTGCGAACCCGACCGACGGTCACCCGGTGTTCGGCTCCCGCATGAAGGCCCGCATCCGCGCCGGTGCAAAGCTGATCGTCGCCGATCCGCGCCGCATCGACATGGTGAAGTCGCCCCATGTGAAGGCTGACTACCACCTGCAGCTGAAGCCCGGTTCGAACGTGGCCTTCGTCAACGCCATGGCCCATGTGGTCGTGACGGAAGGCCTGATCGACGAGGCCTATGTCCGCGAGCGTTGCGATCTCGGCGATTTCGAGAGCTGGGCGCGCTTCATCGCCGACGAGCGTCACTCGCCGGAAGCCAGCGAGCAGTACACCGGCGTTCCCGCCGCGCAGCTGCGCGAGGCGGCACGCCTCTACGCCACGGGCGGCAACGCGGCCATCTATTACGGCCTCGGCGTCACCGAGCACAGCCAGGGCTCGACCATGGTCATGGGCATGGCGAACCTTGCCATGGCCACCGGAAACATCGGCCATGTGGGTGCCGGCGTGAACCCGCTCCGCGGCCAGAACAATGTCCAGGGCTCCTGCGACATGGGTTCGTTCCCGCACGAGCTGCCGGGCTATCGCCACGTCTCCGACGATGCTACCCGCGAGATGTTCGAGAACCTGTGGGGCCGTCCGCTCTCCTCCGAGCCCGGCCTGCGCATCCCGAACATGCTGGACGAGGCCATCGGCGGCCGCTTCAAGGGCATCTACATTCAGGGCGAGGACATCGTTCAGTCCGACCCCGATGCCCAGCACGTGGCAGCCGGCCTGGAAGCCATGGAATGCGTGGTCATCCAGGACCTGTTCATCAATGAGACGGCGAAGTACGCGCATGTCTTCCTGCCGGGTTCCTCCTTCCTCGAGAAGGATGGCACTTTCACCAATGCCGAACGCCGCATCAGCCGCGTCCGCAAGGTGATGGCGCCGCTCGCCGGCTACGCAGACTGGGAGACCACTCTGCTGCTCGCGAAGGCCCTCGGCTTCGAGATGGAGTACAGCCATCCGTCCGAAATCATGGACGAGATCGCCGCGCTGACGCCGACCTTTGCGGGCGTGTCCTTCAACAAGCTCGACGAGATCGGCTCGGTCCAGTGGCCGTGCAACGACGACGCGCCGAACGGCACGCCGATGATGCACGTGGACCGCTTCGTCCGCGGCAAGGGCAAGTTCATGCTCACGCAGTATGTGCCCACCGAGGAGCGCACCTCGTCCAAGTTCCCGCTGGTGCTCACCACGGGCCGCATCCTGGCGCACTACAATGTGGGCGCGCAGACCCGCCGCACGGAAAACACCGCGTGGCATCCCGAGGACGTGCTGGAGATCCACCCGTTCGATGCCGAGGTTCGTGGCGTCAAGGATGGCGATCTCATCGCCATCGAGAGCCGCGTCGGCGAGGTGTCGCTGCGGGCCAAGGTCACCGAGCGCATCCAGCCGGGCGTCGTCTACACCACGTTCCATCACCCGGTGACGGGCATCAACGTGATTACGACGGAGTTCTCCGACTGGGCCACGAACTGCCCCGAGTACAAGGTCACCGCCGTTCAGATCCGCAAGACGAACGGCCCGACCTACTGGCAGGAAAAGTTCGCGGAAGAGGACATCTCCCTCACCCGCATCCTGCAGGCCGCGGAGTAAGTCATGGCCGGCGACAACACGAAGACTCTGGTTCGCATGGCGAACCAGATCGGCACCTTCTTCGAGCCGTACTCGGAAGAAGAAGCCGTTGCCGGGGTGCAGCTCCACATCGAGAAGTTCTGGTCCCCGGCCATGCGCCGGGACCTGGTGGCCTATATGGACCACGGCGGCGAAGGTCTCCTCCCTTCCGTGACAAAGGCCTTCCAGCGCTTCACCGATCCGGACGATTCCCCGGCGGAGCGTGCAATACTGGCACCGGGTAATTCCGGCCAGATGGCGAGCGACGCCGGCTGAGCGATGCACGATGAGTGACGCGTTCAAGGACTGGGAAAAGGACGGCCAGGGGCGGCTCAAGGTGTGGCCCCTCGCCGCGTTCGAGACCGCCGTGTTCAACAATGAGCGCGGTGGCCTGAGGCTGGAGATCGATGTGCCGGCCAAGCCGGGCCAGCCGATCCCGGCCGTGCAGCTGGCTCTCGATCCCGAGCAGCTGCGCAACCTTGCCGAGGCGCTGGTCGAGGTCGCTACTCGCCTCGAGCAGGCGCGCGCACCGGCCGGAAATGCCTGACGCCTCCCTTGGCGTCGCCCGCCTCAGCTGGCGCGGCGGCGCCTTCGAGGCCGGGCAGAGGATCATTCCCACCGAGGTTCCGATCGCCATTACCTATGGCGGCTCGACGCAGGCCGTAATGATGGCCACGCCCTCGGACCTCGAGGACTTCGCGGTCGGCTTCACCGTGACCGAAGGCCTTATTCAAAGCACGTCCGACATCCGGTCCCTCGAGGTCATCGAGGAAGACGAAGGCGTCGAACTCAGGATGTGGCTCGCGCCCGAACTCGCGGACGCCTATTCCCGTCGACGGCGCCTTTTGGCCGGGCCGACCGGCTGCGGGCTGTGCGGCATCGAAAGCCTCACCGAAGCTGTCCGCACGCCGCCCTCCCTCTCCGTGCAAGTCCAGTATCAGCCCGCCGAGATCATTGCCGCGATGGCAAGCCTTGGCCCTGCTCAGGCCCTGAACCAGCAGACCCGCGCGACGCATGCCGCCGGCTTCTGGACGCGCTCCGGCGGGCTTCTGGCTGTACGCGAGGATGTCGGCCGCCATAACGCGCTGGACAAGCTGGCGGGACATGTGTTGCGCACCGGCGCCGATGCTTCGGATGGCATCATCGTCCTCACCAGCCGTGTCTCCGTGGAGATGGTGCAGAAGGCGGCCATGATGGGCACGCCGGTCATCGCGGCGGTGTCGGCCCCCACGGCGCTGGCCGTGCGAACCGCCGAGGCTGCCGGCATCACTCTCATCGCGGTCGCTCGCGGCGAAGAGTTCGAACTGTTCACCCACCCAGATAGAGTGGCCGGAGCGGCGCTCACCGTCTGACGCAGCCCGCCCTATTCTGTCCATGCCGATGTGCGAAGGCTCGCCCGACGCATCAGGGGGTCGAGCGCCATGCCATCAGCCCTTCGACGGCCTGTGTACCGGGCCGTTGCCACGCTCGTTCTCGTGCTCGGCCTCACCGGCGCGGCCCGTGCGGAAGCACCGGCCGACACGAGATCGGCGCAAACCCAGGACCTGCAGAGCGAGGCCGGTCGGCAGCGCTTCATCATCACACGACAGGCCGAACGACCGTTCCCGAGGCCTGGCCAAGGCTCGCCGGAGACGCAGGCCCTTGGCGCGCTCAACCTTGCGCTTGCGCTGTTGTGGCTGGGCGGCGAGGAGCAGGTTCGTCAGGCGAATGATCTTCTGTCCGCCTTTCTGGACGGCGCAGCCACGGCGCCCTGGTACAAGGGCGTCACGCCGAGGCATCGGGCCGGAGCGCCTGCGGACAACGACTATTTCCACTTTCAACCGGCACAATATCTGTTCCGGATGGTGAGCATGCCCGGCGGCGCGGCGCGCCTGTCCAACGCGAACCGGGAAAAGATCCAGGCTCTCATGAGGGACTGGGCGCACACCGAGTGCCGGATCGAGGAGGCACGGGGGGATGTCTGGACCATCTGGGGCAGCGAGAACCACGCAGCGTTGCGCGACGGCTCCTGCTGGGCGGCGGCGGTGCTTCTTTCCAGCGACCCGTCGCTTGAGGGGATCGAATATGCCGATGGCTCGGACGCCGCCGAGCAGCGCAACGCATGGATCGCACACCTGAAGCGCTGGCTGCGCAGCCGGGGCCGCAGCGGCGCTCTCGTGGAGTACTTTTCTCCGACTTATGCGCAGTACACGCTCCTGAACATCCAGCTTTATGCCGATTTCAGCGAGGATGCGGAGCTGCGGGGCCTTGCGCGGTCGTATCTCGACCTGTGGTGGGCACAATGGGCTCAGGAGCAGGTCGACGGCGTGCACGGTGGCAGCAAGACGCGCAGCTATGCCAAGAGCGTGCCTGACGGAACGGCCATGCCCATCACCGCCTGGCTTTATTTCGGGCTCGGCGAGCGCCCCAAGCGCCTGCCCCCCGGCGAGGCGCCGATGGCGGTCAGCTCCTATCGCCCGCCTGCCCTCGTGGCGGCTCTTGCCACTGCTTCAGGGGCCAGAGGCGTCTACGACGTGTTCACGCGCGCGCCGGGCCTTCCGCGATCGCCGATGGAGCCTGGGCCCGTCTACCACATTGATGCAGCACGCAACGGCGTGTTGCGGGTGACGCGCGTAGCGCCTGGCTTCGCGATGGGCATGGGCATGGTTCCCTTGCTTCGCGATGTGGACTGGACCGCGATCAGCTCGCAGAACCGCTGGTCGGGCCTCGTATTCGAGGGAGGCAATCCGCGCGCCCGCATCGTGCCTTCCGTCCTCCTGCCCCGCGGGCGCAAGAGCTACAATGCCCTGTTCGGCGTGCAGAACGGCGCCACCCAGATCGTGCGCGGCGTCTTTCCGGATGAGGCCAGGCATCCCCCGCGCATGGGAGTCTGGATCGGCAAACCCTTGAGAAAACTCGAACAGGGCGACTGGATCTTCGTGGAGCACGGCGCCTTCGCCGCGGTCCGTCCGGCCTTTGGAGGCTGGAAGCCCGATCCCGCCGCTGAGGGGTGGATGGTGTTGAACGACCCGTCCTCCCCCATCGTCCTGCAGGCGGCTGCCCGCGAGGACTATCCGAACCTGTCGTCCTTCATCGGCGCCGTCGCTGGCATGGAGATCGACCGGACCGAGACCGAGGTCAGTGTCCGAGGTCTCGGCGATGCCGGGCGGCTAACCCTCGGGCTTGGAACGAACGGAACGCTGCTGATCGACGGCAAGCCGGTCGACCTGCAGTCGCCTTTCGTAATGCGCAGCCCCTTCATCAACCAGGCAAAGGGCTCGGGCACGGTGGAGATGCGCTTCGGCGAGGCAGAACTCGACCTCGATTTCGGGCAACCCTAGATCTCAGGCCACCGAGCGCATCTGTGCGAGATCGCGGGCCGAGATCTTCCACCGGGTGGCGAGATCTTCCTCGTTGCGGCGGATGGCCTGCTCCAGCTGAGCGTCCGGCTCGATCTCTTGAAGGACAAGGCGGTGGATATCGGCGATCTCGGCCAGATGGTCCCGCTTGCCGATCGTGTGGGTGACGCTCTCGCCGTGGCGGCGGTGCATGTTCAGCGGCTGCGCGGAATACAACACCTGCCCGCCGAGAAGGCAGCTCTCGACGTAAAGCCGCCAGTCGCCGGCGCAGGTGAAGGCAAAGGCCTCCTCCTCGAGCGAAGCGAACACCGCCCGCAGATGATCCGCCCGCCAGACGACGGAGGACGCGTTGAGGATGAGATTGCGGTCGCCGAGGAAGCGGCGCAGGAAATCGGTGCCGTCGAAAGCGCCATCCGCGTCGAGGCCAGTATCGCCGTTCTCCCGATAATACCCTTTGTAGTCCTCGTACAGAACCTCGCCCGAAGGCCCGATCGCCCGGGAATCGCTGAAAGCCAATCCGGCATCGGGGGCGTCCGTGAACCGCGCGACAAGCGTTTCCAGGAATTCCGGCGCCGACAGGTCGTCCGCCTCCGCGATCCAGATGAATTCGCCGCGGGCCAGATCGAGGCCGGCCTTCCACTGGCGGAAGACATTGCCGGAATTGCCGGAATTCACCTGCACCTTCAGCGAACGGCGGTATTTGGGGCCGATTGCATTGAGACGCGCGACGCTGTCGTCGTTCGATGCATCGTCCAGCACGATGATCTCGAAGACCGGATAGGTCTGGCCGAAGATCGAGGCCAGCCGCTCCTCCAGGTAGCGGCCGTAATTGTAGTTCGGCACGATCACCGAAACGGTGCGATGGCGTGGCGAGAGCAGGCGCAGGAGATCCGCCGCGTAATGGTTGAAGTCGAACCGCTCCGCCACGAGGGCACGGCGCTGGGCCATGCGGCGCGGCGCAAGCTGCGCGGGGTCGTAGACCGCGGCAGAGATGATGCGCGCCGACGCCTCCACGTCGAGGAACGGGATCAGCACGCCGAGCGCGGAATCGCGCAGCAGCTCGACCTGCCCGCCGCCGGAGTCGAAGCTCGCCACGGGAATGCCGCAGGACAGCGCCTCCAGCACCACCGAGGGGAACGGATCCTCGCGCGAGGACAGGAAGAACAGGTCCGCCGCACCGAAATAGCGGCCGACATCGGCGGCGAACGGAACGAAGTGCATGTTGCGAAGGCCGCGCACCTCGATGTCGCGCTTCAGCCAGCGCGACACGCCGGGGTCCAGCGCACCGACCCAAAGGAAGTGGATGTTGGGATGCGTGGTCGCCAGCCGGGCCGCGACCGCGACGAACACGTCGATGCCCTTGCGGATGTCGCCGTAGCCGACATTGACCACGAGCTTGGAAAAAGGAACGAGGCCAAGTTCCTCTCGCACCGCCGCCCGCGCATCGGGAGGGACGCGGATGTTCTTGTACTTGCCCTGTGGGCGGACGACCGCGCGGCGCGACGGCGCACCGAACGCGGCTGTGAGTTCGCTTTCCACGAAGGCGTTGGGGAACACCACGGTGCCGCTGTTGTCGCGGATGCGCTCGTAGAGCGGCACGCCGTAGCGCTCGCGCACGATGGTCGGCAGTTCATGCAGCAGGGAACAGGTCTCGAAGGAGAGGTCTGCCAGCATGCCCGCAAGGGCGCCGGAGAACACCGTATTGGTGATGGCGCATTCGAACCCGGCTTCCTTCAGGCCCGCGAGGTGACGGGACAGTTCCTCGAACATCTCCTCGGGGCGCGCGGCCACGAAAGTGGGTGCCAGCGCCTGGTATTCGGCCAGCATGGTGCCTTCGCCGAGCAGAACGAACGCGATCTCGATGCCGAAGCGCTGCTTGAAGGTGCGGCCGATGTTCAGCAGCAATTGCTGGGCGCCGAACGGATAGGCGTCGTGACCGATCAGCACGATCCGGCGGACGCTGACGTTTCGGCGCGCCAGCGCAAGCGCCCGCGAGAGCGCGTTCAGATAGGCATGTCCGAAATGGCAGTCCGGCTCGAGATAGGCGCCCTCGCACCATTCGTTCCAGGCATTGATGCAGACCAGCGGCTCGCCGTGGAACGGCTGCGCGCGTGCGATGTCGCACAGGCCCCCGACCCAGCGCTCGAAGACTTCCGGCGTCGACCCGTGGAACGACATGCCGGCGCCCTGCGTCCGGGCATCGTTGTCCCACATGGGGAACGCCGTCTTGATCAGCGGATAGTCCGCCGGACGGTCCGCCAGCGAAAGCTCCACCGCCGCCTCGTAGGAGCGCACATTGCCGGTGAAGGCCGGGTCGAGGATCTCGACCTCGTTGTTGATCCAGGGCAGGTGGTTGCCCAGCTTGTGGGGCGGGAACTCCACCGCGCCGTCGAAGCCGTATTCGCGCGGATCGACGGAGCCGAAGGCCTGCGCCATCACGATGAGCGGTTCGAGGCCGTGATCGGCGCGGAAGGTCTCGCGCCAGATCTCGAGAGTCTGGCGGCAGTCGGGGATCACGTCGGCGCGGTAGACGAAGATCAGGGGCCGCCCGGCCACGCGGATATAGTTCGGCCGCTTCATGTAGCGGGCGAAATCCGCCACGAGATCCTCGACCGCGTCCTCGCGGTAGTCCTGCTGGATCAGCACTTCCTTGTCGAGGCCATCCCAGCGACGGGTCCAGTTCTCGTTGGCCCACATCAGCGAGAACGGGAAGCTGATGCCGGGATCATCGACGAAGGCGTCAAGCGGCTTCTGGAGCAGGCGGTGGCCGTTGAAGTTGTAATAGTAGAAGCAGAAGCCGTGCACGCCCATGCGGGCCGCAAGCTCGATCTGCCGCTTCATCACCCCCGTGCCGGCCAGTTCGTAGAAGCCGAGATCACGCGGCACGCGCGGCTGGTAATGGCCGGCATAGCGTGGCACGCCGCGCGGCACATTGCGCCATTCGGTGAAGCCCTCGCCCCACCATGCATCGTTCTCGGCGATGGGATGGTATTGCGGAAGGTAGAAGGCCAGCACCTTTGCCTTCCAGTCCGTGTGGGCGGCCGGAGGTGCAAGCGCCTCGAACATCGGTCCGGCGGCGCAGTTGCGGGCGATCTCGCGATGCACGGACGGCCCGTCGGCACGGCGCACGGGCTCCCAGCCGAAGCCCTGCCCCACATCCATGAAGACCTCGAACGGGTTCTTGCGCCTGTCCCCGCCCAGATAACGCTCGCGCACGAAGTCCGCATCGAACAGCGGCGATCCGCGCCGGCCCTCGCGGATGCCGCGGATGAACCAGTGCTGGAAGGCATCCACGCCGGCGTCGCGCACATCGGGATTGTTGGCGAGGTAAAACTCGATGTCGAAGAAGCGGTTGGGCGAGAACGCGTTCGACGCACGATGCTCCAGGTAGTGGGCAAGCGCGCTTTCGCGCGTCAGGTCGAGGCCATAGGCTTCGGCATACCAGCGCGGCTCGAAGACAGGGCACGGCTTGTGGCCTGCCTGCTCTCCCGCCTGCAGGTAATGGCGCAACGCGCCACCCTCGGGGGGCCGCTTGAAGTGCGTCCTCACATACCAGAGCGGATCGAAGAACAGGTTCGGGCGCCTGAGATCGGCATCTCCTTCCGCCACGAAATGCATCGCCGCGTCGGCGTCCGCCGGCACGTCGGCATAAACCGCGCGGTACAGCTGGGGGTCGAACAACCCGCTGGATTCGAGGCGGCGGGCCAGCGCCTCGCCGTCCCCTGTGCCCAGCCAGCCGGTGTCCGGGGGAGCCGGCTGTTCGGGTTCCGGTTCCGCGACGGCAAGGGGTGGCGCCGGTTCGTCCGGGGGCGCCCCGGCTTTCGGCTTGCGCTTGCGGACCGGCACGCCCTCCGCGGATCGGCGCCGTTTATCCGCCATCAGCCGTGCTCGGCCACGTCCATCAGGTAGCGCCCGTAGGCGGTCTTGGCCATCTGCTTGCCGCACTCCATCAGCTGGTCGCGGCCGATGAACCCGTTGAGGTAGGCGATCTCCTCCAGGCAGGCGATCTGCACGCCCTGCCGCTTCTGGATGACGCGCACGAACTCGGACGCTTCGACCAGGCTGTCATGCGTCCCGGTGTCGAGCCAGGCATAGCCGCGCGAAAGCTGCTCCACGAACAGCTCGCCGCTTTCCATGTAGATGCGGTTGACGTCGGTGATCTCCAGCTCGCCGCGTGGCGAAGGCTTGAGGTCGGCGGCAATGTCCAGAACCCTGTTGTCGTAGAAGTAGAGCCCCGTGACCGCATAGTTCGACTTCGGCTGCGCCGGCTTCTCTTCGAGGCTCGTCGCGCGGCCGGTCTTGTCGAGCTCCACGACGCCGTACCGCTCCGGGTCATCCACCCGGTAGGCGAACACGGTCGCACCCGTGCCGCGCTCGACGGCGCGCTGGGTCAGTTGCCGCATGCCGGCGCCGAAGAAGATGTTGTCTCCCAGCACCAGCGCCACGCGGTCCGTGCCGACGAATTCGCGGCCCAGCACGAAGGCCTGGGCGAGACCTTCCGGCCGCTCCTGCACCACATATGAGATGTTGAGCCCGAACCGCTCGCCCGTGCCGAACAGCCGCTTGTAGTTGTCGATGTATTCGGGAGCCGAGACGAGCAGGATGTCGCGGATGTTCGCGAGCATCAGGATCGACATGGGATAGTAGATCATCGGCTTGTCGTAGACCGGCAGGAGCTGCTTGTTCACAGCCAAGGTTGCCGGATGAAGCCTTGTGCCGGATCCGCCGGCCAGAACGATGCCCTTCATGCCCCTCTCCCCCGGCGCCCGCCCGCGCCGTTCAATCCATCAGCTCTGCGAGGATGTCCCCGAGAGCCGTCTTCCACGGCCGGGGCTGCACCCCGAACCGGTCCCTGATCTTGTCTGTTGAAAGCCGCGAATTGGCCGGCCGCCGTGCCGGCGTCGGGTACTCGGCCGTGGTGATCTGCTCGACCTCTGGTGCCGGTCCGCCGCGCGCGGCCGCCTGCGCGAAGATCTCCCGCGCGAAATCCGCCCAGGTAGTGCCGCCCTCGTTCACGAAGTGATAGGTGCCGAAGGGCGCCGCCTCATCGCCCGCCGCGCGCAGGGCGATGGTGGCCAGAGCGGCCGCCAGATCCGCCGCGCTGGTGGGGCAGCCCTGCTGGTCACCGACCACGCGCAGAACAGGCCGGTCCGCACCGACGCGCAGCATGGTCTTCACGAAGTTGGCACGATGGGCGCTGACCACCCAGGCCGTGCGCACGATGACGTGGCGCGGATTGGCGGTGCGCACCGCCTGCTCGCCGCCCTCCTTGGACGCGCCGTAGACGCCGATGGGCGCAACGGGGTCGTCCTCGGTGTAGAAGCCGTCCTTACTGCCGTCGAACACGTAGTCCGTCGACACCTGGATGATCGGCGTCCCGGCCTGAGCGGCGGCGTGCGCCAGCGCCGCGGGTGCCAGAGCGTTGATGGCCCACGCCGCCGCGACATCGCTCTCGGCCTTGTCGACGGCGGTGTAGGCGGCGCTGTTGATGATGGCGCCCCAGCGCCGCGCACCGACATAGGCGGCGATCGCGTCGGGTCGCGTCAGGTCCAGTTCGTCACGCGTGGGTGCGTGCACATGCACGCCATCCGGCCAGGCGAAGCGCTGGAGCTCCAGTCCGACCTGTCCGGCGCCGCCGGTGACGAGCACGTCCATCGCTCAGGCGCTCTTCAGTCCGAGGCGCTCGCCGGAATAGCTGCGCGACTGGATCTCGCGCCACCAGCCCTCATTGTCGAGATACCAGCGCACGGTGTGCTCGATCCCCGTTTCGAAGGTCTCGGCCGGCGCCCAGCCCAGTTCGTCGCGGATCTTGGTGGCGTCGATGGCGTAGCGCTGGTCGTGCCCCGGCCGGTCGGCCACGAAGCTGATCTGCTCGCGGTAAGCCTTGCCGTCCGTGCGCGGGCGGTGGCGATCCAGCGCGGCGCAGATCGTCTCCACCACGTGCAGATTGGTGCGCTCCGAATTGCCGCCGATATTGTAGGTCTCTCCGGGCACGCCGCGCTCGAACACCGCCTGCAGGGCGGCGACATGATCCTCCACGAACAGCCAGTCGCGGATGTTGTCGCCCTTGCCGTAGACCGGCAGCGCCTCGCCCGCGAGGCACTTGATGATCATCAGCGGGATGAGCTTTTCCGGGAAGTGGAACGGCCCGTAATTGTTGGAGCAATTGGTGACCAGCACCGGCAGGCCGTAGGTGTGCTCCCACGCCCGCGCCAGATGGTCGGACCCGGCTTTGGACGCCGAATAGGGCGAGCGCGGATCGTAGGGCGTCGTCTCGGTAAAATAGCCGTCTTCGCCCAGCGAGCCGAACACTTCGTCGGTGGAGATGTGGTGGAAGCGGAACGCCTCCGCCCTCTCCGCCGGCAGCGTGCGCCAATAGGCCAGCGCGCAATCCAGCATCACGAAAGTGCCGACAACATTGGTCTGGATGAAGGCTCCGGGACCGTCGATCGAGCGATCGACATGGCTCTCCGCCGCAAGATGCGCCACCACGTCGGGCCTGAACTCGGCCATGGCGCGCGACACCGCCGCCGCGTCGCAGATATCGCCCTGCACGAAGCGGTAGTTGGGCGCGTTCTCGACCGATTGCAGCGAGGACAGGCTGCCCGCATAGGTCAGCTTGTCGAAGTTGAGAACCTCATAGCCCGCCTGCGGCACGAGCCTGCGGACGAGGGCCGATCCGATGAAGCCGGCGCCGCCGGTGACGAGGATGCGCATGTGTGGAGCCTCCGTCAGGCGTCGATCTCTTCGAGTGGGTTGCCGTCATAGGCGAAGGGGCTGTCGAACTCCGCGAGCGTCGGCAGCACCGTGTCCTTGCCCGACAGCACAGGCTCGACGCCCTGCGGCAGCGGCCATCGCACGGCGACGGCCGGATCATCCCAGCGGATGCCGCCATCGCAGTCCGGCGCGTAGACGTCCGAAACCTTGTAGGTAACCTCGGTGTCCGGTTCGAGCGTGACGAAGGCGTGCGCGAAGCCGATGGGGATGAAGAGCTGGTGGCCGTTCTCGGCCGACAGTTCCGCGCCAACCCATTTGCCATAGGTCGGCGATCCCTTCCGCACATCCACCGCGACGTCGAAGATGCGGCCGCGCACGCAGCGCACCAGCTTGTCCTGCCCGTGAGGCGGCGTCTGGAAGTGCATGCCGCGCAGCACGCCGACGGGCCGCGAGAGGGAATGATTGTCCTGCACGAAGCGGACCTGGATGCCGCGATCGGCGAATGCCTTCTCGCTGTAGACCTCGGTGAACCAGCCCCGGTCGTCTCCGAAGCGCTTCGGCTTGATCAGCTGAACCGGATTCAACATCCACTCCTCAACACAGAGGCCGCACGATCAACCAGCCAAGGAAGATCATCATCTTCCGACGGCGTGAAGCATCAATAAAGATCTAGTCGAATGCTATGCCCGAATCCCGCACCCGTGCACGCTATTCATAAGTCCTATGCGGCCACTATGCTTTCTGCAAGCCAGATTTGGATGACAATATTAGGGGTTGCCCTTTCAACAAGCACTGCAATCTGTGGTTTCATATCGCAGACGGGACTTGCCGCTTACGCCTGCAGCGCGTACCCATCAAGACCTTCCGGAGCAGGACAACGCTGATGCAGGACGCTGCACCGCTAAGACGCTGGGTGTTCAGCTTCGACCAGCGGGCGGCCGGCTGGTTCGCCGACATGATCAAGGTCGCGGTGGTTTCGGCGCGGGCCCACACCTCCCTGCAGCCGCTCTGCCTGTTCGACGGAGACCAGACCCCACCCATCATCAGCTGGCTGGAACGCAACGGCGTGGACATTGTGCGCGCGCGCGTGCCGTTCCGCGACGAGCTGTTCTCCGAGGCCGTGATCTCGGCCAATGCCGGTACTCCCTATCATCCCGAGCATGCCGCGGGAGCCTTTCTGAGGCTGATCGCGCCGGACTACGTGGAGGAGGACAGCTTCCTCTACACCGATTGCGATGTGATGTTCTGCGCGGATCCCCTGCCCTTCTTCACCTCGCCACGCGTGCTGGCTGCGTGCCCGGAGGCCGCCACCACTGATGGCGAGAAGGGCCAGCAGGGCTTCAACAGTGGGGTCATGATCCTGAACAGCGCCGGTTTCGCCGCGCGAAGGCCGGAGATGATCGACCTCCTGCGCCGGAACCATTTCTATTTCCGGCGGCACCAGAGCTTCGACCAGTCCATGCTCAACCTGCTGTTCCGCGACGATTGGGAGCCGCTTGGCGAGGAAATGAACTGGCGCCCGTTCCAGGGCATCAACAGCCGCGCGGCCATCCTGCACTTCCACGGCCCGAAGCCCCATCGAATCCAGGCCATTCTGGACGGTCAGGCCAGCGCAGACGAGGCGCAGGTGATGAGCCGCCTCGTCTTCGACCACAGGCTGGAATACGATCACTATCTCGGTGAATACCGCGGCTTCCTGGCGGCCGCATGATGAGCGCTCCGGCACCCAGCTCGGTCTACGAGGACGGCCGCTACCTGGAACAGAATCCCGGCTGGCACGAGGAAGACTCGCCCTGGAAGGCAGCCCATGTGCTGCGCATGGTCAGCGCTCACGGCCTTGCGCCGCGCAGTGTGGCCGAAGTGGGCTGCGGTGGCGGGATGATCCTTGTTGAACTCGCGGCCAGGATGCCCGAGGCGGAACTTACCGGCTACGAGATTTCGCCGCAGGCGTTCGCGCGATGTACCGAACGAAGCCGGGAGCGCCTGACCTTCCGCTTCGAGGATCTGCTGCAGACGGACGCCCGCCACGACCTCCTGCTCACCATGGACGTGGTGGAGCATGTGGAAGACTATATGGGCTTCCTGCGGGGGCTGCGTCGCCACGGAGGACTGCACATCCTTCACATTCCGCTCGACCTGTCGGTGCAGACGGTGCTGCGCGCCTCCGGCCCGCTGCTCCACGCCCGGCAAAAGGTCGGGCATCTCCATTATTTCAGCCGTGAAACCGCGCTGGCGACCCTGACCGATTGCGGGTTCGAGGTGGTCGACTGGTTCTACACCTATCCCGCACCCGGGGCGCCCGGCCGGAGGCTGCGCACGCGCATGGCAGGCTGGCTGCGGCGCGTTGCGGCACGGATGGCGCCGGACCTTTCCGTGCGCGTGCTGGGCGGCAGTTCCATCCTTGTTCTCTGCCGGTAGCGCGATATGAGCGCGCTACAAAGCCGCTTCAGTCGCGCCGCCACCGGGCTGTTTTGCGGTTACGCATTCCTCCCGGACGCACCGGAACGGGTACTTGTCGTCGAACTGGTTCTCGACGGCGTGCCGCTGAGGCTCGCGCGCGCCGAAAAGAACGTGCCGGACTTGGAGCCGGACCACCCGGCGCAGGGACACGGCTTCAGCTTCATGCTGCGGGATGCCGATCTCGCAGGCGTCTGGCAGGCGGGAGCCCGCCTCGCGAACACCGAAGAACCCCTCGGCCCCGCGATCCTGCTCGCGGAAGACCCTCTGGAGCCCGATGCCGATCCCCACCGGCGCGGGCATGTTTCCTGGCTGGGGGGACTGCGCTTCTCGGGCACCATCGGCATCAACCGCCCGTCCCACACCTTCGTGGAAGCAAGGGTCGAGGGCGTCCCTGCCGTGCGGGTGCGGCCGAGCCGGTGGACCCACGCCGTGATCGGACGGGAGCCTCGCCCGCTCCGCGGCTTCGACCTGCACCTGCCGGCGGGCTTCGCGGATGGCGTGGTCAGGCGCGTCCACTTCTTCGACGAAGCCGGCGGCGAACTGGACGGCAGTCCCGTCGCGACTTTGGCCTATGCCGATGGCCTGCGCGCTGCACTGGCCGGAACACCGGCCGACGAGACGGAGCATGTCCGGGCGGAACTGTTCGACCGGCTGTTCCCGCGCTCGGTGCCGCTCGATCTCTATGCACATTGGCGCACGCGCTTCCCGCTTCCGCCTGCGCCGAACGATGTCCTCCCCCTGGCCGTGATCGCGACCGGCGACGGCGATCTCTCCGTCACGGAGGCATCTGTCGGTGAAGAAGACGTCCCGGTGCTGGGGGCTGCGGGCGATGGCATCTGCTCGTTCACGCCCGAGACCATGGGAGCCGCGCTGGGCAGGGTCCCCGACAATGCCGTCGTGGTCCTGTGCCCCGCAGGCGCGCGCCTCCTGCCGGGGGCGGTGCGCCACCTCGCGGCCACGCTGCACGGGGCACCGGACGTTCACGCGGCCTATGGCGATCTTGAGATGGACAGCCAACATGGCCGCGCCATGCTGCTGGCCTTCACGGCGTTCGATTATGAACGCGTGCTGGAACAGGGCTATTGCGCGCGCGTCTTCGCACTGCGCAAGCGGGACCTTCAGGCGGCCGTGGACAAGGGTGCGGCATCCAGCTTCCGCGTGCTGACGTCCCTGCTCGACGCGGCCGCCGACGGGGCCGACATCCTCCATTTGCCGCAGCCCGTGGCACGCCTGACACCCGACGCGATGCGGAGGGGCGCCGATCAACTGGCCGGCGCAACCACCGCCCACCTGCGCGAGCGTGGCGTGGCCGCGCGGATCCAGCACGCCCAACCCGGCGCCATGCCGGCATTGCGTGTCGCCCGGCGTTCCCATGCCGGGGACGTGACAATGGTGCTGATGGCCACCAACCCGGCTCGCCTGCGCACCTGCATTGCCGCGGTCGTGGCAGAAACGGGCGGCAACGGGCCCATTTTGATCGTCCACTCCGCTGCGGCGGAAGCCGCCCTCGCCGCTGTCGCCCCACACCTTGCGTCCGGAGGTGTGCGCCTTCTCTCCCATAGCGGTCCGCTGCCCTCGGCAGGGGCGTGGAACGCGGCGATCGCATCCTGCGGAACCGAACAGGTGTGCCTGGTCCATGACGTGGTGCTGGGCGGCGAGCAGGGCTGGCTCGATGAAATCCTCCAGCGCCTCCATGGCCGCACCGCGCTTGCGGCACCCCTGACGGTCCTGCCTGACGGGATGATCGCCGGTGCCGGCCTGGTCTCAGGACCGGACTTTGCCGTGGCCCCGGCGTTCACCGATCATCTCGCGGGCGAGCCGGGCTATGCCGACATGCTGCGCACGGCCCGCACCTGCAGCGCGGTCGGTGGCGCTGTGGTCTGTCTCAGGCGTGACGCGTTCCTGGAGGTGGGCGGGTTCGACGCCGCACGATTCCCGGTCGGCCTCTACATGGCGGATCTTGGGTTGCGGCTGGGGCGCAAGGGCTGGCGCTCGGTGCTGACGCCGCACGCGACGGTCACGGTCTCGGTGCCGGTCGGCGGCGGGCCAGGCGCCCTTCTCGCACGCGAACGGGATGCTCTCCGGGCCCGTTGGGGCGATGGCTTGCTGGCAGACCGGTTCTACAGTCCATCCCTGTCTCTTGATGGCACGCCGTTTTCCGCGCTTGCATGGCCGCCGCGTGCGCGTGAAGCCCGGTCGAGCCTGCTGGCTGGCGCGCCGGGGAGCGACCGGACCGCCACAGGCGTGGAAGCGCGGGATTACATCGTATAGGGTAGGCAGAGGTCGGTGCGGGGGTTCTGACGTGGCGCGGCAACAGATTATCGATGTGGGCAAGGGGCTTTTCCTGGTGCGCTATGCCAGCGCCAATGACAGGGCCAATCCGCCCAGCGTGAGCATTGCTCCGGCACCCGGCAGCGAGCGCGCCATCACGACCATCCTTCATCCCGATGCGCGTGACGCCACCTTGTGGCAGCCCGGCACCGGCCTTGTGTTCCGCAGCACGGCACCCGGCCAGATCGCGGTCAATGTGATGCCCGCAGGTCCGCGCGGCTCTGTGGCGGCTTCGGTCGAGATCGAGACGCTGACGCAAGGGGTGCCGCCGGTACCTGCGAAGCTGACCCAGCAGCGCCCCAGCAACCAGATCACCTTCACCGACGACCTCGTGGGCAACGAGGATGATGACGAGGAGGAGGAGGGCGTGCAGGCCTCCGTCTTGCCGCCGCTGCCGGCATCGGGCGGTGGGGAGGTCAGGGTGCTGGGCCATGTGGCGGGCCGCGGTGACGTGACCGCCGGTCCCGACGAATGGCTTGCCGGTCCTTCCGCACCGTCGCGCATCGAAGGCATCGCCATCGAATGGCCGTCCTGCCCGCCCGGCGCGAAGCTTCGGTATGCAGTGACTTATGGCACCCGAAACCCGGCAAGTTCCGGGTTGAAGGATCTGGGCACGTTCGTCGGCAGCCGCGGCAAGGCCATGCCTATCACGGGCATCGCACTCGAACTGGTGGGTGCAACCGGTCAGCAGATCGTGGCCGAGGCCTTGTTCCTTGGCTCGCCGCTCTCCCGCAGCAAGGGTCCGAAGGTCCAGCTCTCCGGCCCGACGCGGCAGGAGCCTCTGGTTGGGCTTCGGCTCAGCCTGACCGAAGCGGCAGAGTCCAAGCCCCCACGCCAGAACCCGGCCGTGCGGCCTGTCGCCGCCGTCGAGGCCGCGCCCCGTTCCACCGGCCGTGTGCGCGTGTTCCGGGGCAAGGCCGGCGCCGGCTAGGCCGGATCTTGGCCGAAGCACAGGGCGGACTTGGCGCGCTTCGGCTGCTGGACGAAGGCGCCCACGCCTCCGAACTGGCCGCGCAGGCGGTCGAGGCCCTGCAGAAGAGAGACGGTGCGAAGGCCTTTCGCCTGTCGGACCGGCTGTGCCGCATCGCCGCCCGCCCCGACCCTACCCATCTGGTGCTGCGGGCCGACAGTTGGCGCATGAGGGGCCGGACGGACGAGGCCGTCCGCGATCTCCTTGCCGCCCTTCGCCTCGCCCCGGAAGATCGCGCCGCAAACCGCCGCATGCTGGCTTTGGGCGATGAGGAGATGGCACGCATCGCCGCCCGGGCGCTGATCCGCAACGAGACCGATCCGGGTGTGCTCCTCCAGACGCTCGGCCGCCTCGGCACACCGGACGCTCCAATCGTCCAGCTCGATCGCGTGGGAGTGGCGATGGAAGGCTGGGCCGCCTGGGCGGCCGGGCAGAAGCTGCGTCTCCAGCTCCGCGGCCCTGCGGGAACGGTCGTCATCGAGATCGCGGGGCAGCCGTCCCATCCCTTCGCGTCGGGCACCCGGAGCGCGGCGGCCCTCCTGATCCAGCTACCCGACGATCTGCAGGCCGTGCTGGCGTCTTCCGGAGAGGGTGAGCCGGAGCCCGTGGACGTGCCGGGGCTGCACCGGAGCTCCAACGTGTCGCGTGTTTCGCACACGCCGCCCGGCCAGGAATGCGCAGCGCAGCTTTGGGTGATCGTGCCCGTCTATGACGATCCCGGCGCCACCCGGGCGTGCCTGGAAGCCTTGATGCCGGAGATCGAAGCGGATCCGGAGCGGTGGCTCATCCTCGTGAACGATGCCGCGCCCGACCCCGGAATGGCGGAGGTGCTGGGTGCTTTCGCGGGCCATCCTCGGGTGCAACTGCTGCACAACCCGGTCAATCTGGGCTTCGTCGGCACGGTCAACCGGGCGCTGGAAACGGCTGGACCGGGCGATCTCCTGCTCCTGAATGCCGATACCCTCATCCCTGCCGGCGCGCTGGACCGGCTGCGGGAGGCGGCGCGCCTGTCTCCGGACATCGGCACCGTTACGCCGCTGTCGAACAATGGCGAGTTGACGAGCTTTCCCCGTCCGTTCGAGGTCAATCCTTTGCCGTCGGCGGGCGAGATCGGCCGCCTTCATGATGCTGCGGCCCGCACCAACCCCAATCACGTGGTCGACCTGCCGAACGGTATCGGCTTCTGCCTGTACGTCACGTCCGCATGCCGGGTCGCCATCGGGCCCCTCTCCGGCGACTACCACAGCGGCTATCTTGAAGACGTGGACTGGTGCCTGCGCGCGCGGGCGGCGGGCTTTCGCAATGTCTGCGCGACGGGGGTCTATGTCGGCCACGCCGGCTCGTTGTCCTTCCGGGGCCGCAAGCGCGCGCTCGTCGTGAGGAATCTTGCCGTGCTCGAGCGGCGGTTCCCCTCATACCGCACGGAAACCGCGGCCTTCCTTGCGGCAGACCCGCTGGCGGCCGCGCGCTCGCGCCTCGAAACCGCGCTTCTAGAGGAGGACGCCGCTTCGGTTCTCCTGGTGACGGGTCCCGGTCCGCTGCGCGAGGTCGCACAGGCGCGCGGCCGGCGGCTGTTAGCCGAAGGCCGGAAGGCTCTCCTCGTGGAAACGAGGCGTGACGCTGGACGGGTGGTGGTGCGGGTGCGACATCCATCCGGGGGCTTGCCGCAGACGATGACGGTTGCTTTGGAGAACGGAGACGCAGCCTTGGCGACGTTCCTGCGGGAGCTTTCCCCGGCCGCGGTCGAGGTGGTGGATCCTCGTGCCGTGGGACCGGAGGTGATCGATCTGCTGTGCGACATCATCCCGGTGGATCTGCTGCTGGCCGGAGGCGACCTGCTGAACCAATCCGAAGATCGCCTTTCGGCGCAGGCGTGGAGAAGCGCCTGGGAGCGCAGGTTCCCCCGCATCCGCCGGTTTCTTGCACCGGACCGGGCGGCGGAGGACTTCGCCACAAGGGCCTGGCCTGGCCTCCAGACCACCTGCCTAAGCGCCGACAGCCACCCGGCCATGTATCAGCCAGGGCTGTACCGCCGCATCGGCTTTATCACCCTCGATAGCGGTTCTCCCAGAGGGTTCGCTCGCCTCCGCGAGGTTCTCTCGAGCCTGGACAAGGGCACCGAGCCAACGGTTCTCGGCCGCACGCTCGATGACCTCGCGTTGATGGCTCGCGGCACGTTCGTGACCGGTGCCGTGACGGCGGACGAACTCGGCGCGCTGGCGCACGCCCATGACCTTGAGGCGCTTGCCATCGTCTCCACTCAGCCGTTGTTCGGACACCCGCTGGAAGAAGCGGCGCGCCGATCCGGCCTGCCGGTTTTGGACGGGGTCTGCAATGTCCCTGCACCGCCTTCGTCCAGCCGACGCGAGCCCAGCGGGCCGGTGATGCGATGATCGGCCTGTCTCTTGCGGCGCATACTCTGCTGTTCTTCGGGCTGTGCGCGGTGCTGTTCCGGCGCGGCTACGCCAATGTCTATTCCGGGCTGTTCATCTATCTGGCCTTCCACTTCATGGTCTTCGTCCAGCGGCCGCTGGCGGTCCATCTGTTCGGGCTGGATTCCGAATTCATCTTCATGACCTACTGGCCGCCGGACGAGGTGTTCCTGCGGACGCTTCTGGTGTCCGATATCGGCCTGCTCGCCTTCGTGACCGCCTATGTCTCGGCGCTCGGCTTTCGGCCCATAGCTCCGACGCTCAGCCTGCCGCCCGTGGGCCGGGCCGATGTCCTGTCATTCGGGCTTTCGGCGCTGATCCTGTCGCCTCTGATCGCCTATTCCTTCTTTCTGGCCTTCACCATGCGGCAGGCCTACGACACGGACGTGCTGTTCGAGCTCAGCAAGCTCAACATCGCCATCGACCCCACGACCGGCGCCCGCCTTCTCACCGACACGACGGCCTATGTCCTGTTCGCGCGGTACATGGCGTTCCCGTTCGCCATCTTCCTCATCGTCCTGATGCGTGGGCGGTGGTGGTCATATCTCCCGATGGTCTTCTGCCTGTTCGTGGCCCTGCAACTCGGCGAGCGCTGGCCCCTGATCATCGGCGCGCTCGTGGCCGTGCTCGTGGTCGGCTATCTGCAGCGGCAGACCCGGTTCCGCGCGCGGCATTATGTGCTGCTCGCCCTCGGGCTGATCGTGTTCGTGGTGGTGGGGCAAAACCGCAACGCGATCCTCTCCGGCGACTTCAGCCTTGACGTCAGCCTGGCGCAATCCTCCTTCGGCAATCATCCCGACTTCGCCAATTACGAGTTTCTGGCCTATGTCGTCGGCAAGGTGCCGGATGCGAGCGGGACCTTCTCGTACTTCACGCAATATCTGGGGGTGTTCACCCAGCCGATCCCGCGCGCCTTCTGGCCGGACAAGCCCGTGGGCTCGCCCATCAACCTCGTCAACCTGCAGGCCTATGGGCGGTTCGCCTCGCGCACCACCTCGCTTGTCGGCGATGGCTGGATCAGCCTCGGCTATGCCGGCGTGGTCGTGACGCTGGGGCTGGTGGGCGCCTTCTACGGGAGGATGTTCCACTGGTTCTGCCGGCGCGACGTGTCGATCTACTTTTTCTGCGCCCATTTCTGGGTCGTCGTCCTGCTGCTGCAGTGGGCGCGCGACGGCAGCTACAAGATCCTCGACTTCTTCTTCTTCTGCGTCGGACCCACGATCCTCGCCGCAGGCATCCGCCGGCTGATCGGCGGGAATGCCGCGACGGGCTCTCCCGCACAGATCTCGCTGCCTGTCAGGCCAGGCGGTCGTCCTGCCTGAGCAGGCCTGAACCCGACACCTTGATCCCGGCGGCAGGGCTCGCCCATGAGGGACGGCCGCAAACGACAAACGGCGGATGCTTTCGCATCCGCCGTGTCAGTGGTCTTGTGCGCCTCCCGTTTCCGGGAGGCTGACTGATCAGATCTGCACGTCGCCGTCCGTGAAGCGGATCGTCTCGACGCCCGTGAGCTGGACGGTGCTTCCATCCTCGAAGGACACGGTCGTGATGCCATCCACCGTCTCGATCGTCGCATCCTCGCTGCTGCGGGTGATGTAGTCGCCGCCCGCGATCGAGAAGTCCACGGTGTCGAAGCCTTCGCCACCGGAGATGGTGTCGCTGGTTGCACCGACGATGTAGAAGGTGTCGTTGCCGGCATCGCCATACATCTCGGCAGATGTCTGGCCGCTGATGAAGCTGTCGTTGCCTTCGCCACCGAACAGGGTGTCTTCGCCCGAGCCGGCCAGCAGCCAGTCGTCGCCAGCGCCGCCGGAGAGCTCGTTGTCGCCAGCGCCGCCCAGAAGGGTGTCGTTGCCTTCGCCACCCAAGATGGTGTCGTCGCCCGCACCGCCCTGAACGAGATCGTTGTCTGCGCCTGCGTCGATGAGCGTGGAAGCGTCGCTGGCATAGATCGTGTCTGCGCCCGCATCGCCGTAGATCTCGCCGCCCTCGGCCGATCCGTAGATGATGTCGTTGCCGTCACCGCCCGAGATGGTGTCGGCACCCGAGCCACCGTAGATGGTGTCGCTGCCGGCATCGCCGTACAGCTCGTTGTTGCCGCCTTCGCCAAAGATGACGTCGTCGCCGGAGCCGCCATACAGGGTGTCGCTGCCCTGGCCGCCATAAACGAGATCGTTGTCCGCGCCGCCGTTAGCGAGCGAGCCCTCGTTCGATGCCCAGATGGTGTCGTTGCCGGCGCCGCCGTAGAGGTCGTAGCCAGTGGCGCCCCAGATGAGGTCGTCGCCTGCGTCGCCGTGCAGCTCGCCCGAGCCGGATCCCGCGTAGAGCGTGTCGCTGCCATCGCCACCGTGCAGGGTGTCGACGCCCGAACCGGCATAGAGCGAGTCGTTGTCAGCGCCGCCGTCGAGAGAGTTGTTGCCGTCGACTGCGAAGAGGTAGTCGGAGCCCGAGCCACCCAGGAGGGTGTCACCGACGCCGCCGCCTGCATACAGCGTGTCGTTGCCGGCGCCGCCGTCGAGAATGCTTCCGGCGGAACCATTCTCGTACAGCACGTCGTCGCCGCCTTCACCGTACAGCGTCGAATTGCCGGAGCCTGCGACGAGCAGGTCGCTGCCTTCGCCGGCGAACACCGTGTCAGCGCCTGCGCCAGCCTTGATCGTGTCCTCGCCGGCGCCGGTGAGAACGGTTGTGTCACCCGAAGAAATCAACTCTACGTAGTCGTCGCCCGTGCTGGTGACGACAAGAAGATCCTCGGTAGATCCGACGACAACTCGCGCATCCGCGGTGGTGTCGACGATAAACGCGTCGGGCGTGTTGTTGCCAGAGAACGTTACCGAAGGTTGAATGGGCTGACTGACGATTACAACTTCAGCAGGATCGGCAGTGACGCCGTAACCACTTTCGCTTGTGGTCGCGCTTCCGTTGAGGAAGACGCCCTGATCGTCCAGGTAATCAAGAATCTGTTCACGCACAGCAGCATCAAAGTTCGACGACAATTCAGCGTCGAGCTGAGCTCCATTAAGATCATAAGTGGCCATCGACCGCCCCTTCCGCCGCTAAAACTGGTGGCTTTCTGCGCTGATACTTCAGCGTCCGCATCCGCTTAGGCTAGGCGACCCGCCTCAACTAGGACGCCCGCCAAAACATCATAAGCCAAGGTAACGATAACCCGTGACAGCGCTTCTAGTTCATAGCTGCCAAGATGTCAACGAAGCTGCGTTCTGTTCTGTCAGCGGCTGTATAGTCGATGCCTATTACATTTTCACGAATAAAGAATACTGCAACCCTACCGCGCAGATTACCTTCAGATAACTGCATTGCCGCAACCTGCGATAGGCAGTCATCGCCGGTCATGCGCAAGATGCATCACAGATGCTCCGCGAACGCCGATATTCTGTGCACGTTGGAGAAGTTTTAAGATAATCGTGCCCGAATTCGCGAATCCGGGAAGCTTACGCGTGACTATCCGGCAACAGGCAGGGGCGTCTTACGTTTGCCTGCTTTGGACGGTTTAACGTATCCTGCGGACGGGCGACGCGTGCGTTGCACGTCAGTCAGAGCGGCCAGACGTGCCGACGGCGGCGCCTGCGGGGTGAGATCAGGATGAACCCGAACGACAAGCTGTCTCCCGTTCTCAGGGAATTGCGCCCGCTCGGGCCCGCTTACGGCGTCCTGCTGGGCTTCAGCCTTTTCCTGGCCATCATCTTTCTTGCCGCGCCGCTGTTCGCGGAGCAGGTGATGGACCGCGTGGTCTCCAGCCGCAGCATCAGCACGCTGGTGGCGCTTACGGTCATCGCGCTCTTCATGATGGCGATCTACAGCGTGCTTGACGTGGTCCGACGCAAGGCGCTGGGGCGGATCGGCATCGAGATCGACCAGCGCCTCAGCCGGCGACTGTTCGATGCGCTGCACCGCTCGTCCTCCGTGCAGAACAAGTCGGTCTCCACCAGCCTGATCGCCGATTTCAACATCGTTCGCGACTTCCTGTCCGGCCCCAATGTGCTGACGGTGATGGACGCGTTGTGGTCGCCTGTCTTCATCTTCATCATGGCGCTGGTGCACTGGGTGTTCGTGGTCATGGCCGTGGTGGTGTGGGGCCTGTCGGCCGCTCTTTCGATCATGAACGAGCGCCTCAGCCGCCAGCACACCGCCCAGTATCAGCGCGCCTCGCAGTCCGCCAACGAGTTCGGAATCGCGGTCGCCCGCAACACCGAGAGCGTGCGGGCATTGGGCATGATCGTCGCCCTGCGCCGCCGCTGGTACGACTACCACTCCGCGATGCTTGGCTGGCGCGACGCCGGCGGGGACAGGACGCGGCTGGTCGGGGGCATCCTGCTGTTCATCCGCAATTCGCAGATGATCCTGCTGTTCTCGGTTGGCGGCTATCTCTACATCATCGGCGAGATGAATTTCGGCGGCCTGCTGGTGCTCAGCATGGCCATGTCCCGCGGCATCACGCCTATTCTCGGCGTGGTCACCAACTGGGCCGCGTTCACGGGCTTTGCGGCCTCCTATTCCCGGCTGAACGGGCTGTTCGCCACTGCCGAGAAGCGGCCCGCCAAGATCTCGCTGCACGATGTCAGCGGCACACTTTCCGTCCAGCGCGTCTTCGCCACCCCTCCGGGTGAAGAGCGCATCATCCTCAACGACGTCACCTTTGCCCTGCCGCAGGGCCGGGTGCTTGGGGTGGTCGGGCCCAACGGTGCCGGCAAATCGTGCCTGGCCCGGGTGCTCGTCGGCGTCTGGCAGCCGCGGCGCGGGACCGTGTCGCTGGGCGACCACGATCTCAGCCATGTCGACGAGGACGCGCTGGGCCGTCGCCTCGGCTATCTGGCGCAGGAGGTGGAACTGCTCCCCGGCACGATCGCCGAGAACATCGCGCGGTTCGAACCCGACTTCGAGATGGCGGACGTTATCGCCGCGGCCGAGATGATCGGCATTCAGGAACTCATCCGCTCCCTGCCCGAGGGCTACAACACGAAGGTGGGGCCGAGCGGCCATGTCCTTTCGGGCGGCCAGCGCCACCGCATCGCCCTTGCCCGCGCGGTCTACGGCGAACCCCGCCTCATTGTACTGGACGAGCCGAACGCCAATCTGGATGCACAGGGCGAACAGGCACTGGCCACCACCATCCAGAAGCTTCAGTCCATGAGCATCACCGTGGTCGTCGTGACCCACAAGATGAACCTGCTGAACTATTGCGACGACATCCTCGTCCTCAATGCGGGGACGGTACAGGCCTTCGGCTCGCGTGAACTGATCGCCAGCCGCATGCCGCGCCTGAAGCCCGCCCCCGCCCTGTCCGTCATACAGGGCACGCTCAAATCGACCGGAGCCGACCGATGAAAGAGCTCGCTGCACCATCGACCGATCCCGTCCCGTCCGCCGACTGGCGGGGCACGGTGCGCGTCGGCCTGTTCGTCGTCATCTTCACCTTTGTCGGGCTCGGCGGCTGGTCGGCGGTCGCGGGGCTGAGTTCCGGTGTGCTCGCATCCGGCTCCATCCAGTCGGCCGGCAGCCGCAAGACGATCCAGCACCTCGAGGGCGGCATTGTGCGCGAAATCTTCGCGCGCGACGGCATGAAGGTGAAGCAGGGCGACCTCCTCGTGCGGCTCGACCCCACGCGAGCCGAAGCGACGGATCTTGCCAACCGGCAGCAGCTTGCCATCGCGCTGTCCATGGAGGCACGCCTGCTCGCGCAGCGCGACATGAAGGACGAGGTCGTGTTCCCGCCTGAGGTGACCTCGCTCCGCAACGATCCCCTGATTTCCACATCGATCATGGACAACAGCCGCCAGTTCGAATCGCGCAAGAGGAGCCTGCAGAGCGCCATCGACGTGCTTGAGGCGCAGCGCTCCCAGGCGCTGAAGGAGATCGAGCAGGCCGGCGTGCAGGAGCAGACGGCCAAGAACCAGATCGGCTCCATAAACACCGAGCTTCCGGCCCTGAAGGACCTGATGAAGCGCGGCCTGGTTCCCCTGCCCCGCGTGACCGCGCTGGAGCGCCAGATGATGCAGACGCAAGGCCAGCTTGAAGCCGCGCAGATCGCACGCGGCGAGGCCGGCAACAAAGTCGAGGAGGTCGCGGCCAAGATCGACCAGCTGAAGCAGGATTACCGGCAGGAGGCGGCGACCATGATGTCCGATGTGCGCGCCACGCTCGGCGAGCTTCAGCAGAAGGTGGTCATCACCAGCGACGCGGTGAAGCGTGGCGAGATCCGGGCGCCCGTGGACGGCACGGTGCAGGAGATGAAGGTGTTCACGGTGGGCGGCGTGGTGAGGGCGGGTGATCCCATCCTCGACATCGCGCCGCTCTCCGACGATCTGGTCGTGCGTGTGCGCGTCTCGCCCCTCGACATCGATCGCGTGGAAGACGGTGCGCGCGTCGAGATCCGCCTACCGCAGTTCGTGAAGTTCCAGAGCCAGGTCATCGAGGGCAATGTGACCGCGATCTCGCGCGACAGCATCACAGATCCGCAGCAGCCGCAGCTGGGGCCCTATTTCGCCGTCGAAGTGGCCGTGGACGGCGGCAGCGTGCCGGAGGACATCGCTGGCCGCTTGTCCGCCGGCATGACGACCCAGGTCATCATCCGCACGGGCGACCGCACCATGCTGTCCTACCTCGTCGCGCCGCTGATGAACCGCATCAACACCGCGATGCGGGAGCGCTGAGGCCGTTCACTCCACGGAAAGGTGGAGGCTGTCCAGATCGTCGAAGCTGAACAGTTCCCCCTCGTCGAGCACGGCGGGCAGGTCGGACAGGCCGGCAAGGAAGGGCGTGTAGTCGGCGGGGTTCGCTTCCGACGGACGTTCCGCAGCCGCAGCATTGCTCCTCTGCGCCATGCGCTCCGGCTTCAGCAGGCGCTGCGAAAAGATGCATGCCACGGCGATTTCCACGGCGTGGAAATCCACTCGCGCCATGGCCCGCAGCCCGCGGCCTGAAAGAGCCGAGAACCGGTCGCGGTCCACAACGAAGAAGGGGTCCGCCGCCTCAGCACGAGAGCCCGCGAGAAGCGGCACCATCAGCTCGGCCATGAAGAGCCGGTCCAGCACGGGCACCATCTGCCGCGCGGACTGCCGGACGCCGACGAGCATCTCATGCAGCTTCTGCATCATGGGCGACGGGGCACCGTTCTCCAGCAGGGGCGCGCCCTCCCCACCGAGCAGCGGCGACGACCTTGGCAGGAGCACGTCACGCATCGCATCGCCGGTGCCGCCTTCGGAGAGTTCGAATGGCTGCGCCCGGAGGGTCAGCGGGCGGTAACCACCAAGCCATTCGCCATTGGGCGCAACGAGGGGCTTCTTCAGATAGCCCGGCGCCACGATGACGCAGAGCTCGGGCCGGTCGCCCCTGAACCGCACAGCCAGCGGAAAGAAGTGGCTCGACAGGTGAAACTCGCTCAAGGCGATGGGCAGCCCGCCAAGCTCCTCGACGAAGCCGAAGGCCTTCGGGGGTGTCAGGCGGAGGGTGCCGGCATCCGCGAGAATGGTTCGTTCCATCGCCACCTAGTCCTCCCAGTCGCCTTGATCGGAGGACAGCAGAAAGTCCTGCTCGCTCTCGGGCTTGCTGGCCGCGGCACGCGCGGCGGCCAGCAGCATGCCGGCACGGTAGAGCGAGAGCCGGTGCAACCCGATGAGCTGGGCGGCCATGGCTCCATGCCGCGCCATCACGAAAGCCAGTCCGCCCGCGGCGAAAAGGGACTGCCTGACGATGAGCATGTCCGGGATGTCGACCTTCGTGCCCTCGACGTCGAACACCAGCTGCCATGGCTCGAGAAGGCCTCCGTCGAGCAGCGTTCGTCCGATCGCTTCGGTTGCGGGGGCGTGCTCGCAGAAGAAGTCGAGCGCGGCGAAGCGCTGCAGCGTCGCGCGGCTCAGCTTGTGGTCAGGCGTGGTTATGGGCGCGCCGACATTGTCGGCAAACTCCGCCACGTCATCGCACAGCATCTTGGGTGAAGCGTGCCCGATGGGCTGCGACGGGTCGAGCCCGAAGGGAAAGGCCTGCAGCAGCACAGGAAGATGGTTGAACGAGCCCCGCACCGGCGCGGGCACCGCGCCTATCTGCGGCAGGAGCGAACGCAGCGCGACCAGTTGAACGCCTCTGTCCTGCCGCTGCCATGCCAGCGGAAACCACGACGCAAGGCGCATGGCTTCGGTATAGACGATGGGGACGATGTTCGCTTCGCGGACGAGGCGATAGGCCAGCGGCGAGAAGATGCGCCTGGAGGAAACATCGCCGGTCAGTGGTATGAGGCCCTGAACGAGCATCCGCCCTTCTTTCGCTAAAGAATCAGGGTACATAGAAATCCAGCGGTGGTCTGATGCCCTACATCATTTCCTTTGTGCAGCGTAAGGGCGGGGTCGGAAAGACGACTTTGGCCGTTTCCGTTGCGTCGGAACTGCGACGGAGGGGCGCCGATCTTGGGCTCATCGACGCCGATCCGCAGGCTTCTTCCTGCGCCTGGGCAGAACCGGGCAACCTCACCTTCCCCGTCTATGAGATCGGCCTGAACGGCGACGCCGTCACGCAATGGGCCGAGCAGGTGAGGAAGGTGCCGCACCACTGCATCGTCATCGACACCTCGCCGAATGAACGCTCCGTCGCAGCGGCACTGGCCTTGTCCACGGTCTGCCTGATCCCCTGCACGCCGTCCGGCCTCGATGTCGATGCCACCCTCAAGACGCTCGATATTGTGCGTGCCGTGCGGGAGCGCCGCCGGCCGCGCCTCAATGTCGTGCTGGTGCCGAACCGCGTGGACCTGCGCACACTGGAAGGACGGCAGATCGTCGAGGAACTGCTGGAACTCGGCGAGCCGGTCGCACCGGCCGTGGGTGCCCGCACCACCTTTCTCCGCGCCTTTTCCACGGGCTCCTCGGTGTTCGAGCAGAAGCCCGGCGGCATGGCCGATCTTGAGATCAAGGAATTGTGCAACTTCCTCGAAGCCGGCTTCGGCCCGGCGAGCGCCGCCCCCGCACGTTCCTACAGCGCCGGCTAGACACGCGCGGCACGGCCCGGGAGAAGCCCTTGTTCTATGGCAATTTGCGGGATCCCGCCGACCGGGCCTTTCTGAAGGACGCCTTGCGCCGTCTCGGCGGCCTGTTCGGGCGCGTGCATGCCACCGACAATCTGATCGCGCTCGGCCGCACCTTCTCGCTGTTCGATGAGCCGCACTATCAGGACGTGCTGCGGCGGCAGGCGCGGAACACGCAGGAACAGAGCCTCGGCTTCCGGCTCAACACCCTGATCTGGGCCGCGCATCAGGCGCTGCATGTGCCCGGCGACTTCGTGGAACTTGGCGTGTGGCGCGGGTTCTGCTCGGCGGTGGTGGCGGACTATATCGGCTTCGAGACGGTGGATCGGACCTTCTGGCTTTACGACACCTTCGAAGGCATTCCGGCCGCCTATGACAGCGAGGGCCACGACAGCCCGGCGCTGCGCGAACCCGGCCTCTACGAGAAGGTTCTCGAACGTTTCGCCGATTACGGGAATGTCCGCGTCGTGCGGGGCGTGGTTCCGCACTCCTTCCGCGGCCAGTCACCGGACGCCATCGCCTATCTGCACATTGACCTGAACTCCACGCGTTCGGAGATCGAGGCGCTGGAGCATCTGTGGGATCGGGTTTCCCCGGGCGGGGTCGTGGTGTTCGACGATTACGGCTGGTGGAACTACCGCGCGCAGCACATGGCCGAGCAGGAGTGGATGAAGGCGCGCGGCATCCGCATCCTCGAACTGCCCTCCGGACAGGGCCTCGTCATCAAGCCCTAGCTGCGCCAGCGCTCCTCGGCGAGACCGGACAATTCTTCCTCGAAGGCGAGAAGCAGCGGGTCACGGCTCCAATGCGCAAGGGCGCGGGCGCGCCCCTCCTCTCCCAGCCTGCGGCGCAGGTCCGCATCGGCAGCGAGCCGTGACAGGGCGTGCGAGAATGCGGCTTCGTCGCCCGGCGGAACGACCAGCCCCCGCCCCAGGGCCTCGACGGCAACCTGCGTGCGCTCGGCGGCCATGGCGACGACCGGGCGGCCTGAGGCCAGCATGGGCGGCAGCTTTGACGGCATGACGAGGTCCATGATCTCGCTGCGCTGCGGCAGCAAGTGGATGTCCGCCGTGGCGAGCAGTTCCGGCAGCCGGTCGAGTGGCTGAAGGTCGAGGAACCGCACATTCGGCAGTCCCGCCATTGCATCCATCAGCACGGGCTTCATGAAGCCCGTGCCGCAGAGCAGGAAGATCAGTTCCGGTCGTGCCAGAGCCATCCGGCGGGCGGTGGGCGCCAGATGCTCCAGCCCCTGCTTCGCAGCCATGCTGCCGGAATAGAGCGCGACCACGTGCTCCCGGGTAAGCCCGAGTTCGGCGCGATAGCCGGTCATGCGGTCGAGCGGGCGCACGGCATCGGTGTCCACCCAATTCCGCAATTCGCGGACGCGATCCGGCGAGACACCCTTCCGCATCAACCCTTCGACCATGCGCGGCGAGATGGTGGAGACGGCATCGAAGCGGCGAAGCAGCGCACGCTCAACATGCAAGGCGGCGCTCTGCGCCAATCGCCCCTTCACGACGCCGAGGGTGAAGGCGGCATCGACCTCGAAGTCCTGCACATGCAGCCAGGATCGCGCCCCCGACAGCGCTGCCGCCGCCAATGCCGGACCGGCGGACATCAGCGATGGGGCTATTCCCACGACCACGTCGGGCCTGAGCCGGCGTGCTTCCCGCACGGCGACTGGGAAGGCGCTCACGGCAAAGCTGGCGCCGCTGGCAATGCGCTTCGCGCCACGCGGATCCGCCGGAACGTAGATCGGACAGCGGACGATCTCGACGCCATCCCGCTGCTCGCGGCGGTAACCGCGGCCGTCATAGCCCTCGCCGATCTGCCAGCTGGGGTAATGCGGAGGCGCGGTGATGACACGGACATCGTGTCCACGTCCTGCAAGCCAGGCGCACATCTCGCCGGTGTACTTGCCGATCCCGGTCAACTCAGGGGTGTAGTTGATGCCGACCACGAGAAGCCTCATGGGCGCGGCCCCGAGGAGTGGCGGTCACCCCGGACATCACCCGGCTGCACGTGCCTCCGGGCCGGGCTGCTGGCGCAGAAACCATTCGTAGACGGAGCGAACGCCCTCTTCGAGGCCGATGCGCGGCGCCCAGCCGAGCTCGCGCAGCCGCTCTCCGCTCATCAGCTTGCGCGGCGTGCCGTCCGGCTTTGAAGGATCGGTGCGGATTTTCCCCTCGAAACCCACGGCGCGGGCGACGAGGTGCGCCAGATCGAGGATCGGGAGATCGGTGCCCGACCCGACATTCACGTGCTCCGGCGCGGAATAGATCTTTGCCAGATGCACCAGTGCGTCGGCGGCGTCGTCGACATGCAGGAATTCGCGCAGCGGTGTGCCGGTACCCCAGATCACCATCTCGGACGCACCCCCAAGCTTCGCCTCATGCGCCTTGCGGATCAGGGCCGGGAGAACATGGCTGGTCTCGGGGTCGAAATTGTCGCCGGGGCCGTAGAGGTTGGTCGGCATGGCGGAGATCACGTCCATGCCGTGCTGCTGGCGATAGGCCTCCCCCAGCTTGATGCCCGCGATCTTGGCGATGGCATAAGCCTCGTTGGTCTGCTCGAGCGGGCCCGTCAGCAAGGCGGTCTCGGTGATGGGCTGCGGCGCGAGGCGTGGATAAATGCAGCTTGAGCCGAGGAACACTGTCTTCGCGACACCCGCGAGATGCGCGGCGTGAACGAGGTTGGCCTCGATCATGAGGTTCTCGTAGAGGAAATCGGCAGGCCGTGTGGCGTTGGCGAGAATGCCGCCCACCCGCGCCGCGGCGATGAAGACGAGATCGGGCCGCGCCTCGGCCATCCAGCGTTCCACCTCGGCCTGCCGGAGCAGATCGAGGTCGGCGCGCGAAGCCGTGATGATCAGGCAATCTTCCCGCTCCAGTCGCCGCACCAGCGCGGAGCCGACCATGCCGCGATGGCCCGCCACGAAGACGCGCCGTCCGGAGAGCGGGAAAACCACCTCAGCCATGGGAACTCAGATGAGCGACGCCGGACGCCCCACGCCGCATGACCTCCAGATCGGAGGCCACCATCTCGCGCACGAGTTCGTCGAAGCCCGTCTCATGCGTCCAGCCGAGACGCTCCCGCGCCTTGGTGGCGTCGCCGAGCAGGACATCGACTTCCGTGGGGCGGAAATAGCGCGGATCCACCTCGACCAGCACGCGTCCGGTGGCGGCATCGAGGCCGCGTTCCCCGATCCCCATGCCCCGCCACTCGATGCCGGTGCCGACCTCGGCGAAGGCGCGCTCCACGAACTCCCTCACCGTATGTGCCTCGCCGGTCGCGAGCACGTAATCGTCCGGCACCTCCTGCTGCAGCATCAGCCACATGCCGCGCACATAATCCTTCGCGTGGCCCCAATCGCGCCGCGCATCCAGATTGCCGAGGAAGACGCGGTCCTGCAGCCCGAGATGGATGGCGGCCACGGCGCGGGTGATCTTGCGCGTGACGAAGGTTTCGCCGCGCACCGGGCTCTCGTGGTTGAACAGGATGCCGTTCGAGGCATGCATGCCGTAGGCTTCGCGGTAGTTCACCACGCTCCAAAAGGCATAGAGCTTGGCCGTGGCGTAGGGGCTGCGCGGGTAGAACGGCGTCGTTTCCCGCTGCGGCACCTCGGCCGCCTTGCCATAGAGCTCGGATGTGGACGCCTGGTAGAACCGGGTCCGCTCCGTCAGCTTCAGCAGGCGGATGGCTTCCAGCAGCCGCAGCGTGCCCAGCCCGTCGGCATTGGCGGTGTATTCCGCGGTCTCGAACGAGACCTGCACATGGCTTTGCGCCGCCAGATTGTAGATCTCGTCCGGCTGGGTTTCCTGCACCACCCGGATCAGGTTGGTGGCGTCCGTCATGTCCCCGAAATGGAGAAAGAAGCGGGCGTCTTCCTCGTGCGGGTCCTGATAGATGTGCTCGACGCGGCCGGTGTTGAAGGAGGACGAGCGGCGCTTCAGCCCGTGGACGGTGTAGCCCTCGGACAGCAGCAGGTCGGCCAGATAGGCACCGTCCTGCCCCGTGACGCCGGTGATGAGCGCGGTCTTCGCCATCAGACCGCTCCCGCCACTCTGCGGCGGCGGCGGATGGACTGACCCTCCAGGAATTGCAGCGTCTGCGGCAGACAGACTGTCCGCAGATCGTAGTTCGCGATGACCGTCTCACGGGCACGAGCCCGCATTCCGAGGAGCCCCCGCCGCTCGCGAAGCGCCGAGACCACTGCGCCCGCCAGCGCATCGGTGTCGAAGAACGGCACCAGCATCCCGTTGCTGCCGTCAATCACCTCCGTCACCGGCGCGGTGTCCGATCCGATGACCACGCAGCCCGCGCTCATCGCTTCCAGCAGCGACCACGACAGCACAAAGGGATAGGTGAGGTAGACATGGGCGGACGAGATCTGCAGCGCGGCCAGGTATTGCTCGTGGCCGAGGAAGCCCGTGAAGTGCACGCGCCTCATGTCGAGCCCGTTCTGCACCTCGTCCAGATAGATGCCCTTCCAGCTTTGCCCCTTCGGCGGATGCGCGCCGTAGGAGGTGCCGTCGCCGCCGATGATGACGACATGCGCCTTCGGACGCTGCGCAAGCACGCGCGGCAGCGCGCGCATGAAGGCGTGATAGCCGCGCAGCGGCTCCAGATTGCGCGCCACGAAGGTGATGACCTCGTCCTGGGCGGAAAGCTCGATGCCGGAGCGCAGGCGCAGGCGCGCATCGGGGTTCGGGGCGATCAGGTCGGTGTCCACGCCGTCATGGATCACGCGGATCTTCGGCTGCAACGGCTCCGGGAATGTGGAGCGCTGCCAGTGCGTGGGCGCCAGCCCCTCGTCGCAGTCGAACAGGGCGAACATCGTCGCCGCATTCTTGAGGTGCAACGCGACATGGCCGTCGAGCCCGCTCTCCGGAAACTCCGGATCGAAGCCGACATCGCGGCCCTCAAGGCCGTAGAAGAACTCGCAATAGGCGACGATCCGGGTCTTCGGGAAGACGGTGCGCAGGGGCAGCGCCTCGCCCCAGCCGGGATGCGCCACGACCACATCCGGTACGAAGCCGGAGGCCCGGAGCGAGGACAAGGAATACAGCACCTGCTCGGCCCGCCGGCATTCCATGTCAAAGCGGCGGGCGAAGGGGTGCGAAGACGAGACGTCCATGTCGCCGGTTGAATAGCGCAGCGCACGCACGCCGGGGACGGCGCGAGAGGTGCGCGAGCCCAGCCCCACGACCGAATGGCCCGCCGCCACCAGCGCCGCTGCGGCGTGGCGGAACTGCGCCGGAAAATTGTTGTGTACGAACAGGAAGTTCATGACGCCGCACCCCCGCGCCCCGCTGCGGGGTAGAATGCACTACAGACGCCAAGTCTTACCAGAACATCTGCAAATGGGGTACGCCTGTTCCTGCGGCGGGCCTGCCGCCGGGGTTGGGCAGCATCCGCGCATGAGCCAGGATTTCACGATGCGCCGCGTGCGCACGGCCTTCGCCGCGCAGGGAGCGTCCCGCCTTGCGCGGCTGGCGGAACAGCTGCTTCTGGTGCCTCTTCTCCTCGCGGGATGGGGCACACAGACTTTCGGCGAATGGATCGCCCTGAACTCGCTTGGGGCACTGGCGGCGGTGGCGAGCCTCGGCATCGGACACGCGGTGTCAGCCGATATCGTGATGCGGCATGCGGAGGGCGATCATGCCGCTGCCTCGGAGAGCTTTGTCACGGGCCTCGCCCTGCTTGCCGTCTCCACGCTTGCCGGCGTGGCGCTGACCGGCCTCGGCGTGTGGCTGTTCGGCACCGGCGTGGCTGCCGGGAACATCATCCCGCCCCGGGACGCACCCCTCATATTGCTGATGGCGGCCGGGGCGATGCTGATATCGTTCTGGATCGAGCCCATGGTGGGCGTGCTCAGCGCCAGCGTCGGAGCGGCGCTGCCGAACATCGTGAGCGCGGCGGTGAAGGTCGTCGAAATCGCGGCCGTGGCGCTCGCGCTGGCCTTGGGGGCCTCGCCTCTCCTGATCGCCGCGATCCTGCTGCTCTCCGCGGTTCTGAATCTTGCAGTGGACGCCGTGCTCGTCCTCCGGCTCGCTCCATGGCTTTCGATCCGGGCCGGGGTCGGCCGCGCGCCGGTGCTCCGCAGCTGGCGCGCAGCCTTGGGCATCTGGTTTGCCTTCCTCTCCTTCAACCTTGTCGCGCTTCACGCCCCCCGCCTCATCATCGCGCACGCCTTCGGGCCGGCTGCCGTCACCGTGTTCACGGTGCTGACCACCTATACGCGGACGGCACGCAGCCTGGCCGCGATGATCGGCCAGTCCGTGCAGGCGGAGATCGGACGCGCCGCGGCATCGGGCCAGCGTGCGCTGCTCGCCCATCTCGTCGCCTCCGCTCTGGGAAGTTCGGCCGGCTTCGCGGCGCTGCTCCTCATCGGCGCAATGGCCGTAGCCCCTGTGGTCGTGCCGATCTGGACCCATGGGCAGGTGCCGCTCGACTGGCAACTTCTCGGGGTGCTCGCAATCGTGGCGCTCGCCGGGTCGGTGTTCGACACGGTGCTGAACGCAACCCTTCCCCTGCATCGCGTTATGCCCGCGGCCCTTGCTTACTGCGCAGGACTGGCGGTCGGTCTGGTCGCGGGAACGGCGCTGCTCGGCACGCTCGGCCTGCCGGCTCTTGCCGGTGGCCTGCTGCTGGCGGAAATCGCGGGCTCCGCCGCGGGGCTGCGCACCCTTTGGGTCCATGCGGGGCTGCGTTTGCGCAACCTGTCGTTCCAGCCGTGGCACTTCCTGATCGCACGGAGCGGGGAACGATGAGCGGCCCCTTAGTCATCGTCATGGGGGCATTTCCTCCGCCGGTGATGGGCCTTGCGGTCGCCAATGAGGCCATGCTGCACGCTCTGGAAGACGAAGGCGCCCAAACGCTCCGCCTCGACACGGCACCGCGTGGCCCGACGTTCCTGCCGCGCGCTCTGAGGGTGCTGGCAGCCCGCCTGCCGGTGCTCGGTCGCATGGCGGTGCTGGCCCTGACCTGCCGGAAGGCCGCCGTCTATTGCGGGCTGTCGCACGGCTCCGGGCAGGCGTTCGACCTCGCCGCGCTGCTCCTCGCCCGTCTCCGCGGCTTCCCCGTCACACTGCACCACCACGGCTATCTTTATCTCGACCGGCCCTCCGCGCTGGCGCGACTGCTGTTCCGCGTTCTTGGACGCACCAGCCGGCACATCGTGCTCAGCGAGGCCATGGCCGCCCAGCTCCGCCACGTCTATCCCGACGCGGCCAATATCCGCGTTCTGTCGAATGCGGCCCTCATCGACATCACGCGGCGTACGGAGGCTCCCGACGCCCCGCTGCGCACACTCGGCTTTCTGGGACATGTCAGCTGCGAAAAGGGAGCCGACCGCTTCGTCGACCTGCTGGACCTGCTGCGTGGTCGTGGTCTGGCCCTGGACGCGCTGGTCGCAGGGTCGATTGCGGACGACGCCGCTGCCCGGAAGGTGAAGGATGCCGAGGCCCGCGGTGTGCTTCGCTATCTTGGGCCGGTCTCAGGCGACGGAAAGGTTCGCTTCTTCGGAGCCGCCGACGTGCTGGTCCTGCCCAGCCGCTACCCCAACGAGGCCGAGCCCCTGGTGCTGCACGAAGCGATGGCCGCGGCCTTGCCCGTCATCGCCAGCGCACGGGGCTGCATTCCCTCGCTCGTGATGCCGGGCACGGGCTGCCTGCTCGATCGTGATGCCGCCGATCTGGCGCCCGCCGTGGAGATGATCGAGCACTGGGTGCGCGATCCGGGAGCTTTCCGGAGTGCCCGCGCCGCGGCCTTGGCCCACGAGATCTCGCTGGCCGCCATCGGCCAGGCAGCTCTCGACAGCGTTCTCGCTGAAATTCTCTCCGACGCCCGAGCCTAGAGCCCCAGCCACTGCGCCCAGCCGGGAAGCTCCCCGCCGCTGCGGGTGCGCACGAGAGCGGAGAGCGCCGCCCGCTCCTCGTCGGTCCGCGTCAGGAGCAGCGGCCGCAGCCGCGCCATCTGCGGCTCCTGCAGGATGGCACCTATGCCAACGAGATCGGCGACAATCGAGAGCTGGCGGGGGCCATCCAGCCGCTCCCAGATGCGCAGGCCAAGATCCACGCGCGCAAGCATCACCCCGTTCTCGCGCGGCGCAGTCCATGCCGAAAGATCGAGGCAGCGGATGACATCCTCGATGGCGGCACCGCGCGCCAGCCTTAGATTGGCCAAAGCGGCCCAGCCGGCGCCATATCCGGGACGCACCGCGAGCAATTCCTTGAGAACCTGCTCCAGCACTGCGCCGTCATCGCGGCCGGCGCGCCATGATGCTTCCTCGATCCCTGCCTGCCGCTCCAGCGCCACACCTCGGAGGGGCCAGTGCACTGCAAGCGCCTCCTCGGCGGTGCGCGGCGGATGAACGGAAAAGACGACGATCCGCGCGCCGTACCAGATCATCCCACTCGCTGTAATGATCAGTGCGGCCGCGACGGCTCGTCCGGAAGTGCTGGCCCGGGTCATCGGCAAGCTGCGCCCGTCAGGCCTGATAATAGGACGAATAATCGCTGCGGTAGCCGTATTCACCGCCGTAGTAAGCCGCCTTGTCGTGGTCCACCTTGTTGAGCACGATGCCCGCGACGCGGCGGTCCCCCTCGATCCGCTGGAGACAGCGCCGCACCATTTCGCGCGGGGTGGTGTTCCAGGCGGCGACAAAGACGACCGTGTCCACTTCCTGCGAGAGGACGATGGCGTCCACGACCGGCGCCACGGGCGCCGCGTCCACCACCACGTAGTCGAACAGTTCCCGCACCTGCGCAAGGAAGGCGCGCATCTTCTCCGAGCCCAGCAGATCGGAGGGCACCTGCGTGTGGGCGCCCGCCCCGATGACATAGAGGCTCGACTCCGGGTCCTTGAAGATGATCTCGCTGAGCGGCACGTCGCCCGCGAGGTGATCCACCAGCCCCTTGCGCTCCTTCAGCCCGAAGGACGCCGTAAGGGCGGGACGCCGCAGATCGCCGTCGATCAGGAGCACGCGCCCCACCGCCTGCGCGGCGGACAGGGCCAGCGCGGTGGAGACGGTGGACTTGCCTTCGCCCGGCACCGACGAGGTGACCCCGACGATCCGGGCGGGCGTGTCCACGTCGGACATCTGCACGCCCACGCGCACGCTGCGCAGCGCCTCGCTGAAACGCGACAGCGGGCGCACCAACAGGAAGCGGCCGGGGGTGACGGACTTGCCGTCCACCATCAGCTCGCTTTTCTTCAGCAGCGGCACGGAGGCGAGTGCCGGAAGCTGCGTCGCCTCCTCGACTTCCGCAAGCGTGCGGAAGCCGCTGCGCAGGGCCTCCATCGCCATCGCGCTGCCGACTCCTAGCCCCAGCCCGAAGAAGACCGACAGCCCGAGGAACAGCTTCTTGCTCGGAAAGCTGGGATCCGTCGGCACAAGGGCCGGCGACACCACGCGGGCCTCCGAGGAATCGAGCTTGGTCTGCTCTTCAGAGAGCTTGAAGCGCGAGAGGAAGCTCTCGTAGAGCGCCTTGTTGGCCGTGGCGACGCGCTGCAACTCGCGCAGTTGCACGGAAAGCTGGTTGTCGGCACCGGTGCGGCCCGAAAGTGCCTGCAGGTTCGTCTGCAGCGCCGTCTCGCGAGCCTTGGCGACCGAAAACTCATGCTCGAGGTTCTGCACCACCCGCGAGGACTCGCGGGAGACCTCCCGCTTGATGTCGCCGAGTTCCGCCCGCACCTTGACCACCGAGGGATGCCGGTCGCCATAGCGCGCGACCAGATCGGCTTCGCGGCGTGAGACCTCGGCCTCCTGCGAGCGGAGGCTGGAGATCACCGGCGAGCGCAGCACGTCGGGAATGGCGTCGATGCGCCCGCCAGCCGCGATGACGCGCTGGGCCTGCTCGTACTTCGCCTGCTTCTCGGCAGCTTCGGTCCGGATGCTGACCAGGCTGGCATTCAGCTCCGACAGCTGTTGCTCCGTCACGCTGCCGGTGCTGGATTCGACGAGATTGTTCTGCGTGCGGAAGGTCTCCACCGCCTGCTCGGACACCCGCAGTTCCTCGCGCAGCGTGTCGAGCCGGTCGCTCAACCATTGCGAGGCGCGGCGAGCCGCCTCGTAGCGAGCCTCGTACTGGTCGAGCAGATAGGCTTCCGCGAAGGCGTTCGCGAGGCGCGCCGCCTTCTCCGGATCGGAGGAGGACAGCGCAACCGTCACCACATAGCTCACGCCGATGCGGCGGACCTCGAGCGCATTCCCAAGCTCCTGAAGGGCGGCGACCTGCCGCGCAGTCATCGGCATCTGTGCCGAGCCCACACCCGTACCGCCGGGAGCACTGCTGCGCGGCGTCTCGCCGCCGAACAGTCCCCGCACCAATCCGGACAGCCCGCCGCTCTCACCCGAGAACTCCGGGTCCTCATCGAGCCGCTGCGCTTCCACGACGCGACGCCGCAGCGCCTCCGACTTCAGGATCGTGACCTGGCTGTCGATCATGGGGCTGTCCATGCTCAGTTCGGCCATCAGGCTTTCGCCCCCCAGCACATTGCTCTTGTTGGGGCCGAGCAGGATGTTGACCGTCGAGGTGTAGCTTGGTGTCAGCGAGAACAGGATGATGGCCATCAGCGCCACCACGCCGGCAGCAATGGTCAGGATCAGCCGCGCATGCCCCCTGAGCAGGGCAACCAGCGCACGCGCGTCGGGCAGCGACTTCTCCTCGGCGGGCGGAGCTGCGTTCAAGCGGCCATGCATGTTATCGGCCTCTCCGGATGCGTACCGGTTCCGCATGAAGGGGCGCGAAGTCGCGGCTGCCATAGGATTGGGCGTAGGCCACGCCCGCCATCGCAGCGAAGACGAGGGTTACCGCCTGCACCTGCAGGCTGAAATCCACCAATGAATGCAGGCCCACGAGCAGACACGCGGCAACGCCGACCGCGGGCGCGAAGATGTTCCGCCGTCGAACCGTTACTCCCCGCATCGTGCGCCAGAGGATCGACAGAAATAGGGCGAAGGCAGGCGCCGCGCCGATCACGCCAAGGCCGAACACGGCCTCCAGGGGTGAATTGTGGGCCTTGTCCCACGCAAAGCGCACGGGAATGGCGGTATCCCGATAGGTCGGGAAGGTGTCAGCAAAGGCACCGAAACCCGTGCCCATCGGATTGAGTGCGATGGCGCGCAGCACCGCTGCATAAACATCCAGCCGGCGCCCGGCATCGTCGCCGACATCCTCGAAGCGGCCGGCCACGGTGTCGCCGTAGACCCACGCCACGAGCATGATCGCCGCCGCGCCGCCAATGAGCACGAGGAGGCCCCAGCTGGTGCGGCTGCGCCGGCGCATGAAACATGCCGACACGAAGACCAGCAGGGCCGCCAGGCTGCAGGCGATGCCGGCGCGTGACCCGCTCATCATCAACGCGATAATCAGCACCAGGGCCGCGCCCACGGCCAGTCCCGCACGTCCCGGAGAGGCTTCGATCATAGCTGCCAGCCGGCGCTGCCAGCCGCTTTGCCCGCGCGCTGCACGGCGGAATGCGGCGGTGGCGACGGCAACGGCCGCGAGAAGCCCCAAGCCGGCATAAGTCGCGAAGCTGTTCCGGTTGACGAAGGTCGAGGTGACGCTGTCGCGGTAGGCGGTCTTCTCGAACCAGAGCAGGGTGGCGGGGGACAGGGTGTGGGCGATGATCCCATAGGCCGCATAGGCAAAGGCGATCGCGGCAATGGCTGTGAGCAGCCTGAGCGCCAAGGTCTCTGAACGCCCGAGCTGCACGGCGATCCAGAAGACGGCCGCCGCAGAGACCGCACGCAACACAGCGAGGCCGGTCAGGTCCGGCGAGAGGCTGATCATGCTGGGAAGCGGCTGTCCAAGCGCCTCGGCAGCACTGGCGCGCAGCGGGTCGGCACCGGGAAGCGGCAGCAGCTGAACGCACGCCACGCCGATGAAAAGGATGAAGAAGATCGCGGGCGCGGCCACGGCCCTCGGCGGAAGCGGCCACTCGGCCGTGCCGAGGAGACGCGGCAGCGCCTGCAGCAGCACCAGACCACCCATCGCCACGGAGACGAGCCCCCAGCAGATCAGGCGGTTGCCACCGAGCCAGAAGGGAGATGCCGCAAGCACCAGGACAAGGCAGAACCAGACCATCTCGGAGGCCGCTGCCGCGACGTCCCGCCCGCGCTCAGCCCACCTCGAAGACATTGCCGCCCGTTCCGGCAGCCCTTCGGCAGTGGACCTCAATACTGGAAACGCAGGGTCGCGCCGTAGACGTTCTGGACATAGCTGTCCACGTCCACAGCATCGGTGTCGAAGTCCGTCCGCTTGTAGTCGAGGCTGACGTTCCAGTGGCGGTCGATCAGGTACTTCGCGGAGAACCGGGTCTGCCAACGCTCGTCTTCGCGGTCGACGCCCTCGAAGGCGTTGTTCACATAACGGAAGGAGCCGGACAGGATCAGGTTGCGCAGCAATTCATAGTCCACGCCGAATGCGGCCGAGGACATGACGAGGCTCGATCCGTCGCCGTAGCCCGAGACGCCTGCTTCACGCGCCGCATTGAGCCAGACGGTCCAGAGCGGCGAGGCGAACCAGCGCAGATTGCCGCCGAAGGTGTAGGTCGAGATATCCTCGAAACCGGCGTCGTCGAAATCCTGGTTCAGATATCCGCCGAACACCTCGCCATGGATGAGGCGCGTGGCCTCGAACCGCACGCCACCGCGCAGCTGGTAGCCTTCGGAATCGAACACGTCCTCGTCGAAGCTGCGGCTGTTGAGGACAGCCTCGCCGAAGACGGCCGTCATCGGGCTGATGTCATAGCCCACGCGCAGGCTGCCGCTGCCGACCGTGTAATCCGGGAACGCGCTCTCCTCGAAGGGAACGCCGTCGAGGCCGTCGAAGCTCACATGCGCGCCGGCGCCGCCACCCGCCACCCAGAGGCGGTTGAAGCGCTTGCTGAAGCCCAGCCGGCCATCGAGTACATTGCGCATGACGCTGTCGTCGACCGTGACCAGCGCCTCGCTGTCGCCCGGCTGGACCAGCTGGCGCCGGAACTCGACGCTCGGCAGGATCGCGAAGTCGCGCTGCACGTCGATGCGCGCCTTGGCGCCGGCGATCGCATCCACATGGTCGTACTCTTCGGCGTCGGAATAGCGCACGGCATCGACACCGCCATAGACGTCGACCTGATGACGCGACCAGTCGGAGCGGATCTTCAGCTCAGGCGCGATGTGGAACTCGGCCGATCCGACTTTGTCGGCCGACGCGGTCACGTTGTCATTGTAGAACAGCGAGGTTGCGACGGATGGCAGGAACACGAAGCCGCCATACCGGATGCCGGCCGGATCGTAATAGGGGCGCAGGCGGTCCGTGACCGCCACAGGTCCGGTCTCCCGCTCGTTCACGGGCATATCGGCCGCGCGGACAGCCGCAGCCGAGCCCGCGAGGCAGGCCAAGCCGCCAAGCACGGTCACGAAGGCTGAACTGATCCTGGGCTTTGCCAAACCTTGCACTCCACCGCGTTCTTATGAGCCGCGCCTAATTGGGGCTGGCCAGACCGCCACCGAAATTGTCGTAGAAGAGCGGGACCTCGTAGCCGGGAGCGGTACCCCCGGCCACCAGCCGGCGGAAACCCCGCGCATGGGCCGTACGAAAGGCGCGGTCGGCACATGATGCGGCTGCGCCGATCGATGCCGCGCCGCTTTCCTGTCCGGCGGAGATAAGTTCGAGCCGGGCCGAGGCGAGAGCGCCCGCCAGCATTTCGGCATCTCGAGGCGCCGCATCACGCGCGGCCAGGATCACATCGGCCGCAAGCGAAGGCTGGCCGACGAGGAGATCCACGAGCGTGCTCTCGGAGCCGGCGCGCAGCGCAGAATTGATATCAGGAGAGACGGCTCCGGACAGGACGCATCCTGCACCGAGACTTGCCGCCGATGCCGGCAGAGCCACTGCGCCCACGGCGCACATGGCGGCGACGCCGAGCGTCAGCCTCTTGATCCCAGTCGGCACCATGGTTGATCCCCGCATTCCCAGCCAGATTTCTAGCATGAGACCGCTTAAGCATCAATGAAATGCAAAGTATAACCTGAGATTGCAAAAGTATTACCGATATACAATCACGGGTTGGTCTGAGATCAGAAATACCTCTCCGGTACACGCACGATGTCTCCGGGGCCCACCTTCACGTCGGGCGTTGCGGGCACCTTGCGCTCCTTCGGCTCGTTCGCGCGCTTCAGATAAACGCTGCTGGAGGAGCCCCGATAGGTGTAGCCACCCGCGGTCGCGACGGCCGAAACCACGTTCATGCCATTGCGGAATGGATATTCGCCGGGCTTCGCCACTTCGCCCATGATGAAGAAGGGCCGATAGCTCTGCACCTGCACGGAAACCTTGGGATCCTTCAGGTAGCCGCCCTTCAGCGCGGAGGTGAGCGCCGCCGCAAAGGACTGCGAGGTCAGACCGGCGGCCTGCACGCGCCCGACCAGCGGGAAGTCGACGGCCCCGCTGGAATCCACCTCGAAATCACCCGTCAGGTCTGCTTCTCCGAAGACGATGACCTTCAGCTTGTCGGAGGTGCCGAGCACATAGGCGCCCTCGGCAAGGGGCTCGGCGGCTGCGGCGGGCTGAACCGCGGCGAGGGTCGATCCGGTGCTTTGCGGGCCGCCCGCGCACCCCGCCAGTGCAACCATCAGCAGCAAAGTCGAGCCAAGAAAAAGCTTCTGGAGAACTTTTCGCTCATTGCGCATGGCACAACCTCTGCTTGCAGGGACGCATATACACCGGCGCTTTGTCTTCGGCATTACATGCGTAGACCGCCAACCGCAAGCCTGAGCAGCTCCGGATCAAGCCGTCAGGATGCGCACCCTCTCACCTTCCAGAACCGCGCAGCTGAGGGTTCCGGTGAGAAAGGCCCCAGTGTCGACATTGATGCGGTTCGGCCGGATGTCCGCCTTCGGCACAGGCGTGTGACCGTGGACCACCACCTTTCCAAAATCGGCGGTGCTGGACAGGAACTCGTCCCGGATCCAGGCGAGATCACGAGCCGACTGGCGGTCGAGAGGCACCCCCGGGCGCACGCCGGCATGGCAGAAGAAGTAGCGCTCCACCGTCAGGGACGTGCCGAGCCCCTTCAGGAACGCCATATGGCTCTCCGGCAGCGCCGCCAGCAGCGCTGTCCTCGCCTGCTCCAGTCCACGGCCGCGCATCACCTCGCCCACCGGCACGCCATAGGAGATGAGCGTCTCCACCGCCCCTTGCCGGCGCCAGCGCTCCAGAACGGCGGCGTCATCGAGAAAATTGAGCAGGATCTCTTCGTGGTTGCCGCGCAGCGCGACATGGGCGCAGGGGAAGCAGCCCTCCGCCAGCCTGTCGAGGACGCCGGCGCTCTTGGGACCCCGGTCCACATAATCGCCGAGCGTTACCACCAGCGCATGCTCCGCATCGGACGAAAGCTCCGCACCGATGCGGTCGATCAGCCGGTCGAGCAGGTCCAGCCGGCCGTGCACGTCGCCGATGGCATAGATGCGGGAGGGCTCGGGACCGGAAAGTTGAAGGGGCTGCGCGTGCAATAGGGCCTCTGGCTTGGGAACGCTGTGCGGAGAGGGAGAGATGGCCACTGTTGCGGAAAACTGCCAGCGGATTGCCCGCAGGGGAGGAACTCACCTCGATGCTCAGTCCGAAGGCATCCGGTCCGCTGGTCCTCCGGCCGGATGGAGCAGTTCGCCGCGACGACGATAGCATCCCATAGCCGTGGGGCCCGAGGTTTCTCCCGTTCCCGACATCATTGATTAAACACGGCGCGAGGTTCCACGTCCCTAGCGCAACCCGGCAGTGGAACCGTTTGCGCGGAGCGGCCATATTGCATCCAGAGGTTGCGATGGCTTTGATCCTGGTATGCTTGCTGTATGTCGATGCCGCAGTGGCGGCCCTGGCGCTTCTGCCAGGGCTCGCCCTCGCGGACGGTCCTGCCACGTGCCTCCACATCGCGGTCAGCGCGGCCAATGTGGCGGTGCTCTCGGCCGTTCTCCGCCATGAGGCTTCCGCCGCGGTCCTGGTGTCCGCCGCTTCCTGCGCGGTCGAAGCCGCACAATTGTTCATCGAGGGCCGGACTGCCTGTTGGGAAGATGTCTGCGCCAATGCCATCGGGGTCGCGCTGGGGCTCGCTTGTACGACATTGCTCCGTCCGAAGCAGCACCCGCCAGCCGCCGGAGGCAGGCTCAGCACCGCCGCGCCAGATCGCGTCTAATCAACCTTTGGTTGCATATTCTCGTGACATGAGCCCCGCTCACGCGTAGACATCCCACTCGACAGCACGGCTGACCGCGACGTCCGCGCTCGCGGCGGGGGCGATGCCACGGCGCTGCCACGGGATGTGCCACATGGCGGTCGAGAAAAGATCAGGGCTGGCGCGGGCGATGGCGCGGTACCGCAGCGGCATCGTGGCCGTGGCGCTGTTCAGCGGCCTGATCAACATCCTGACCCTTACCGGATCGCTGTTCATGCTGGCGGTCTACGACAAGGTCCTGCCGTCCCGCAGCATTCCCACGCTGATCGCCCTCAGCCTGTTCGCGGCCATGCTCTACGGCTTCCACGGGCTGTTCGAAGTGCTCCGGGGCCGCATCCTGAGCCGGGTTGGCAGCGGGCTCGAAGAGGCGCTGGGTCCGCGGCTCTTCTCATGGATGATCAGCCAGAGAGCCAGCGGCGACCCACGGGTGGACGCCTCTGCGCCGCTGCGGGACGCCGAGACCTTGCGCGGCTTCTCCGCATCGCCGGGGCCGGGCGCACTCTTCGACATGCCGTGGATCCCCGTCTACCTGGCGATCTGCTTTGCCTTCCACCCCCTCATCGGCTGGACCGCCACGGGAGGCGCCCTGCTTCTGCTGGCCCTGACAGCGGTCACGGATCTCCTGACGCGGGAGCCGTCCCGACACGTGCATGCGGTGCGGGAAGACAAAACCCGCATGGCGGAAGAATGCCGCCGCAGTGCCGAAGTGCTGGAGGCGATGTCGATCACGCCGGCTCTTGGCAGGCGCTGGGAGGGGATGCAGTCCGGATACCTCGCGCAGCAGCAATGGCTGGCCGACCTCGGAAACCTGCTCGGCACCATCACCAAGACCACGCGCCTCATGATGCAATCGCTGGTGCTCGCGGTCGGGGCCTATCTCGTCATCAACATGGAGGCATCCGGCGGCATCATGATCGCGGGTTCCATCCTCATGTCCCGGGCCCTCGCACCGATCGATCTTGCGGTGGGGCATTGGCGCGCCTTCGTCACGGCGCGCCAGGCCTGGGCTCGGCTGAACGTGGTCACCCGGGACATGTCCGCCGCGGAATCCCGGATGGCACTGCCGCTGCCGACGAGAAGCCTCGATCTGCAGAAGGTCAGCGTTGCGCCTCCCCTCTCGGCGCAGATCACGGCGCATGACATCAATGTGCAGCTTCAGGCGGGCGATGCGCTGGGCGTCATCGGCACCAGCGGCGCGGGGAAGTCCTCGCTCGTGCGCGTCATCGTGGGCGTGTGGAAACCCCTGCGCGGGGCGGTGCGGCTGGACGGTATCAAGATGGATCAGTGGCCGCGCGATGTGCTGGGCCGCGCCATCGGCTACCTTCCACAGGATGTGGAGCTGATCGCGGGCACCGTCGCCGAGAACATCGCGCGCTTCCAGGACGCAGAGCCTTCCGAGGTCGTCGAGGCCGCGCGCAAGGCCAATGTGCATCAGCTGATCGCAGGCTTGCCCGACGGCTACCACACCCAGGTCGGCCTTGGCGGCAGCTCTCTCTCGGCGGGACAAAGGCAGCGCGTGGCCCTGGCGCGCGCGATGTTCCGCGATCCGTTCCTGCTGATCCTGGACGAACCGAACTCGAACCTCGACGGCGCGGGCGAGGCGGCCCTTGCGGACGCCATTGCACGCGCACGAGACCGGGGCGCGATCGTCATCGTTGTCGCTCATCGCCCCAGCATCATGTCCGCGGTCAACAAGGTGCTGTTCATGGGCCCGAACGGTCAAACCCTTATCGGGGACCGCGACGCGGTGCTGGCGCGCGTCCTCGGACGCGATGCGATCGAAACCGGCAGCGCGGCCGATCCGCAGGCCCTTGCGGGAAACCGGAACAAAGCTGGCGACAGCGGCGCCGGCGCCGCTGTGCCGCAGATCACCGGGGCCGACGACGATCCGCGCCGGGCCACGGCGGAGGTGCAGTGATGCGGATGACGGAGCCGAGCCGCTTCGACGTGACCCGCCACACCGTCGCCGGGTTGCTGGCCATGGCCCTGCTTGTGGGTGGCGTCGGAACCTTGGCCGGTGCCACGCTGATGTCCGGCGCCGTCATCGCCCATGGCGCACTCGCCGTCAGCTCCAATGTGAAGCAGGTCCAGCATCTCGACGGCGGCATCGTCCGCTCCATCCGGGTGAAGGAGGGCGACAGCGTGGAGGCGGGCGACGTGCTCATCAGCCTCGACCCCGTGCTGGCCGAGGCGAGCCTCGCGATCCTCACGGGAGACATGGACCAGCACATGGCGCGGCTGGCGCGGCTCGAAGCGGAGCGCGACAGCCGGGACACCATAAGCTTCCCGGCGGAACTGGAGGCCCGCGCGGCGGGGAACCGCAAGGTGGCCGAGATGATGGCAGCCGAACGCACCCTCTTCGCGGCCCGGCGTACCGTGCGCGTCAGCAAGGTCGCGCAGTTGAGTGAGCGAGCGGAGCAATTGCGCCAGGAGATCGGGGGACTGACGGCGCAAATCACCGCCAAATCGCGCGAGATTTCACTGATCGAGGAGGAGTTGCAGGGCACCCGGAAATTGTGGGCCCGGCAACTGGTCCCCATCGCGAGGGTGACCGCGATCGAACGCGAGGCGGCCCAGCTTGGCGGCGAGCGGGGGTCCCTCACTGCCGCGATCGCACGTGCACGTGCGGCGATCGCGGAGACTGAATTGCAGATCCTGCAAGTGGACCAGGATCTGAAGGGCGAGGTGAGCGGCGAGGTGCGTGAGGCGCAGGCGAACCTGTCGAGCCTTGCCGAAAAGCGGCTGGCCTCCGAGGAGACCCTTCGGCGGCTGGACATCCGGGCGCCACAAAGCGGGATCGTCCATGAACTTGCAGTCCAGACCGTCGGCGGTGTCGTGGCCAGCGGGGGCGTGCTCATGCACATCGTGCCCCAGCAGGAAGCGTTCCGCATCGATGCCCGCGTGGCGCCGGATCAGGTCGATCAGCTGTTTGCCGGCCAGCATGCGGTGGTGCACTTCTCGGCGTTCGATCGCTCGACGACGCCCGAACTCAGGGCGACAGTGGGCCATGTGTCGCCGAACCTGACCGTCGACCCGAAGAAGGGAGACGCCTACTACCTGATCCGGCTCGATCTCACCGATGCGGAGGTCGCGAGGCTCGGCAACCTCAAGCTGATTCCCGGAATGCCGGTTGAATGCTTCATCCGCACGTCGGAGCGCACCATGCTGTCCTACGTGACGAAGCCCTTGATGGACCAGATGAACCGCAGCTTCCGGGACTGATCCTCCGAGAACCACAAATCTGTGTAAAACCTGTGGTTGCGTGATCCGGTTGTGAAATTGCAAGGATCCGTGGACTAAACCCCATCAGGGGTAGTATCGCGGTTTGGCGTTTGCCGCGGAGCACCTGCTGCAGCGACGAGGATCCGATGCCCCCCAAAAGCCGACTGGCACGGAAACTCACTTCGGCCATACCCTGGGCCATCGGCGAGGGCTTCCTTTCGGCTCTTGCAACCTTTCTCACCACCTTGGTCGCGGCGCGCTTCGTGGCGCCGGAACAGTTCGGCCTCGCCAGCATCGCCATAGCCGTGCCGGCCATCATCCAGGCTGTGCTCCTTACCGGGCCTACGGTGGCCTTGACGCGCGCGCCGCATGTCGACGGGCAGATATCGGACTCGGTCTTCTGGTCCATGATGGTGCTGGGCATCATCGGCTTCGTGCTGTGCGTGCTGCTCGCACCTGTTCTCGAGCACCTCTATGCCGAGCCTCAACTCTCCGGCCTGATGATCCTGCAAGGCACCACCTGCATTCTGCAGGCGGCAGCCGTCGTGCCGACTGCGCTCCTGTCCCGAAAAATGCGCACGCGCGCACTGACCACGCGCACGCTCTGGCAGAAGATCGCCGGCTTCGTCATCACCGGTGCGGCCGCTATAGCGGGCTTCGGCGCATGGGCGATCGTCCTAGGCTCGACCTTCGGAATGGCGGTCGCCACCGTCGTGCTGCTCTTCCGCCTGCCGCAGCGGCCGCGCCTGCGCTTCAGCTGGCCGGCCGCGTTGCCGACGCTGCGACTGGGTGCCCTGATCAGCGTCGAGGGAACCGCCGGCGCGGCGACGCCCCGTGCGATCCTGCTGATCTTCGGCTGGTTTCAGGACGTCGAGGCTCTTGGGCTTCTGAACTTTGGCGTGCGGCTGATCGACGAACTTGCGAACGTGGTCAACATGGCGACCGCCCGCATCGCATTGCCGATGTTCGCGTCGCTTCGCACCCACGGCCTTGATGTACGCGCAGCCTTCATCAAGGCGAGCCTGTTCGTCACGGCGCTGACCGGCCCCATGCTGCTCGGCCTCGCGGCGATCTCGGCCGATCTTGTGCCCCTCGTCTTCGGCGAACGCTGGACCGCGGCCGTTCTGGCCGTCCAGGTGGTGGCCTTCTTCTGGGCTCTCCGGTTCACGCGCATCTTTGCACCCGCCGTCCTGCTCTCGGAGGGAAAGCAGACGCCGCAGATCATCAACTCCTGGACCGCTCTCGTGGTCGGCGTCGTCGCCACGCTCGTGCTTGCCCGGTTCGAGTTCGGCGTTGCGGTGTGGAGCTATGCCGCGCCGGTCCTGGCCACCGTGCCGCTTGGAATGGTGCTGCTGGCCCGGCACAGCAGGGCGATCAGCGTGCCGGATCAGTTCTACGTCATGCGGCCCCTGATCGGCGCGCTGCTGATGTTCGCCGCCGTCGAGATCCTGCGCCACACCTTTTTCCTCGGAATGGACCCGGCCGTGCGGATCGTCGCCTCGGTCGCCGCGGGAATGCTGGTCTACACGGCCTGGGTGGCCGCCTTCGAGCGTGGCTCCGTCGCGCTCGTCGGTCAGTTCTTCAAGCAACGCCGGCAGAACAGGCTGCCGAACAGATCACGCGGGTCTTGAAAAGGTGCATGAGCGGCAAAGGGTGATCTCTCTGCCTGCTTGGTGGGCATCATGCGGAGAGTTCAGCCAGCAGGGCTGAATCACGCCTTCGCATCCGCTTCGCAACTCGCCTTGCCTTGAGAAAGCGTATACAACCTGAAGCTGCATCTTCGACTTCGAGGACTCAGCCGATGAACTCGACGGACGCCACCGCACGCGCGCATGCCACCGGATTTTCACTGCCGCGCATCAAGGTCTCGCTCGCGCGACTTCAGGCCATCGCACTTACATCCGATGCGCTGGCTCCCCTGCTTGCAGGGCTTTGCGCAGAGGTGATCTTCAGCCAGCATGTCGCTATCGCACCTGACGCAGGCCGGGCGGTTGGCGTTGCCGCCGTGACCGCGCTGCTCTTCATCCTGCTGATGAGGTCTTGCGGCATGTACGGGATAGAGGTGCTGACCTCGCGGCACAGGCAACTCGGCCGCCTCATCCTGTTCTGGACGACGGCCTTCGCCTTTCTGGGCGCCGTCGCCTTCGCGTTGAAGATCGTTCCCCTCTTCCCCCGGATGTTCATCGCGCCCTTCTTCGCCTGTGGGCTCGCGCTCGTTCTGGCCGGCCGCTACGCACTTGCCGCGTGCATCCAGCGCGCACTCGCCGAAGAGAAGATCGCGGGCCCGGAAACCGCCCTCATCGACTGTTGCTCCGACGCCCTGTCCGGCACCACATCCGCCGAGCTCAAGCGGCACGGCTTTCAGGTCAGCCGAAGCTTCGAGGTTCCGCGGCAGGCGACCCGCGAGGACCTGATGCGCATCGCCGACAACGTGGTGAAAGCCGTGCGCGGAAGCGACATCCAGCAGATCCTCATCACCACCGACTGCGAAACCCTGAGGTTCGTGCGCCCAATCCTGTCGAAGCTGCAATTGGCGCCCCTGCCCGTGCGCATCGTCATGAACGAACGGACGACAGAGTTCTTCACGGTCCAGCCACAGCGGATCGGCAAGCTGTCCTCCTTTGAGGTCCAACGTCCGCCCCTCAGCGGCACGGAGCAGGCGATGAAGCGGGCGCTGGACCTGTGCGTGGCGCTTGCCGCCGTTCTCCTGCTCGCACCGCTGATGTTCATCATCGCGCTGCTGATCCGGGTGGACTCGCCCGGTCCGTCGCTCTTTCGCCAGCAGCGGAACGGCTTCAACGGGCGCGGCTTCCGCATCCTGAAATTCCGCACCATGAATGTGATGGAGGAAACGGGCGAGGTGCAGCAAGCGTCCCGCGAAGATCCACGCGTGACCCGCGTCGGACGGCTCCTGCGCAAGTCCAGCCTCGACGAACTGCCGCAATTGCTCAACGTGCTGAACGGCCAGATGTCGATCTGCGGACCCCGTCCGCACGCAATCTCGCACGACGACTACTACTCACGCGAGGTGGCGAATTACGCCTCCCGGCACAAGCTGAAGCCCGGCATTACCGGCTGGGCACAGGCCCATGGCTATCGCGGCCAGACACTCACCGTCGACGACATGGCACGGCGCATCGAGCACGATATCTACTACATCGAGCACTGGAGCCTCTGGCTGGACATCGTCATTCTGCTGCGCACGGCAGTCGGCATATTCCGGGCGAAGAACGCCTTCTGAAAGACCTCAGGAGCGCGCCGCGGCTTCCCTCATGGTGCCGGTGACGCCACGAGCGAGGACCGCCAGAAGATCGGTCTGAGTGATGAGGCCGATCAGGCGGGTGTCGGCATCGACCACCAGCACGGCATGGACGGTGCCGCCGGTAAGCTGATCGGCAAGATCGAGGACAGGCGCAGCAGGCGCGACGGCAACGGGCGTCGACATGACCTGCTCGACGCGCTCACCCTCTCTCGAAAGCTCCGGCCACCCGATCTGCCCCAGTAACTTCCCCCCTGCTCCAACCACGGGAAGGATGCGGAAATCCAGCTCCAGCAGGCGCTTGCGCGCGGCCTCCAGCGAGGTGTCGGGGGTCACACCGATGACGTCCCGGGACATGATGTCCCCGGCCGAGAGCTCCACATAGGAGCGGGCAAGCGCCCGCCGCTCCACCTCGGTGAGAAGGCGCGCAAGATCCTCGTTGCTGATGTCGAAGGTTTCGCCGAGGTCCTGGATCACGCGCTCGACGTCCTCGATGCGGACCCCGACGCGTTCAGCCGCCGCCGGATCGGAGGTCGGGCGTGCCGGCGCGGGCGGCTTCGCCCGGTGAGGATAGGAGTGCCTGGAGACCTGATGGTACAGCAGGCCACCTGCCACCAGCAGGACTGCGTTAAGCCCGACCGGAACCAGCGGGAAGAGGAAGCCCGAACCCGCGACCGCCGGCCCGCCGAACACCGCCACCAGTGCGGCGGCACCGCCCGGAGGATGCAGGCAGCGCAGCAGCGACATGGCCATGATGGCCCCCCCTACCGCGACACCGGCGGCAAGTGCCGGCTGGTCGATCAGGTGGGCGACGAGGATGCCGACAAACGCCGAGACAACATTGCCCCCGATGGTGGACCAAGGCTGCGCTAGCGGACTGGCCGGCACGGCGAAGACCAGCACCGCCGACGCGCCCATGGGCGGAACCAGCAGGATGAGGTGCGGGCCGACGCCCGTCAGGAGGGCGCTGAGAAAGCCTGTGAGCGCGATGCTCACCAGTGCCGCCAGCGATGCAAACACCCGGTCGTTCAGCGTCGCGCCGGCGAGGATGGGCCGGAACAGCCGCCAGCCGGCCTTGGGCTCCGTCGTCGTTTCGCCGGTGTTCTGCATGATCGTTCGTCCCGTGCGAGTGCGTCGGGCGCGGCTCGCGGTGTTCGCTTTATGTGTGCGCTGCCGGCCTAGCTTGATGCAACCGAGGCCGTGGCTTCCTGGCCGGCGGCCTCCAGAGCCGCCAGCCTCTTCTTCAGCGCCTTGGCCTCTTCGAAGCGGGCGGTTACATCGCGCAGCACCGCGATCATCCCGATCACCACGCCGGCCGCATCCCGCAGCATGGTGATGGTGAACTCCACGGAGATGCGCCGCCCGTCCTTGCACAAAGCAGGTACCGAGAGAAGATCGCCCGCGCCATAGCGGCTCTCACCGCTGGCCGCCGTCTCGCGATATCCTTCCCAGTGCCGGGCGCGGAGCCCTTCGGGGATGATGATGTCGAGCGACTGGCCCATGGCGTCCGCCTCGGTGAAGCCGAAGATGCGCTCGGCGCCCGGATTCCACAGGGTGATGTAGCCCTCCCGGTCGCTGACGATCACCGCATCGGCCTGACCATCGAGGAAGGCCTCGCCTATGGCCTCGCGGGTCGTTGCGGGAGCATCTGCCTTCTTCCCCTCCTGCCCCCAGCTGTTCGCGGTGTTGGCCGGTGCGATGTCGAGCGCTTCGGGCCAGACTTCCAGCAGGTCTTCGACGGCTCCGAAGAATTCGTAGTGGATGCGCTCGGCCGCGATGCCGGAGGCGGCAAGGCCCGTCACGAAGCTGCGCAGGAACGGCACCGGGCCGCAGATGAAGAAATCGGCATCGGCCGGCACATGGCTGCGCAGCCATTCCACGGTGATGCGGCCCGCGACATCGAAATCCCGGCCCTGCGCATCCCCTTCGCCCGGCGCGCTGTAGAAGGTCGCGGCCTTGATGTTGTCGCTTCGCGCGGCGAGATCGCGGACATGGGCACCGAAGGCGTGGGTGCGGCCATTGATCGTGCCGTGCACGTAGAAGGCCTGAAGCGCCCGCCGGTCGCGGGCAATCGTCTCCAGCATGCTGACCATGGGCGTCAGCCCGACGCCGCCGCTCAGCAGCACCACCGGGCGGGGCTGGTCATCCGGAAGCACGAATTCGCCGGCGGGCGCGCCGACCTTCAGCTCGGTCCCGACGACCGCCTCGTCGTGGAGCCAGCGGGAAACCGTGCCCTCCGGCTCGCGCTTGACCGAGATGCGGTAGGTGGCGCCACCCGGCGCACATGAGATCGAGTAGTTGCGCTTCTGCGCGCCCTTCCCGGGCACATCCACGAGGAATGTTAGGTACTGCCCCGGTCTGTGAGCCGGGATGGCGCCGCCATCCACCGGCCTCAGGACGAACGAGGTGATCGTCTCGCTTTCCGGGCGCCGCTCCTCCACGCGAAACAGGCGCCAGCCTGCCCAAGAACCGGACGTGCCGCTGCTGCTGGGTACATCGCTCATCTGGGCTTCCTCGCGTCCGCCGAAAACATCGCCGGGCTGATCTGTTGGAACGCAACCGATAACGGCATCAGGCGGCGAGCAGTTCGTCGGCCGGGCCGAAGAACTCGTAGTGAATGCGTGTCGGCGCAACACCTTCCTGCTGCAGCCCGTGGACAAAATGGGCAAGGAACGGCTTGGGGCCGCAAAGGTAGAACTCCGCCTCCCCGAACGGCGTGTTGCGCTTCAGCCAATCCACCGTGATCAGGCCGGCCTCGTCATAATCTTGCCTTGCACGGTCGTCGGCGTGAGGCTCCAGATAGAAGATGGTGGCCTGGAGGTTCGGCTGTACGGCCACGCGGCGCACCTCGGTTCCGAGCGCATGCGTACCTCCGTTCAGCGCGCCGTGCACGAAATGCACGGGGACTTCCGCGCCACCCTCCGCCACGCTGTGCAGCATGCTCAGCATTGGGGTCAGCCCGACCCCGCCGCTCACCAGCACCACGGGGCGCTGAGGGGTGCCGTCAAGGTAGAACTCGCCAGCCGGAGGCGACACCTTCAGCACATGCCCCACCTCGACCTCATCGTGCAGCCAGCCTGAGACGACGCCGTTCGGCTCGCGCTTGACGGAGATGCGGTAGGCTCGGCCATCCGGGGCGTTGGAGATGCTGTAATTGCGCTTGAGCGGATGCTGGCCGGGTATGTCGAGCCAGAAGGTGAGGTATTGCCCCGGCTTGTGGCGGATGACGGCCCCGCCATCCACCGGCACCAGCACGAAGGATGTGATGATGCTGCTTTCCGGGATCTTCTCGGCGACACGGAAATCGCGCCATCCAGCCCACCCGCCATCGGCTGTTTCGAGGCCCTTGTAGAGCGCCTGCTCGCGGGCGATCAGGATATCGGCCAGGAACCAATAGGCCTCGCCCCAGGCTGCGAGCACCTCGTCGGTCGCCGCATCGCCGAGCACCTGCTTGATGGCGGCGAGCAGCGCATTCGCCACGGCCGGATAGTGCTCGGGCAGGATCTGGAGGCCGACATGCTTCTGAGCGATGCGCTCCACAGCCGCGCCGAGCACCCCGAGATTTTCGATATTGCGGGCATAGGCGAGGATCGCATCGGTCAAGGCACGGGGCTGAGACCCGGTTTCGCCGTGATGCGACTGGTTGAACAGATCGCGGATCGCGGGGTCCTCGAACATGCGCGCATACATCGCCCGCACGATCTCGAAACCATGCACTTCGAGCGCGGGAACGGTTGCCTTGACGATCTCGACGGTGCGCGGGCTGAGCTGGGAAGCCATGACGGCCGACTCCTTGGCGGCGTGGCGCCGCGTGGCATACCTAAACATGTACGAACGATGCATGTTTACTCGGCCTGCTTAGCACCTTGGATAAAACATGCAAGCCGAATATATCTTTGAAGAAGGAGGCCGCCGGAGCCCATATGCGCCTGACGCGCTACACAGATTATTCCATCCGCGTTCTCGTCTACCTCGCGGCACATCCCGAGCGTCGGGCGTCGATCGGCGATATCTCGCGCGCCTACAGCATCTCGCAAAACCACCTGATGAAGGTGGTGCATGAACTGGGAAAAGCCGGATATGTCACGACCGTGCGGGGCCGCGCGGGCGGCATCCGCCTGGCACGTCCGGCCTCGGAGATCACCGTCGGCCAGGTGGTGCGCTCCATGGAGGGCGGCTTCGATCTGGTCGATTGCAGCAGTTGCGCCATCGCCAGGGGCTGCGGGATGACGCGGGTGCTGAAGGAGGCGGTGATGGCCTTCCTCGCCGTGCTCGACAGCTATACGTTCGCGGACATCCCGCAGCAGGGCATGGACATCGCGGCCATGCTGCGCGCCTTCCAGGTACCGGTGGTGCCAGTTCCCGAGCCTTGCGCCGCAACCCTCGAACCGGACGCCTGAAGGATCAGGCTGCCGCGGTCTGGATTTCGGGATGGGCCAGGACGACCCTGTTCCGGCCCCGGCTTTTTGCCTCGTAGAGAGCCTTGTCCGCGCGCTCGATGACATCGTCGATGTCGCGGTCGGCGGCACCCGCGAGAGCGGCACCGATAGACACGGTCACCTTGACGGCCTGCGCCTCCGGTCCCTGCATCATCGCCTGGGAGATGCGCGCGCGAACGCGTTCGGCCAGGATTTCGGGACCCGTTTCCTCGGTGTCGCGCAGCAGCACGACGAACTCCTCGCCGCCGATGCGGGCGACCTTGTCCAGCGAGCGGGCTTCCAGCAGCAAGATCTTGCCGATCTCGTGGATTACGAGGTCGCCGAATGCATGCCCATGCTCGTCGTTCACAGCCTTGAAGTGGTCGATGTCGATCATCAGCACGCCGAGGGGCCGGCGGTACCGGCGGTGATACGCCATCGCGTCCGTCGCGAGATCGCGGAAAGCGCGGCGGTTCAACAGGCCGGTCAAGGCATCGGTGTCGGCAAGCACCTGCAGCGCCCTGTTTTCCGCAGTCAGCGCCTCGTTCGCGGCCCGCACCTCAAGGGTCTGGTCCTGCATCGCCTCCGCGGACATCACCCGGCGGAGCAGAGAGCGGATGGCAAGCGACAGGCGCATCACGTCCTTGGACGACTTCTTGAGCTCGACCATGGTGGTGCCCGGCGAACGGCCGATCTGGTCGACGCTTTCAGCCAGCTGGCACAGGGGGCGTGTCAGGCGATGCGTGACACCGGCTGCGACGAACACGCCGGCGACCGCGACGCCCAGTCCCACCAACATGATGATAATCGCCAGGTTATTGGCCGGCGCCATGGCCACATCCAGCGGGCGGCGCGCGATCACGGTCCAGCCGAGACCGGGGTAATCGAGGTAACCCTTGGCGACCACGGCCGCCATCATCGTCCTTGTAGCCTCGTCCTCCAGCGTGACCCGGCCGCTGCTCCTGATGCGTTCCAGCGCGGCGGCGTCCAGCGGGCGCGAACCGAAGCCGGGACCGAGCAGCGCCGTTCCATCCTGCGCCAGCACCCAGATTTCGGTCTGCAGGCCGCGGTCTACCGTGTCGAGCACCGCGCGGCGCACCGCTGTTGCCCAGGTCCAGCTCATATGGGCACCGAGCACGCCAACCACCCGGCCATCCGAGCCATTGACGGGCACGGCGACATCGACGAACCGGAACGGCGCATTGTCCGGCGACGGACCGAGAAGGCCCGCCAGAAGCTTGGCGTCATGCACGTCCTGGGCCGTCGGGCCCTGAAGTCCCTGCTTGAACCACGGCCGTGCGGCGACGCTGTTGCCTTCGAGCATCCCGGACGTCGAGGCTTTCACAGTGCCGTCCGCCGTCGCAAAGCCGATCCAGGTGTATTCAGACAGGGAGGCCTGCAACTGCTCCAGAACATTGCGGGCGTCGCCGGCGTCGTCGGCCTCCCAGATGCGCCGCAGCGGCTCCATGGCCGCGAGATTGCGCACGTCGCGGAGGCGTTCGAACATGCGCATGTCGAGCCGCTCGGCCATGTTGGAGGCGAGGGTCGTCATCTCGGCCTCTACACGGGCCTTGGTCTGCTGGCGCGCGATCAGGGCCGCGCTGATGGACGCGCTGGCCACGAGCACCAGGCAGAGAAGTGCCGCGACAAGGCCCATCTGCTGGCCGAGCGTCGCCTTGTCCCTCAGAGACGACAGACGCTTGGGCAAACTCTTGAACACGTGCGACGTACCCCCATCGGTACAACAATGTACGAGAAAGCTTGTCCAAAGGTTGCTCGGCTGGGTCAACTTTGCCGCGTCTCAGCGTCGCTGTGGCCTAGCCGCTGAGCGGCACGTTCCTTCGCTGGAACTCCCGCGCGAGAGCCGGAACGTCCCCAACCACGGACACCGCTCCCAGCGCCAGAAGCTGCCGGTCGTGCCCCGCCCGGATGTGCGAGCCGCCGACGAAGCCGATGACCTGCATGCCCGCCGCAAGAGCCGCGGTCGCGCCGGTAATGCTGTCCTCCACCACAAGGCAGCGCTCGGGCGCCACACCCATGACATTCGCGGCATGAAGGTAGAGGTCCGGCGCCGGTTTGCCGCGGGCGACATCCTCGGCGCTGAAGACGCGCCCTTCCACAAGACGGTCGAGCCCCGTGATCGCAAAGGTCTTGCGCAGTCGCGCATGCTTGCTGTTCGACGCCACGCAGAACGGCACGGCGAGCCTGCCCAGGAGCGCGTCAATCCCGCCGAAGGCCTTGAGGTCCGTCAGGTAGAGCGCGTCCAGCCGGCGCCGCTTATCCTCGTTGAACCCGGGAGGCACCTTGTGCCCCATCAGGCGTTCGAGTTCGCGGCGCGTGCCGGCCTCGTCCGTGCCGACAAGGGCATCGATCACCTCTTCCGGCGACATCACAAGCCCGGTCTCCGCCAGGCTGTCGGCGATGGCACGTCCAGCCAGGATTTCGCTGTCCACCAGCACGCCGTCGCAATCGAAGATGACAAGAGCCGGGCCCTCCGGCGGCTGGGTGGCGCGGCCGGCGGCGGCGAGGTGTGGATCGGGCGTTTTCATGGGCTCGCAGTATCGGCAGGTCCGTCCGCCATCAACCCGGACCTTGGTGGGCCTCAGCGCGCGATGAAGCGGAGGACGCGGTCGGCCATGGCCCCGTAAGGGGGACGCATCAGGCGGGTTCCGCTGTAGCGGCTCTGGACGAACACCGAGCGGCGGTGGGTGAAGGCATCGAAGCCGGCGCGCCCGTGATAGGCGCCGTAGCCCGATGCGCCGACGCCGCCGAAGGGCAGCGCCTCCACCGCCACGTGCAGCACGGTTTCGTTGATGGCGACACCTCCGGACCGGGTCTTGGCGATCATCTCGTCGATCCAGCCGCGATCCCTCGCAAAGAGGTAGAGCGCGAGAGGGTCCGGCCCGGATGCGATATGTGCCGTAACCTCTTCGGTTCGCGTATAGGTCAGCACCGGAAGCACGGGGCCGAAAATCTCCTCGCGCAGCACGCGGCTGCCCTCCGGAGGGTCAATGACCAGCGCCGGTGCGAGCTTGGGGGTCGCCGGCTCCGCTTCGAAAAGCGGCACCCGCTGCAAGCCATCCTGAAGCGCCAGCAGCCGCGCACGTCCGCCGTCGCCGAGCACCGCGCTGTAATCCGGTCCGGCGCCATTGTCCGGATAGAACCTCCGCGCCGCGTCGCGGCAGGCCCTGACGAAAGCGTCACGCAGGTCAGCCGGCACGAAGACGTGGTCGGGCGCCACGCAGGTCTGGCCGGCATTCAGCAGCTTGCCGCCGATAATGCTGTCGGCGGCGACCTTCAGATCGGCGGAGCTGTGAACGACGGCGGGCGATTTGCCCCCGAGTTCGAGAAGCACGGGGGTCAGGTTGTCGGCGGCCGCGTGCAGCACTTCACGTGCAATCCGGCCGGAGCCGGTGAAGACGATCTTGTCCAGAGGCAGCCGCGTCAGGGATGCGGCCACATCGGCGCCTCCGGTTACAACGGCGAACTCATCCGGGGCAAAGTTGTCGCGCACCAGCTGGGCGAGCAGATCTGCCGTGGCAGGCGCAAGTTCCGATGGCTTGAGCAGGACGCGGCAACCCGCCGCCAAGGCTCCGACCACGGGCATCAGCGAAAGCTGCACCGGGTAGTTCCACGGCGAAAGGACGCCGACGACGCCGAGCGGCTGCTTGACCACCCCTCCCCGTGCCGGCCAATAGCGCCAGCCAACAGATACCCGCTCGTCCGCAGCCCAGCGCCGCAGGCGTGGAAGAGCGTGGTCTATGGCAGCGAGGACGACGCCGACTTCGGACATCAGCGTCTCGTGCCGCGAGCGCCCTCGAAAATCCACGTCCACGGCGGCGGCGATGGCTTCGGCCCCGTCTCTGACGACCGCGCGCAGGCGCTTGAGCCGGTCCCGCCGCTCTTCGGGGGTGAGCCCGCCCCGCTGGTCCTGCGCCGCGCGCAAAGGCCCGAACGCAGCATCCACACCGGCCTCATGCATCAGCTCTGCGCCTGATAGGCACGGCCCCGCCATTGCGTCCGGATGCCGAGCTTCTGCCGCACCAAAGCGGCCCACTGGATGCCGAGCAGAACGAGCACCCCGAGGGGCCGCAGGATCACAGAAGATAGAGGCTCCCCGACCTGTCGGGCCTGCGCGGTCCACGCGGCCAGCACAGCGATGCAGGCGATGCCGGAGATGAGCAGCGAGGCGACGTTTCCGACAACGATGGAGACCAGCAACAGCACGAACGGCAGCACCTGCCCGCCGAGCAGCAGCAGCGTCCAGATCGGCAGGGCAACCGGACGCGCCATGCCCTCCGTCGCGTTTTTCAGCAGACCACTGACGAGAGCCGGTGCGCTGTCGTACATCCTGCAGTGCGCAAGTTGTGTCCCATCGACGAGTTCGGTCCTGAAGCCGCGCTCCCGGAACAGGCGCGGCAGCTTCAGGCCGTCGTGCAGCGATGTGCGGATGGCCGCATGACCGCCGGCAGCGATGTAGGCGTCGCGGCGCACCATCATCATCTGCCCGCAGCCGGCGGCGAGCGTCGGGCGGGGATCGCTGCGCATCAGGCGCATGGGCAGATAGCCGAGCAGCAGGCCGTTGATCATGGGTATGACCATGCGCTCCAGCAGGCTGCCGGTGATCTGGCGCGGTACGCCGCTCGCGAGGTCGGCGCCGGCGAGGCGCATGCCTTCCGCAAGCCTCGCGCCACCTTCGGGGGCAAGTCGCACATCGGCATCGACGAAGAGCAGCACGGGCCTGTCCGTCAGCCCGGCGAGTACTTGGCAGGCGTGCTGCTTGCCGTTCCAGCCGGCGGGAAGCGCGGGTGCCTGCTCCAGCCGAAGGCGCGGGTCCCCGGTCATGCGCTCGCGGACGATCTCCGCCGTGCGGTCGGTCGAGGCATCGTCCAGCACGAAGACCTCCACATCGGCGGCGGTGCTCGCAAGCGCCGCATCCAGGCATGCGCCGATGCCCGCTTCCTCGTCCCGCGCCGGGATCAGGATGGCAATTCGCGGCGGGATAGCCGGAAGCGGCGGCGTCCGCAGCACTGGCAGGTTCACGAAGGTCATGACGGCCGGCAGCACGGCCAGCACCAGCGCGAGGATCGCAAGGAGGGTCATCGCGGCTCCGGCCCATGCGTGCCGGTGAAGCGTTCGCCGCTCAAGCCCGCCCGCGCCCGGCGCCACAGGTCGTAGACGCCTCCCACCCCGGTGCGTCCGGCTTCCAGCGGGGTGAAGAGATCGGCGTTGCGGGAGATGGCCTCCGCCGCCAGCCGGTCCATGCTCTCTTCCAGAGCCTGCTCCAGCAGGGCCAGCCTTTCGCGGCTGGAACGGGCGCGCAGCTCCGCCGCCGTGGTCGCCTCACCGAAGCGCACCAGCAGCTCCGGCTTGCGCTCGTCCCAGAACACATAGTCCAGCGCCAGCGGCACGAAGACGGCGTCCTCGCACCAGTCCGCCACATGGGCAATGCCGGGCTTGAGGACCAGCGGGCGCTCGCGCACATCGGCGAAGCGCCCCTGCGCCGTCACCAGCAGGATGCGCGCAGGATCGGCAAGCACCGCCGAGGCGATGTCCCGGAAGCGCACGGCGCCGGCACGGCTTTCGATGTCCACGCCAAAGACGCCGATGCGTTCGAAGAAGCCGTAGCTCTTCAGCATCCGCTCATCGATGGGTGCGAAGCCCGGCCGCCCATGGAACAGACGGTCCCCCAGGAGCAGGAACGCCACCGGATCCCACCACGAGGGATGGTTGCTGTAGAGCACGAGGTGCGGCGTGCCGGAGGCCGGCAGCGAACCGGACTTCGAAAACCGCATGGCATGGAAATCGCGCAGCAGTGAATGCCGGAAGATACGCGTGAACAGCGCCACCATGCGGGGCGAGCGCCGCCGCAGGACGTCCTCGGCGCTGTTCGGCGCGCCCGGCATCTATTCCGCAGCTTCCGCCGGACGCGCTGCGCGATCGCTGTCCAGTGCGTCGGCGGCAATCCAGCCGGACATCATCACCATGGGCATTCCGGGGCCCGGATGCGCCGCCCCGCCCGCGAGGTACAGCCCTTCGATGTGGCGGCTGCGATTGCCAGGCTTGAACGCTCCGGTGAACTTGCCGTGGCTTGCCAGCCCGTAGATGGCCCCGTTCAGGACCTTGTAGCGGTCATGGATGTCCTGCGGCGTCAGGTGGCTCTCGAAGACGATGCGCTCCTCGATGTCGTGCAGGCCCGCCGTGCGCTTCAGCTTGTCCAGGATTGTCTGGCGGTAGGCCGGGAACATGGCGTTCCAGTCATGGTGGGGCCGAAGATAGGGCGCGTGCACCAGCACATAGAGCGCCTCGCCGCCTTCCGGAGCCACCGTCGGGTCCGTGATGGCTGGCGCGGCGATGTAGCAGGTTGGGTCCGGAGCCGGCTCGCCACGTTTGTAGATGTAGTCGAACTCCTCCTTGGCATCGCGCGAGAACACGAAGTCATGGTGCTGGAGGTGCTCGTAGCGCTTGGACAGGCCGAGATAGAGCACCACGCCCGAGCAGGCGGCCTCATGCCCCTGCCGGTCGTAATGCTCCGCCGCCTTGCCGCCCACGAGTTCGCGATAGGTGCGGATCGCGTCCATGTTCGACACCACCGCGCTGACGGGATGGACCGAACCGTTCGCCGTCTTCACCGCCTTCACGCAGTCGCCCGGCATGTCGAGGCCGGTAACCTCTGTGTCGGTGATGAAGCGGGCGCCATGCCGTTCCGCGAACGCCTTCAGCGCCTCGGCCACCGCGCGTGTGCCACCCCGCGGATACCAGACGCCGCCGCTCGCCTGCATATGGGCGATGGCGCACAGCACCGCCGGCGAGGCGAAGGGCGATGAGCCGACATACTGGGTGTAATGGTCCAGCATCTGCGCCACGCGCTCTTCCGGCACATGGCGGCGGATGATGCCGGCGACCGACTGGCCCATGCGCAGCGCCAGCACGTCCGAAAGGGTCTTCGGATCGAGATTGCGCCGGAAGTCCATCGTGTCCTTCAGGCCCTCGACGGACTTCCAGAAGAAGAAGCGCTCCGAGATATCGTTCAGCCGCTCGGCCAGCTTCTGGAACCGCCGGTAGCCGTCGCCGAGCTTCTTGCCCGGCGCGAACGCCTCCAACTCCCGCTCCATGTCGTCCACGCTCTCGCGCAGGTCGAGCACGCCGCCGTCCTCGAAGAAGCAGCGCCATTGCGGATCGAGCCTGATGAGGTCGATGTGGTCTTCCAGCTTTTCGCCGGCTTCGGAGAAGATGCGGCGCAGCACGGCCGGCACGGTCAGGATGGTCGGCCCCATGTCGAAGCGGAAGCCATCCTGCTCCAACAGCGCCGCCTTGCCGCCCATCCAGCTGTTCTTGTCGAACACCACGACGTCGTGCCCGCGTGCGGACAGGACGGCGGCTGCAGCGAGACCGCCAAGTCCGCCGCCGATGACGCCTACAGGATGGATGCCTCTGCTCATCATGACCTCTGACGATCTGGTGAAGCGCGATGGCGAACCAAAACGGGCGCCATGCGTAGTCTAGCTATCTCTGCCGGAGCATTGGCAAGAGGACGGGAGCGGACGGGATGAGCGGTGCGGCGACGGTTCAGGGCACGACCTTCCGCACCGAACAGACCCGCCATCCCGCTACCCCGATCTTTTTGGCTGCCGGCGCCATCCTCGTTGTGGATCTGGTCTGGCTGGCGGCAAGCGGGATCGCGCTTGAGGTGCAGGGCTTCGGGGTCGCCGCCCTCGTCATCGCCGCACTCGCCGCTGCCGGCGCGTTCTGGACGCGCGTGAAGCCGGAGCCCGTGCTGGCCGGCATGGCGCTGTCCACCGCTGGCCTCGGCGCCTTCACCATCGCGATCGCCGTGCTGCACTATCTTGCAGCCGCGCTCGGCCGTCCGCTGTTCGACGACCAGCTGTCTGCCTGGGAGAGCGGGCTCGGCTTCGACTGGCCGGCCTATATCGCGTGGATCGAGCAGCACGAGACACTCGCCCATCTGCTGGCGCAGGCCTACCACACCAGCGGGCCGCAGGTCGGATTGGTGGTAGTGGCGCTGAGCGCCGCGCGGGAGTTCGACCGCCTCTGGGCCTATGTCCGGATGTTCTGCATCACGCTGGCCGTGGCAATCGGCGTTTCCGCGCTGTTCCCCGCCGAGGGGCCGTACGCCCATTACGGCGTTGCCGCCGGTCTTGACCGGCTGGAGACGGTGGGTGCCGTCTGGCATCTGCAGCCGCTGGAAGCGCTGCGGAACGGAACGCTGCAGACCTTGGCGCTGACCGACATACGCGGCCTCGTCACCTTTCCGAGCTTCCATGTCTGCCTGGCCCTGCTGACCGTCTGGGCGCTGTGGCGCATCCCGGCGCTGAACCTCGTGGCCCTCCTCGTGAACGCCGCCATCGTCGTGGCGACCCTCAGCGCGGGCGGCCATTACCTGCCGGACCTGCTGGCCGGCGGCGCGGTCGCGGCCTTTGCCATTGCAGGACTGCGGGTTCATGCCGTGAGCCTCGATTCCAGCCCCAAATCGCGCAGGATCAGGTCGGACGTGATCCGGGCGCCGTCATAGATCACCGGCAGTCCGGAGCCAGGATGCGTGCCGCCGCCCACAAGGTAGACGCCGTCCACATCCTCGAAGCGGTTGTGCGGCCGGAAGTAGAGCAGCTGGTCAAGACTGTGGGACAGGTTGAACGTCGCGCCGCGATGGATCGCCAGTTCGCTGGTCCAGTCATCCGGGGTCACGATCTTCTCGGTCCGAATGCGCGCGCCTAGTCCTGTCAGCCCAAGTTGCTCCAGCCGCTGCACCACGAGATCGCGGAAGGGCTGGCGCTCTGCGGCCCAGTCCGTCGCGCCGCAATGGCCGACCGGCACAAGCACGTAGAGCGACGAGCCGTCGCGTCCGCCGAATGCAGGATCGGTGCGGCTGGGGTTCTGCACGTAAATCGAAGGCTCAGCCGGCGGACGCAGCCCGTTCTCGATGGCCTCGATATTTCCGCGATAATCCTTGGACAGGAAGATCGTGTGGTGGTCGAGCTCCGGGTAATCGCCCTCGATGCCAAGATAGAGCATGAAGGTGGAGCAGGAGAGCTTGGTCTTGTCGATCTTGGCGTCAGACCAGCGGCGCCGAAGATGATTGGGGATCAGCTTCGGGATATTGGCCGCAAAATCGGCGTTCACGACAACCACATCGGCTTGGCTGACACCGTCTGCCGTGCGCACGCCCTTGGCGGTGCGGCCCTCGAAGACGATCTCCTCGACCGGGTCGCCCAGCCGGATCTCCGCACCGAGCTGGCGCGCGGCCGCCGCCATGGCCTCGCTGAGCTGGCCGCAGCCCCCGAGCGGGTGCCAGATGCCGTACTCGAACTCCAGAAAGGCCAGGATCGTGAACAGGCTGGGGCAGCGGAACGGCGACATTCCGAGATATTTGGTCTGGAACGAGAAGGCCAGGCGCGTGCGCGGATCGCGGAACAGGCTGCCCATATCGGTGTCCACCGAGCGCAGGGGCGCAAGCATCCGCAGCGAGGACAGCACGTCGGGCGCCAGATAGTCCGAGAGGCTGTTGAACGGCTTGCGTAGCACGGGCGTGAAGGCCTTCAGCTTGCGCCGTCCACGCTCCAGGAACAGCCGCACATTGCGAGCGTCCTGCGCATCGATCTTGGCGATCTCGCGCTCCAGCCGGTCTAAATCCTGAGTCGCATAGATGTCGGGCCCGCCCTCGAAGGCGAGGCGGTATTGCGGGTCGACACGCTTCAGCGTGAGGAAGTCGTCCATCTCCAGCCCGCACTGGGCGAAGATGCCGCGCAGGATGTCGGGATAGAGAAAGAAGGTGGCACCCACATCGAAGCGATAGCCGCCGTTCTCGATGACACGCGTGCGGCCGCCGACGGCTCCGAGCCTCTCATGGACGGTGACCTGCATGCCCGAGGCGGCCAGCAGCATGGCCGAAGCGAGACCGCCCGGCCCGGCCCCTACGACAGCGGCGCGGGCGGGTTTTGAACTGGCGAAACGACGAGAGGACATGAAGGAATACGATCCTGCGAGACCCGTTTGTAGAGCGGACGCTAACGAAGGCTAGACACAGTGGCGGGAAGCGTTCAAATGCGGTCATGGATGACCGGATTTCGTCCCTGAATTTCTCCTCAGGCGGGCGCGTGGCGCTTACAGCGTGTCAGATCCGCATGGCGCGCGCCGCCCTTCGGTGGAGCGTGGACGAGCTGGCGCGGCGCTCAGGGGTCAGTGAGAAGACCATCCGCCGCATAGAGCAGGTCTATGGCGTGCCGAATGTCACGCTGGACACCATGCACAAGCTGCAGTTCTGCTTCGAGCAGCAGGGCATGACGATGATCCCCGAGGATGGCGGCGCCGAGGGTCCCGGGGTGCGCTACGGGCGCTATCCCGGGCGGGTTCTTCGCGCATCACCTGATCTTGATGGCGACAGCGACGGTGAGCGGAACGGCACGCCCGAATAATGCTTTGCGGGGGTGCTAGCGGGCTTGTTGCCAGCCGCGATGTGGTGGCACCCTGTACCGTGGATCCTGCGGAGCATGTGATGGACAACGACCTCGAAATCGTCCTGCTGGTGACAGCCCTCGTGGGCGGGACGATCCTCGAGATGCTCCATCTGTTCTGGGTGCCCTACGCCTAGGCCACGCCAGATCAGCCACCACCTGAGCGCGCCCGCGCAACCGCGCGGTGCCAGCCGTCCAGCTTGCGCGCGCGGTCACCGTCGAGTTCAGAGGGCGTGAAACGCCTGTCCAGCTTCCAGCCGCGGCCGAACTGGTCGGGCGGCGGGCACAGCCCGGCCTCCAGACCCGCCAGATAAGCCGCGCCCAGTGCCGTGGTCTCGGCGATAACCGGACGATCGACCGGCGCGCCCAGCATGTCGGCCAGGAACTGCATGGCCCAGTCCGAAGCCACCATTCCGCCATCCACGCGCAGCACCGCGCTCTCATCCGTCGGCCAGTCGGCGCGCATGGCCGTGTAGAGATCGTGCGTCTGATAGCCGACGCTCTCCAATGCGGCGCGGGCGATCTCGGCCCGTCCGGTGCCCCGCGTGATGCCCGTCAACATGCCGCGCGCTTCCGAGTCCCAGTACGGTGCGCCCAGACCGACAAAGGCCGGCACGAGATAGACGTCCTGCCCGGGATCGGCGGCTTCGGCGAGCGCCTGCGTCTCCGAAGCCGTCTTGATGATGCCGAGACCGTCCCGCAGCCATTGCACCGCCGCGCCGGCCACGAAGATGGCGCCCTCCAGCGCATAGGTGCGGCGGCCATTGAGCTGGTAGGCGACGGTGGTCAGCAGCCGATTTCGGGAGGCAACGGGCGTCTCCCCGATATTGAGCAGCGCAAAGGCGCCGGTGCCGTAGGTCACCTTCATCATTCCGGGGCGGAAACAGGCCTGCCCCACCACGGCCGCCTGCTGGTCCCCCGCGATGCCGCAGACGCGGATGGCACCGCCGAACAGGTGCGGGAGCGTGGTGCCGAAATCGCAGGATGAATCCCGCACCTCCGGAAGCACGGCCTCCGGCACGCCGACCAGGCGCATCAACTCCGGATCGTAGGCTCCCTTGGCGATGTCGTAGATCATGGAACGCGAGGCGTTCGTGGCGTCTGTGGCGTGCACCGCCCCGCCGGTCATCCGCCACAGCAGGAAGCTGTCCACCGTGCCGAAGGCCAGTTCGCCCCGCTCCGCCCGGTCCCGCGCTCCGGGCACCTGGTCGAGGATCCAGGCGATCTTAGTGCCCGAGAAATAGGAATCCACGATCAGCCCCGTGCGCGCGGACACCAGTTCCTCCGCGCCCTGCACCTTCAGTTCGGCGCAGCGCTCAGCCGTGCGGCGGTCCTGCCAGACAATGGCATTGTGGATGGCGCGACCGGTCTGCCGGTCCCAGACCACCGTCGTCTCGCGCTGGTTGGTGATGCCGAGTGCGGCGACGTCGGAGGCCTTCAGGTCGGCGCGCGCCAGAACCTCGTTCACCGTCGCGATGGTGGTGGCCCAGAGATCCTCCGGATCGTGCTCGACCCAGCCCGGCTCGGGGAAGTGCTGAGGGAATTCCTTCTGCGCAACGGCGACCACGTCGAGCGCGGCCGTGAACAGGATGGCCCGCGTGGACGTGGTGCCCTGGTCCACCGCAAGGATATGGCCGGCCATGATCTCTCCCCTCTGCCGACGGTCTTGTGCCGCCTGTACGACGGAGGCCGGGATCGCTCCCGGCCTCCGATCTCGTTGCCTCTCCCTTCCTCATGCCGGGCTTGACCCGCATGAGGAGCAAGATCAAGGCGCCTTGGCAGGCTCCATAGCCGGCGCGCCACCTGCACTTGCCCGCGCATTCGGCGGGTTCGCCGGCCACGACTTGATGAGGGTGTCGTAGTCGATCGTCTCGCCCTTGGGCTTCTCGTTGTCGAGCTTGGGCTGGGGCGCGATGTTGCCGTCGGCCTTGGCCTTGTCCATCCAGTACTGCGCGGTCTGCTTCTCGTTCAGCTTCGGACCGCACTCGCCCTGCACGCCGGCACGTTCGAGGCGGGCCATGACCTGGTCCTGCGCGTTGGCCAGCGAGTCCATGGCTTCCTGAGCGGTCTTCGCGCCGGAGGATGCGTCACCGATGTTCTGCCACCAGAGCTGCGCCATCTTCGGATAATCCGGGATGTTGTTGCCCGTGGGCGACCACTGCGTCCGGGCCGGCGAGCGGTAGAACTCGATGAGGCCGCCGAGCTTCGGCGCACGTTCCGTGAACGTCTTGTCCCAGATGTCGCTCTCGCGGACGAAGGTGAGGCCGACATGGCTCTTCTTCAGCGAGACGGACTTGGAGTTCACGAACTGGGCGTAGAGCCAGGCCGCCTTGCGGCGTTCCAGCGGCGTGGACTTCAGCAGCGTCCACGACCCGACGTCCTGATAGCCGAGCTTCATGCCCTCCTTCCAGTACGCACCCTTCGGCGACGGGGCCACGCGCCATTTCGGCGTGCCGTCCGCGTTCACCACCGGCAGGCCGGGCTTCACCATGTCGGCGGTGAAGGCGGTGTACCAGAACATCTGCTGGGCAACATTGCCCTGCGCGGGAACGGGGCCGGACTCCGAGAAGGTCATGCCGCCGGCCTGCGGAGGCGCATACTTCTTCAGCCATTCCACATATTTGACGATGGAGTAGACCGCCGCCGCGCCATTGGTGTCGCCGCCGCGCTCGACCGAGGAGCCCGTGGGCCGGCAGCCTTCCATGCGCACGCCCCATTCGTCGACGGGAAGGCCGTTGGGCAGCCCGCGATCGCCATTGCCGGCCATGGAGAGCCAGGCATCGGTGAAGCGCCAGCCCAGCGAGGGGTCCTTCTTGCCATAGTCCATGTGGCCATAGACCTTGACCCCGTCGATCTCCTTCACGTCGTTGGTGAAGAACTCGGCGATGTCCTCATAGGCCGACCAGTTCACCGGCACGCCGAGTTCGTAGCCGTACTTGGCCTTGAACCGCTCCTTCAGCTCCGGCCGCTGGAACCAGTCCTGCCGGAACCAGTAGACGTTCGCGAACTGCTGGTCGGGCAGCTGGTACATCTTCTTGTCGGGCGCGGTGGTGAAGCTGGTGCCGATGAAGTCCGGCAGATCGAGCGTCGGGCTCGTCACGTCCGCCCCCTCGCCGGCCATGAAGTCGGTCAGCGGGATGGCCTGCTTGTAGCGGAAATGGGTGCCGATCAGGTCGGAGTCGTTCACCCACGCATCGTAGATGTTCTTCCCGGACTGCATCTGCGTCTGGATCTTCTCGACCACGTCGCCTTCCTGGATCAGGTCGTGCGTCAGCTTGATGCCCGTGATCTCGCTGAAGGCCTTGGCCAGCGTCTTCGATTCATATTCGTGCGTGGTGATGGTCTCGGAGACGACGTTGATCTGCATGCCCTTGAAGGGCTCCGCCGCCTTGATGAACCAGTCCATCTCCTTCATCTGCTCTTCCTTGGAGAGCGTCGAAGGCTGGAACTCGGTGTCGACCCAGCGCTGCGCGGCATCCCTGTCCGCGAAGGCCGGCACGCTTCCGAGCACCAGAACCATGGCCGTTGCCGCCATGCCGGTGATGTGTCTGCGCATGTTGTCCTCCCACGTTCGTTCTTCTTTTTTCAGCCACGGGTCCCGAACGCTGGCCCGCGGAATGTCAGTCTCGTCGTCCTCACACCCAGCGGAACACCGCGAATGCGTAGACGACGGAAACGGCAAGGGCCCACCAAAGATCGGGGCCGACAAAGGCCAGCCAGCCGAGATGGATGAAGGCGGCGCCGAGAAGCGAGATGAACAGCCGGTCTCCGCGCGTGGTGGTGATGCGGAGCACGCCGCTGCGTTCACCGGACGGGGAGATGCGCTCCCACACCGTCATGCCGACGAGGAACAGCGCGATGGTGCCGAAGAAGGCGGCGGTCTGAGGCGTCCACGCCATCCAGGCGAAGCCGGAAAGGTCATCCATGCCGCGCGCCCCTTCTCCTCTCCCCGGCAGGGAGAGGGCGACACGCCGCAGGCGTGCGGGTGAGGGCCGGAAGGAAATCGAGGCTTTCAGCCCCCCTACCCCGACCCGTTCCCCTCAAGGGAGAGGGAGCGTGCGCGCCGTGCGGATGCCTCATCACACCCTCCCCAGGGCGAAGCCCTTGGCGATGTAGTTGCGGACGAAATAGATCACGAGCGCGCCGGGAATGATGGTCAGCACGCCGGCCGCCGCCAGCACGCCCCAGTCGATGCCCGAGGCCGAGACGGTGCGCGTCATGGTGGCCGCGATGGGTTTGGCCGAGACCGAAGTGAGCGTGCGCGCCAGCAGCAGTTCCACCCACGAGAACATGAAGCAGAAGAAGGCAGCGACGCCGATGCCGGACGCGATGAGCGGCACGAATATCTTCAGGAAGAAACGCGGGAAGCTGTAGCCGTCGATATAGGCCGTTTCGTCGATCTCCCGGGGCACGCCGGACATGAAGCCCTCGAGGATCCACACGGCCAGAGGCACGTTGAACAGGCAGTGCGCGAGCGCCACCGCCAGCGGCGTGTCGAACAGGCCGATCGCCGAATAGAGGTTGAAGAAGGGCAGCGCGAACACAGCCGGCGGCGCCATGCGGTTCGTCAGCAGCCAGAAGAACATGTGCTTGTCGCCGAGGAAGCGGTAGCGCGAGAACGCATAGGCCGCCGGCAGGGCCACCGCGATCGAGATGACCGTGTTCAGCACCACATAGCTGATGGAGTTGATGTAGCCGTTGTACCAGGCCGGATCGGTGAAGATGACGGCGTAATTGGCCAGCGTCGGCGCCATCGGCACCAGGGTCATCGTGGTCAGGATCTCCTGGTTCGTCTTGAACGACATGTTCACGAGCCAGTAGATCGGCACCAGCAGGAACAGGATGTAGAGGACGAGGATTGCCCGCTTCATGACGTGCCCTCCGGCGCCCTGGCGCTCTCGTCGCGGTTCATCACCGTGTAGAAGATCCACGAGAACAGCAGGATGATGAGGAAGTAGACGATCGACATCGCCGCCGCCGGGCCGAGGTCGAACTGGCCGAGCGCCATCTTCACGAGGTCGATGGACAGGAAGGTGGTGGAATTGCCCGGCCCGCCGCCGGTCAGCACGAACGGCTCCGTGTAGATCATGAAGCTGTCCATGAAGCGCAGCAGCACCGCGATGACGAGGACGTGCTTCATCTTCGGCAGCTGGATCAGCCGGAACACCGACCAGCGCGACGCTCCGTCGATGCGGGCGGCCTGATAATAGGCCTCCGGGATGGAGCGCAGCCCGGCATAGGCCAGCAAGGCCACCAGAGACGTCCAGTGCCAGACATCCATCACCACGATGGTGATCCAGGCGTCCTCTGCATCCTGCACATAATTGTAGTTCAGGCCGAGGCTGTTCAGCGTGTAGCCGAGCAGGCCGATATCGCCGCGCCCGAACATCTGCCAGATGGTGCCGACCACGTTCCACGGGATCAGCAGCGGCAGGGCCATCAGGACGAGCGTCACCGAGGACCAGAAGCCCCCTCGCGGCATGCACAGAGCGATGAGGACGCCGAGCGGGATCTCGATAGCGAGGATGATGGCGGAGAAGGTGATCTGGCGCAGCAGGGCCGCGTGGAAGCGCTCGGAGGCCAGCAGCTCGGTGTACCAGGAGGTGCCCGCCCAGAAGAACTGGTTGTTCCCGAAGGTGTCCTGAACCGAATAGTTCACCACCGTCATCAGGGGCAGGATGGCCGAGAAGGCGACCAGCAGGAACACCGGCAGGACAAGGAACCAGGCGCGGTTGTTGAACGGCTTGTCCATCACGCCTCCCCCTCGACGAGGTGCCCGCCGGCATAGACGTGGACGCGGTCCGGCACGGGAACGGCGACGCCCGCGCCGGTGGCAACCTGCGCCCCCTCGGGAAGCACGAGGTTGAGGTCGTGGTCCTCGAAGCGGGCGCGGGCGATCTTGATGCGGCCGATATCGTCGACGCGGCTGATGCGGATGGGCAGCCCCTCCCCGCTCGCGGCGAAGCGCAGGTCTTCGGGACGGATGCCGATCTCGATGCGCTCGCCATCGGGCAAGCGGGGATAGCCCTGTGCCAAGCGGATGGTGGAGCCGCCGACCTGCGCGCGATCCCCCTCCACCCGCGCGGGCAGCACATTCATGCCCGGCGAGCCGATGAAATAGCCGACGAATGTGTGGGCCGGCCTGGCGAACAACTCCGCCGGAGTGCCGATCTGCACCACCTCGCCCTCGAACATCACCACGACCGTGTCCGCGAAGGTCATGGCCTCCGTCTGGTCGTGCGTCACATAGATCATGGTGCGGCCGACGCGGGCCTGAAGCTGCTTCAGCTGCGAGCGCAGCTGCCATTTCAGCGCCGGATCGATCACCGTCAGCGGCTCGTCGAACAGCACGGCCGCCACGTCGTTGCGGACAAGGCCGCGCCCGAGCGAGATCTTCTGCTTGGCGTCGGCTGTCAGCCGGCTGGCACGGCGGTTCAGCTCCGCCGACATGTCCAGCATGGCCGCGATCTCGCGCACCCGGCCATCGACTTCGGACCGGCTCATGCCCCGGTTGCGCAGCGGGAAGGCAAGGTTCTCGTAGACCGTCATGGTGTCGTAGACGACGGGGAACTGGAACACCTGCGCGATGTTGCGCTGTTCTGTCGGCACGTCGGTGACGTCGCGACCATCGAACAGCACGCGGCCCTCGCTCGGACGCACCAACCCGGAAATGATGTTGAGCAAGGTGGTCTTGCCGCAGCCCGAGGGGCCAAGCAGGGCATAGGCGCCACCGTCGCGCCATTCGAGGTTCAGAGGCCGCAGCGCGTAATCGGACGGCGCCTGCGGGTTGGGCCTGTAGGCATGGGCGAGTTGGTCGAGTTTGATCGTCGCCATGTGCGCCGCCTCACGCCGCTTCCGCGCGCTCGGGCGCGCTGAGGAGTTGCCCGGCCGCGTCGAACAGGAAGATGCGGCGCGGGTCGAGATGGACCTCGATGGGCGTTCCCGGCCGCAGATCGTGGACGCCATGCGCCAGCGCGATCCAGCGGGCACCGCCATGTGTCACATGCACGAAGCTCTCGGAGCCGGTGATCTCCACGACAGCCACCGTCGCGGCCAAAGCCACGCTGCCGGCGTCGCGGCGTTGCAGGTGAAGATGATCGGGACGGAAGCCAAGAACCGCGGCCCCGTCCGGCAGCGCCGCATGCGTAGGCGGCAGCGGAAGGACGATGCCTTCCGGCGTGCAGGCGACGCCGCCGCGAATGTCCGCTTTCAGGAAGTTCATCGGCGGATCGGAAAACACCGCCGCCGTCCTCTGGTCTACGGGCTGGCGGTAGACGTCGAGCGTGCGGCCGAACTGCGTAACGCGGCCTTCGTGCAGGGTTGCCGTATTGCCGCCGAGCAGCAGCGCTTCCGAGGGTTCGGTCGTCGCATAGACAAGGATAGCACCGGCGGCGGCGAATATCTTCGGGAGCTCTTCGCGCAGTTCCTCGCGCAGCTTGTAGTCGAGATTGGCGAGCGGCTCGTCGAGCAGCACGAGCGAGGCGTTCTTCACCAGCGCGCGGGCCAGCGCGGTGCGCTGCTGCTGGCCACCGGAGAGCTCCAGCGGCGTGCGCTCCAGCATGGGTTCGAGCCGCAGCAGGCGCGCGGCTTCCATGACGCGGCTGTCGATCTCGCTCTTCGGCCTCCCGGCCACGCGCAGCGGCGAGGCTATGTTCTCGTAGACGCTGAGGGCGGGGTAATTGATGAACTGCTGGTAGACCATCGCCACATTGCGGCGGCGCACCGGCACGCCGGTGACGTCGTGCCCCTCGAACAGCACGCGACCCGATGTCGGCGGCTCCAGGCCGGCCATGATGCGCATGAGCGTGGTCTTGCCCGAGAGCGTGGGCCCGAGCAGCACGTTGAGGCTGCCCGCCTCAAGCGCCAGCGAGACATCGGCGATATGCGTGCTGCGCCCCACCACCTTCGAAACGGCATCGAGGACGAGCGACATGGCGTTTCCTCAGGCCGCCGAATGAGCGCTGAAGCGCCCAATCGTCATGTGGGTTTCGAGCGCGGCGCGCTGCTCCGCATCGAGATGAAGGCCGAGCTTGGAGCGTCGCCACAGCACATCTGCTGCGCTGCGCGCCCATTCATGTTCCACGAGGTAGGACACCTCGGCCTCGGTAAGGCCGGCGCCGAAATCCCGGCCGAGATCCTCCGTGCGCTTTGCCGGCCCAAGGATCTGGGCGGCGCGTGTCCCATAGGCGCGGATGAGCCGCCGGGCCCATCCCGATGACAGGAACGGATAAGACGCACGCAGGCGCGCCATCAGGCGTTCTGCATCTTCTGGTGAAAAGTCGCCGCCTGGCAGGGGGGCGTTCGCGGTCCACGAACGGTCAGGGGGGAGATGGGCGGACAGCCGGTCGAGGACCGCCTCCGCCAGGCGGCGATAGGTCGTGATCTTGCCGCCGAACACGCTGAGCAGCGGCGGCAGGCCATCGGGTGCATCGAGGTCGAGCACATAGTCACGCGTGGCCTTCTGGGCCGTGGATGCGCCGTCATCGTAGAGCGGGCGCACGCCGGAATAAGTCCACACCACCTGATCGGGCGTCACCGGTCGGCGGAAATATTCGCTGGCGCTGGCGCAGAGATAGTCGATCTCGCCCTGTGAAGCCGACACTGCGGACGGGTCGCCCTCATAGTCCTGGTCGGTGGTGCCGATCAGGGTGAAGTCCTGCTCGTAGGGGATGGCAAAGATGATCCGCCCATCGGCGTTCTGGAAGATGTAGGCGTGGTCGTGGTCGAACAGCTTGCGCACCACGATGTGGCTGCCCTTCACGAGGCGGATGGGTGCGTGCGAGGGCCGCTGCAACTGGTCATGCAGCACCTCTCCCACCCACGGGCCGGCGGCATTGACCAGCACGCGCGCGGTGATCTGCCGGGGCGCTCCGTCACGCTCCACCGCGACGCGCCACGCGCCTTCTTCGCGCACGGCCGAGACGCAGCGTGTGTGTGGGTTCATGCTTGCGCCATGCGCGGCGGCATCCATGGCGTTGAGCACCACCAGCCGCGAGTCCTCGACCCAGCAATCGGAATATTCGAAACCGGAGCGCAGTTCGTCCTTGAGCGGCGCCCCATAGGGCGAATGCGCGAGGTCGATGGACCGCGCGCGCGGCAGCAGCTTGCGGCCCCCAAGGCTGTCGTAGAGGAACAGGCCGAGCCGCAGCATCCAGCGCGGGCGCAGGCCGACATGATGCGGCAGCACGAAGCGCATCGGCCAGATGATGTGCGGGGCGATGGCGAGCAGCCGCTCGCGCTCCATCAGAGCTTCTCGGACGAGCCGGAACTCATAGAACTCGAGATAGCGCAGGCCGCCATGGATGAGCTTGGTGGAGGCCGAGGAGGTGGCGGAACCGAAGTCGTTCTTCTCGCAGAGGAAGACCTTCAGCCCACGGCCGGCCGCATCCCGTGCGATGCCGCATCCGTTGATGCCGCCGCCCACAATGGCGATGTCGTACATCGCTTCGGCCACGTTTCCCTCGCCTGTCGTGAGCGGGTCATTGCCCGCTCCTCTTTGTTAAAAGCGAGGCTAGGAGAAAACGAAACGAAGCACAATAGGCACGAAACGAAAGCTTTATCGAAAATCAGCCGACATCATCCGCGTCCGGCTCACCGCTGGTTTCGATGACCTCGACCCCGTGCTCGCGGCAGGCGGCGGCGACCGGCTCCGACGAGAGCCAGTCGGTCACGAACACATTGACCTGGCTCATATGCGCCACGCGGATGGGCGCCGAGCGCTCGAACTTGAAGCGGTCGGCCGCGAGGATGACCTTGCGTGAATTGCCGATGATGGCCTGGCTGACGCGCACTTCCCGAAAGTCGTAGTCCAGCAAGGCGCCGTCCGGATCGATGGCGGAGGTGCCGATGACGGCGTGATCCACCTTGAACTGCTTGATGAAATCCACCGCCGCGCCGCCGATCACCCCGCCATCCGAGCGGCGGACCGGACCACCCGCCACGATCACGTCGATGCGCGGATGCGGGTAGAGGATGCTGGCGATGTTGAGGTTGTTGGTGATGACCAGCAGCCCCTCATGATCGGACAGGGCCCGGGCGACCTCCTCCGTGGTGGTGCCGATATTGAGGAACAAGGACGAGTTGTTGGGGATCAGCCGCGCCGCCGCCTCGCCGATGGCGCGTTTCTCCCGAGAACCGATCTGGCGCCGCGCCTCATAGCCCAGGTTCTCCACGCCCGACGCCACCATGGCGCCGCCATGGACGCGCGACAGCAGCCTCCGTTCGCAGAGCTCGTTCAGATCCTTACGGATCGTTTGCGGCGTGACCTCGAAACGCGAGGCGAGGTCATCGACCGCAACGCGGCCGCGGGCGCGGGCGAGATCGATGATCTCCTGCTGGCGCACGCTGATGTCGGGCATGGAAAGCGAACTTTCGTTTTGTTTCGTTTTCAAGCATGCGCGAAATCATGCGCCGCGCAAGCCGGCTTCGTTCCTCCTAGCAGAACCGCCGGGATACGGCGTATGGGTCCCGGCCTGCGCCGGGACGCCGCCAAGTCGCTCCGCAGCGTTCCGGCGCAGGCCGGAACCCACAGCCTCTGACACGGCTAGCGCTGCTCCCCACGCCGAGGGCGTGAGTTCAGGTGCCGCAGAAGGTCTGGTACACCCGCTGCTCCTGCGGCGGGGGAAGCGTATAGGCCTCCCGGCCGGGCTGGTCCTCGAAGGGCCGCGACAGCACGTCGAGCATCTCTTCAAATGGCCGGAGATCGTTGTCCTCCGCCGCCGCCATGAGCGCCATCTCGACGCGGTGGTTGCGGGGGATGTAGGCCGGGTTCACCGACCGCATCCGGTCGCGCACCTCCGCGCCGTCGGCGCCTTCTTCCGCCAAGCGGGCACGCCAGACCTCAAGCCATGCATCAAGGCCGTCCGTGGTTTCGAACAACTCACGGACGCCTTCCTCTCCCGCACCTCGCTCAACCGCATCGGCCAACCGCCGGAAGGTCAGCGTGAAGTCCGCGCGGCCCGAGAACATGGCCTGCAGCAGATCCCGCGCCAGCTCCGCATCGCCCTCTCGCGCCGTCGCGAGACCCAGCTTGCGGCGAAGCCCGCCCACAAAGCTGTCGTTGAAGCGCTTGGCGAACCCGCCGATCAGCGCCTCGGCCTTCTCCACGCCGCGGTCGGTGTTCTCGTCGAGCAGCGGCAACAGGCACTCGGCAAGGCGGGTCAGGTTCCACTGCGCGATGCCCGGCTGGTTGCCGTAGGAATAACGCCCCTGCCGGTCGATGGAGCTGAACACGGTGTTGGGATCATGCGCATCCATGAAGGCGCACGGGCCGTAGTCGATGGTCTCGCCGGACACCGTCATATTGTCGGTGTTCATCACGCCATGGATGAAGCCCACATGCAGCCATTGCGCGATCAGGGACGCCTGCCGCCCGATCACGGCATCGAAGAACGCCGTGTAGCGGTCCTCATGGCCTGCGAGCTCCGGATAGTGCCGGGCGATCACATGGTCGGCCAAAGTCCGGGTGGCCTCCACGTCTCCGCGCGCCGCGAAGTACTGGAAGGTGCCGATGCGGACATGGCTTGCCGCAACGCGCGTCAGCACGGCGCCGGGCAATTGCGATTCGCGCCAGACGGGCTCGCCTGTCGCCACGGCGGCGAGCGAGCGTGTCGTTGGGATGCCGAGCGCGTGCATGGCTTCGCTGATGAGATATTCCCGCAGGACCGGGCCGATCGCCGCCCGCCCATCACCCCGGCGCGAGAACGGCGTGGGGCCGGAGCCCTTCAACTGGATGTCACGGCGCTGACCGTTGCGGTCGATCACTTCGCCGAGGAGGATGGCACGCCCGTCGCCGAGCGCCGGCACGAAATTGGCGAACTGGTGGCCGGCATAAGCGAGGGCAACGGGTTCTGCGCCCTCCGGGACCTTGTTGCCTGCAAAAACCTCCACGGCCTCAGTCGTCTCGAGCGCGTCGGGATCGAGCCCGAGTTCAACCGCCAATGCGCGGTTCAGCTTCAGGAGGCGCGGCGCGGCCACGGGGGTGGGCTGCACGGCGGCATGGAACGGCGCGGGCAAGCGCACATAGCTGTTGTCGAAAGGGAAATGCACGGGGATCTCTGCCTTACGGGCAGCGGACGATAGGTGCCACCCTCTCCTGCCTTACATGGACGGCGGCCCGCATGGCGCAAGGCTGACCGGGCCGCCGCGCACCATCAGATGCCCCGTCAGATGATGGGCTTTCCGCCGGTGACCGCGATGGTCGCGCCAGAAATGTAGCTTGCCTCGTCTGAGGCCAGCATCACATAGGCCGGCGCCAGCTCGGCTGGCTGTCCCGGCCGCTTCATCGGCACCTGCTCGCCGAACGACTTCACCTTCTCCGCCGGCATTGTGGAGGGGATCAGCGGCGTCCAGACCGGACCCGGCGCCACGCAGTTCACGCGGATGCCCTTCTCGGCCAGAAGCTGGGCCAGGCCGCCGGTGAAGTTCTGGATCGCGCCCTTGGTGGTGGCATAGGCCAGCAGCTGCGGGCTGGGCGTGTCGGCATTCACCGAGGTGGTGTTGATGATGGAGCCACCCTCCTTCATGTGCGGCACGGCAGCTTTCGACAGGTAGAACATCGCGTGGATGTTGGTGCGGAACGTGATGTCCCACTCCTCGTCGCTGATGTCCCCCACATCACTGAAGGTCGCCTGATGGGCGGCGTTGTTCACCAGCACGTCGAGCCCGCCGAGTTCGGAGACCGCCCTGTCCACGATGGCGCGGCAGTGCGCAGGTTGGGAGATGTCGCCCGGCATCAGCACGCAGGTGCGGCCGGCGCTCTCGACCAGCCGCTGCGTTTCGCGGGCATCCTCGTCCTCGTTAAGATAGCTGACGAGCACGTCCGCGCCCTCACGCGCGAAGGCCAAAGCGACGGCGCGGCCGATGCCGCTGTCCCCGCCCGTAATGATAGCCTTCTTGCCGGCCAGCCGGCCCGACCCCTTGTAGCTGTCCTCGCCATGGTCCGGCACGGGATCCATCTTCGCGGTCTGGCCCGGCATCGGCTGCGGCTGATCGGGAAAGGGCGGCTTGGGGTAGTTCTTGAGCATCGGTTCTCTCCGGGGACACGATGGTGATGCCCGTCGGGACGCGGCGAAATGAGCAGGACGCAGCTGCGCCAACGGGCCTGTGCATGGTCAAAGATCGAGCTTGCATCCGGTTCCCTCCACGACGCCGTACAGAGGGAGAATGGCGCCCCGCACACATCCGCAGCACCTGCCAAACGACTGACGGAATTACGCTTTTGCAGTTTTTATGAAGAGGATGCGAAAAATCGATTCCATGGCTGTTGACACCAAAAGCGCGACCCCTTAGATAACGCCTCACACCGGACGGGGCGCCGCTGAGCGCTTCACTGGTTCTTCA